>NZ_JBJEES010000139.1:0-22353 GCF_051873315.1 Lactobacillus sp.
GATTGACTGAATTAGTGATGTTCCCCGTTTCCAAAAAGTCAATGGTTTCCTTGGCCGCCATCCGGGCACAGTTGATTTCCGCTTCAATCGTTGATCCGCCGATGTGGGGCATGATCACGATGTCGTCGTTGTGCAAAATCGTGGCATCGCTGAAGTCGGTGTAGTACTTGCCCAAGCGGTGTTCTGCCAAGGCTTCAACGACAGCCTTGTTGTCGACAATCCCCAGGCGGGCGAAGTTGAGCAAGATAGTATTTGACTTCATCTGCGCGATCTTGGCGTCAGCGATCAAGCCAGTCGTCTCTTCGTTTTTTGGCACGTGGACAGTGACAAAGTCCGCGTCCTTAACAGCGTCAGCGATGCTGGTGGCCCGCTTGATATGGTCTGACAAACGCCATGCGGCTTCAACAGTCAAGTATGGGTCGTAGCCGACAACCTTCATCCCCAAGTTAAGGCAGGCATTAGCTACCAGTGAGCCGATGTGGCCCAAACCGATTACGGCTACCGTCTTGCCTAACAGCTCAGTCCCGTTGAAGCTGGTCTTTTCCTTTTCCGTCCGCAGGGTGATGTCCGCGCCCGGCTTGGCGTTAGCTGACCAGTTGGCGGCAGCCACGATGTTCCGGCTGGCGATGATCATAGATGCCAGAACCAGTTCCTTAACGGCATTGGCATTGCCGCCTGGAGTGTTGAAGACCACAGTCCCGTTTTCCAGGGCCTTGTCTAAAGGCACGTTGTTGTAGCCGGCCCCGCAGCGGGCGATTGCCTTCAAATTCTTCGGGAATTCGTGGTCATGGAGGTCAACTGATCTGATCAAGTAGGCATCTGGATTGTTAGTTTGGTTGATCCGGTAGTTGTCGCCGAATTCGGCTAAGCCTTCTTTTGCAATGGCATTGTAAGTTTTAATTTGGTACATGGGGAATCCTTTCAAAAAATTAGTGCTTGGCGTCAAAATCCTTAATAAAGTCGCAGAGGGCCTTTACCCCTTCCAGCGGCATGGCGTTATAGATGCTTGCCCGCATCCCGCCAACTAAGCGGTGGCCCTTCAGGTTAAGGAGCTGGTGGGCACTTGCCTCTTTGACAAATTCCGCGTCCAGGTCCGGGTCACCGCTGACAAAAGGCACGTTCATGATTGACCGGCTGTCTGGATCAACCTTGCTCTTAAAATTCTTGGACTCAGCCAGGCAGTCATAAAGGAGCTTGGCTTTTTCCTGGTTGATGGCTTCAATGCCGGCCACGCCGCCTTTCTCCTTGAGCCACTTAAGGGCCAGGCCAGCCACGTAAATCTGGAAGACTGGCGGGGTGTTCAAGGCTGATTCTTTCTTGGCTTCAGTAGCGAAGTCGAAGAACCCTGGCAGGTCATCGTGCTTAACCAAAAGGTCCTTTCTGATGACTAAAACGGTCAAGCCGGCAGGAGCCAGGTTCTTTTGCGCTCCGGCATAGATGACAGCGAACTTGCTGAAGTCGTATTCCTGGCCCAGGAAATTGGATGAAGCGTCGGCTACCAAGGGGATGTCGGTTTTAGGAATCTGGTCGTCTCTGTAGGCCGTCCCCATGATGGTGTTGTTGGTGGTAATGTGGAGGTAGTCGTAGTCTTTGTCAAATTCAGTCGGAATTTTAGGAACAGCCGTGTAATTGTTGTCCTTGGCACTAGCTACGATATCAACAGTGAGGCCTGGCACCTTAGCCGCGTCTTCAGCCGCTCTTTGGGCCCAGTGGCCGCTGTCCACGACCGCGATCCGGTGGTACTTGCGGGCCAGGTTCAAAGGAATCGTGGTGAACTGCTGGGTTGCCCCGCCGGTCAAGAAGAGGACATCGTATTCTGCCGGGTCCAGCTTCATGAGTTCCAGAAGGTCAGCCTTGGTTTCCGCGTAGAGATCCTTATAAAGAGCTGACCGGTGGGAGATTTCCATGACGCTCATGCCGCTGTGGGCATAATCTGGCAAGTCGCGTTTGATTTGGGCAATGACTTCGACCGGCAGCATGGCTGGACCAGCCGCGAAGTTGTAGCATGTCATAAGTTAAGAATTCCTTTCTGAAAAAACGAAGGGCACCCGCTTTGCGTGAGTGCCCTTTGCCATGAGATGTTATGTTGGAGTTGTTGTTTCGGCCTCACTGTTTTAAACTGTGCTGAAGGCCATCACAAATTGCAGCCTTCTTAAGTGGAAGAAGACTGGGAGGAGGAAAAAAGTCTGTTTTGCATTTGATTGCTTTGTAAAGTAAACATTTTTTCGCTCCTTTCGTGTGATTAATTTTATTATAAGGCGAAAATTAGAAATGTCAACAAAATTTTAATTTTGGTATAATATTTTTTAGCAAAGAAAAAAGTCTACAAACAATGGAGGAAGCGCATGACCACATTCTACTTTATCCGGCACGGACAGACCTTTGCCAATAAGGCAGGCCTCAAGCAGGGGACCATCAATACCCCCAACACCTACTTGACCGACCTGGGCAAGGAGCAGGCACAAAAACTGGCTGACCAGTTTGATATCAGCAATTTTGACCGCCTTTTCGTCTCACCCCTGGTCAGAACCAAGCAAACAGCGGAAATTCTGAACCAAAAGGCTGGCCTGCCGGTTGAAACAGACGACCGCTTGCTGGAGATTTCTTACGGGGACTGGGACGGGCAAAAGAACAGCGAATTGATGGCTGAATACCCGAATTGCTTTTCTCCCTTGGTTAATGACGTGACGGAAGACTACGTGCAAGTTGCGCCAAAGGCGGAAAGCTTTGCCCACGTGGAGATGCGGACGGCAGAATTCGTGGAGGAGATCAGCAAGAAGTATCCAGAAGACAAGATCGTGGTGGTGACCCACGGCTTCACGGTCAGATCTTTTGCCATTAACGCTACTGGCGGCCAGGGTCTGCAGATTCTGGAACCAGACAACTGCTCCGTGACTAAAATTCTGGTTGATCCACTCAGTCAAAAGCAGCACCTGGTCTACTACAATCGGACAGTAACTGGCTTTTAGCAATATTTTTCAGATATAGAGATTGAGAGATATAAAAAACGGAACCACTTGGTTCCGTTTTTGTCTTAATCGACAGATTTTAAGGCGTCCAGCATGTTGACGGACTTGATCTTCTTGTGCATGACCAGGGCGACTAAAGCCGTGATCACGGCTGGAATTAAGGCTGAATAGATGAAGTTGCTTGCCAGCATAGTCGGGTCAAACATGGCGTTGTCTGGCGGCAGGCTGTTGATAATGAAGCTGTGCAGGCCAATCCCAACCAGGTAGCCGCAGAGGATGCCGATAATGGAGAGAATGATCGTTTCCCGGTAGATGTAGAGGGTGGTTTCCTTGTCAAAGAAGCCGAGCACCTTGATGGTCGACAGTTCTCTGATTCTTTCTTCAACATTGATGTTAGACAGGTTGTAAATAACGACCAGAGCCAGGAGGGTGGCCATGCCGATCAAGATGATCATGACCTTGTTCAAGCTGCCCATGATGTTATCAATGGTTTCCTTGTTGCTCGTGTTTTGGTTGATCCCCTTGATTGCTCCAGTCTTCATCAGCTTTCTGGAGTACTTGGAAAGAGACTGGCCTTTTTTCAAAGTAATCAGCTGGGCATTAGCCGTGGCTTTTTCACCAAAAGCCTGCTTGTAGGCAGATTTGCTCATGAAGACATAGTGGCCGATGTACATCTCGCAGATCCCGGTCACCTTGATCTTATGGTAGTCGCCGTCACTATCCTTCAATTTGATGTAGCTGCCGACTTTGGCATTAAGCAGCTTGGCCAGTTTTTCAGAAATAACCGCGCCGCTGCCCTTTAAAGTCAGCTTTTGTCCGCTTGCCCGGTTATTTAAGCTGATGTAGCCGGATAAAGATTGCCCGGAAGTAGGCACGACTAAAGAGATAGACTGGTCTGTATCGTCGCTTCCGGCCTTTTTGGTCAATTCCTCAAAGTGAACAGAAGTGTGCTTTTTTACAGAAGAGCTGGCCAAAGCAGAATCCAGCTTATCTTTTTGCTTGTTAGTCAAAGCAGTCTTTTTAACCGCGATCAGGTCGTAAGTGATGATCCGGCTGTATTCAATCTCGCTGATCCCGTTTAAGGAGTCCTGGATCCCAAAGCCCATGACCAAGAGCCCGCAGCAGCCCGCCACACCGAAGATGGTCATGAAGGCACGGCTCTTGTAGCGGAAGAGGTTACGCATGGTAACCTTGTAGTTGAAGCTCATTCGTTTCCAAAGGGGGGTGAAGCGTTCCAAAAGGATCCGCGACCCGTTTTTCGGTGGCTTTGGCAAAAGAAGAGAGGCGGGTTTTTCAGCCAGGTCCCGTCTTAAGACGATTAAGGCGGCGCCAGTGGTGCAGGCCAGGGCGATGACAATTGTTACAAGCAAGATCTGCCAGTTGAAGAGGAGCTGGCAATTGCTGATGGTGGAGTTGGCGGCGTAGGCCTCAAAGATCATCTTCGGCAAGAAGGTGTAGCCGCCCGCTGCCCCGATGCCAACGCCAAGCAGGCTGGCTGAAGCTGAGAAGAGGACGAACTTGAGTGCCGCGTCCCGGTTGGAGTAGCCCAGGGCCTTGAAAGTCCCGATGCTGATTCTTTCTTCTTCGACAAAGCGGGTCATGGTGGTTAAAGAAACCAGAGCCGCGATGGCAAAGAGGAGGACCGGGAAGACATTGGCCAAGATGTCAACTCTTTCAGAGTTGGATTGAAAGACCGCGTAGCCAGGGTTGCTGGACCGGTCACTTACCGTGTAAACAACCTTGCCAGTTTGCTTTAAGCTTTGCTTGGCTTCTGTTAACTGCTTTTCCTGCTTAGCCAGTTGACTTGCTTGTTTGGTCAGTTTCTTTTCTTGCTGCTTGACCAAGGCTTGGCCGGCGGCAGGAAGGGCGGCAGCTTGCGTTTTCAGCTGCTTCTGGGCTGCCAGAAGTTTCTTCTTGGCAGAAGATAATTTGTCTTCCTGTTCTTGTAATTTGTTTTTTGAGCTGCTGTAGCGCTTCTTGCCATGCTTCTTCAGCTCCTTTTTCAGCTGCTCCTGCTTATCCGCAACGTAATTGCGGTACTTGCTGGAGTAGGCATACATGCTTGCCGTTTTCTTGTAGCGAATGCGGGCGATGGCATAAGGGGTGTTTTGCTTAAAAGCACTTTTGGCAACTTCAGCCACTCCGTCCAGCTGCCCGTCGCCTACCGTAGTTTGGCCGATATTAGTCCGGTCGATGCTTTCACTGGACCTGATAAAACCAGTGATTTTGAATTTCTTTTCTTTCAAATTGCCCGGCGTTTTCAAGCTGATCGTCTGGCCCAGCTTGTATTTGCCTTTCAGCAGGTAGCTGAGGGCAATTTCATTGTTCTTCTTGGGATGCCGGCCGCTGACTAACTGGCTGGCTGAGACTTTAGAACTGATTGAATAGATTCTGAGGTCAGTATTTTTACCGGAAACCCGGCTGTCTTGCAGGTAGCCAAAAGCTGCCTCTTTGACTCCGGACTGATTTTTGATAATTTTCCGGTCGGTCTTGTCCAGGCCATAGTTTGACATGACGGAAACGTCGGCTAATTCATATTTGTCAAAAAAGCTGGTCGCGGTCTGCCGCATGTCGGGGCCTGTCATTTTCAAGCCAATGAGGGCAAAGGCGCTGACGGCCATTAAGAGCAGGATGGCGATCCAGCGGCCAAAAGAGTGAGTAATGGCCTGGCCGGCATCTTTCCAAAGCATTTTCTTTTTCATGATGATCACCACTCAATCGAGGAAATATCGGCCGGGTGGTCATTTCTTTCCTGTTTGACGATCTGGCCGTCGTGGATGTGCAGGACCTGGTTGCCGATCGGGGCCAGGGCAGAGTTGTGGGTGACGATCACGACCGTTGACCCGTGGACCGTGCTCATTTCCTGCAGGATCTTAAGGACCTGCTTGCCGGTGTGGTAGTCAAGGGCACCGGTTGGCTCATCGCAGAGCAAGAGCGCCGGCTTTTTGGCAACTGCCCGGGCAATGGCCACCCGCTGCTGCTCACCGCCGGAGAGTTGGGCCGGGAAGTTGTTGACTCTTTTTTCCAGGCCAACGGCAGTCAAGGCTTCGACCGGATCCATGGCGTCCTTGACGATTTCAGAAGCCAGTTCGACATTTTCCTTGGCCGTTAAATTTGGAATCAGGTTGTAGAACTGGAAGACGAAGCCGATGTTGGTCCGCCGGTAGGCAGTCAGCTGCTTGGCATTGTAATTGGCGATATTTTGCCCGTTGACGATGACGTCACCGCTGGTGTTGGTGTCCATCCCGCCAAGGATGTTGAGCAAGGTCGACTTGCCGGCCCCGGAGCTGCCCAGGATGATGACCAGCTCGCCTTTTTCGATTGCAAAATTGATGTCCCGGTTGGCGTAAACCGTCGTGTCACCGGACTGATAGGTTTTCGTGTTATGCTTCACTTCAATGAGTGCCATAATGTCCTCCTTTTTCTGATGTGTCTGACTAGCAGTTTACACAAAAATCAGCTAAAATTAATGAGCAAAAATAAACAATCTGTTGATTTAAGGATTTTTTCTTTTGGAGGTTTCAATTGCCAAAAAAGAGCAGAAAAACGGCCAGCAAGGCCAAGATCCGCCAGGCCTTGATTGACTTGGTGCCAGTCAGCGGTTTTCAGCAGCTGACCATCAGCCAGCTCTGCCAAAAAGCCGGGATCAACCGTGGGACTTTCTACTTGAACTATCTGGATAAGGAAGACCTGCTCCGGCAGACGGAGGCTGACTTTTTTGCCGGCATTCAAGAGCTGCTGAAAGAAAGCGATAGCGGGGAAGGCGCAGAGCTTTTTTCAACAGAGAGCATCCTGCGCCTGCTGGATTATATTAAAGAGAATGAAGACCTGGTCACGGTCTTTTTTAAAAGTGATCTGGTCCAGCGGACAGAGTACCGGCTGCAGGAAGTCATGGCTGATGTTTTCGCTAAACGCCGGGCCAACCTGGCCCACCCGGCCATCAAGCAGCCCTATGCCAGCCGCTTGGTTTTTGGTGGCCTGGCCACGATCTTTACCTTGTGGGTGCAGCGGGGGATGCAGGAGAGCCCGGAAGAAATCAGCCAGATTCTGGACCGCTACCGGCGCCTTTCACCAGAAGAAATCATCAAATAAAAAGCGCGAGCAGGCAGTTTGCCCTCTCGCGCTTTGTTAGTTCAGCTTTCGCCGGTTAAATTTCGTTGATCCCGATCCGGTCCATCTTCTGGTCGCGGATGGTCAATTCTTCTTCAGTTTCCCCGACGCCGACCCCGCAGATCGGCAAAAAGCCAGTTGGCAGGTCAAGCTTGACGACTGTTTCCGGGTGAGCAGCCAGAGCAGCTGCCGCGCCAAAGAGGTAGCAGGCCCCCAGGCCCTTGTTTTCAGCGGCCAGAACCATGTTGTGGGCAATAATGCCGGCACTGGCATAGGCCATTTCATCCCGCTCTTTTGCGGAAACAAGGATCAAGGTTGGTACCCCGTACAAGGGATGGGATTCCAAGTCGCCGAACATCATGGCGGCTTCCTGGTCGATCTCCTTCAAAATCTTCGGGTCAGAAATGACCGTCAGCTGGTAATTTTCGTATAAGCCGCGGGCAACTGGCGCCAGTTCAGCTGCTTCAATGATCTTCTTTACCTGCTTCTTGCCAGCAGGCTTGCCCGAATAAGTCCGGACGGATTTGCGTGTTTTCAACAATTTCGTAAACTTCATGGATGAATTCCTCCTGTCAGTCTAACAAAACACATGTCTGTCGATTCCTTAGGTAGATTATACCGCAAACACGTGCGAAAGCGGTTGAAAATAGTTTTAAACTTTGCCTTTTAAAAAATTACCTGCTTTTTTGTTAAAAAGGCTTGACTTGCCTGGCAAAAGTCTTTATAGTTAAGGAAACATATGAATGACCTTTAAATTTAGTCCCGTGAGGCTAAGAAGGCAGCTCAAATTTCAGACATAAACAAAGATTTCTTGGCAAACATTCGGATTGGCAAGAAGGCCGGGGAGAAAGCTTCCCGGGCAGTTTAAGCAGACTTTGAGAGACCATTTTAGACACGGAGACTGAGTGTTTAAAATGGTCTTTTTGCTTAAGTTATTTTCGAAAGGATGCCAAATCATCATGACCACTGTTACCGAAAACCAAGTCGTTGTCGCAACTGAAGACAAGCAAGATAACTTGCTTCGCCTGCCATACTTTGTCAGTGTTGAACAATTGAGCGCCGATGACGTATTGCACCTGCTGCAAAGAGCCCAATACTTCAAGAACGGCGGGGAAGTACCAGCCTTGAGCCGGCCAATCTTCTGCACCAACATGTTCTTTGAAAACTCAACCCGGACTCACACCAGCTTTGAAGTTGCTGAAAGGCGGCTGGGCCTTACGGTTATCCCATTTGACCCATCCCACTCTTCAGTCAACAAGGGGGAAAACCTCTATGACACTGAACTGACTATGGCTTCCCTGGGCATCGAACTCAGCGTCATCAGACACCCGGAAAACGCCTACTACAACGAAATCATCCACCCAAAGGAAGGCCAGCACCTGCAAATGGGCTTGGTCAACGCTGGTGACGGCTCCGGCCAGCACCCATCCCAAAGCATGCTGGACATGATGACCATCTACAACGAATTCGGCCACTTCGACGGCTTGAAGATCATGATCGTGGGCGACTTGACCAACTCCCGGGTTGCCCGGTCAAACATGGAAATCTTGAACACCCTGGGCGCTGAAGTCTACTTCTCAGGTCCAGAATACTGGTACGACGCTGAAGAATTCAGCAAGTACGGCACTTATGTCAAGAATATTGACGATGAAATTCCAGAACTTGACGTCTTGATGCTGCTCAGAGTTCAGCACGAACGCCACAACGGGGAAGAAGCCAAGACTGAACAGCTTTTTGACGCCAAGGACTACAACGCTGCTTATGGCTTAAACCAACGCCGCTACGACATGCTTAAGGATGACGCCATCATCATGCACCCGGGTCCAATCAACCGCGGGGTTGAATGGGACGGCGACCTGGTTGAAGCACCTAAGTCACGCTACGCTGTGCAAATGCACAACGGGGTCTTTGTCAGAATGGCCATGATCGAAGCCGTTTTGCGCGGCCGCAAGTTGGGAGGCCTTGAATAATGGCCATTTTGCTGAAAAACGGTCTGGTTTACCAAGAAGGCGAATTCACCAAAGAAGACGTCTTGCTTTCCGGCAGCAAGATCCAGGCGGTCGGTCTGGACTTGCCGGAAGAGGGTGCTGAAGTCTACGACTTAAAGGGCAAACTTTTGACAGCTGGTCTGGTGGACATCCACGAACACTACAGAGAACCTGGCTTTACCTACAAGGAAACCATCAAGACCGGGTCTGAAGCAGCAGCCCGGGGCGGTTTCACCACGGTCTGCACCATGCCAAATGTTGACCCGGTGCCAGATAACCTGGAAACTTTTGAAAAGCAAGTTGCTTTAAACGAAGCCAACAGCTGCGTGCACTTGAAGCAATACGGGGCTATTACCAAAGATCTGACCAGTGACGAAGTCGTTGACATGGCTGCCTTGAAAGAAGCAGGAGCTTTTGCCTTCAGCAATGATGGCCATGGCATCCAGCAAGCCGGTACCATGTACGAAGCAATGCAAGAAGCAGCCAAGGTTGGCCTGGCCATCTGCGAGCACATTCAAGATGACTCCCTTTACCATCACGGGGTGATGAATGCCGGCAAGAAGGCTGAAGAACTCGGACTGCCAGGCATCCTGGGGGTCAGTGAATCAGCCCAGCTGGCCAGAGACCTGGTTTTGGCCCAAGCTACCGGCGTTCACTACCACGCCTGCCACGTTTCCACCAAGGAGAGCGTGGAACTGATCCGGATCGCCAAGGAATACGGGATCAACGTCACCGCTGAAGCTGCTCCTCACCACCTGCTTTTGAGCGAAGAGGAGATCGACGGCAACAACGGCTACTACAAGATGAACCCGCCTCTGCGGTCAAAGGAAGACCAGTTTGCCTTGATTGAAGGGATGCTGGACGGGACGATCGACTTGATCGCGACCGACCACGCCCCGCACAGCCGGGAAGAAAAGGCCGGCGATATGCGGAAGGCCGCCTTCGGGATCATCGGCAACGAAACGGCTTTTGCCTGCCTGTACACCAAGTTTGTCAAGAGCGGACAGATGGATCTGAGTCTGCTTCTAGATCTGATGAGCTACCAGCCAGCCAAGCTCTTTGGCCTTGACGCTGGTGTCCTGGCTCCGGGCAAGGAAGCTGACCTGGCCGTCTTTGACCTGGATCACGCCGAAAAGATTGCCGAGGAAGACTACCTGTCCAAGGGGGTCAACACTCCTTTCACCGGCCAGGAAGTCTACGGCATGACTGCCTTGACTTTTGTCAGCGGCAAGCTGGTTTACAAGAACAAGCACCTGGCTGACTAAAAATAAAATTTTTACCATAGAAGAAAATAACTAGCAAAAGACGAAAATAAGTCCTTCTCTAATCAGAGGAGGACTTGTTTTGTTTGGCGCTGGCATTGAGGGCGGCCCGCTGTTCTCTTTGGTCAACGTGGGTGTAGAGGTCAGTGGCTGAGGTACCTTTTTGCCCCAGCTGCTGGGCCACCATGACCTGGTCTTTGGTCGCTTGGTAGAGTTCAGAAGCAACCGTGTGGCGGAGTTTGTGGGGGGTGAGGGGGTGGCCAAAGGCGGCTGAATACTTGCCAACCATTTTCTCAATGGCATTGGTCGTCATCCGCCGGCATTCCTGGTGGTAGCTGGTTAAGAAAAAGGCCTTGTTATTGTTTGGGGCCTGGTAGCGGTCAGCCCGGATTGCCAGGTACTTTTTCAGGTAGGGCAGGGTCCAGTCAGCAACCGGCACTGAGTCTCTTTGCCCGCCTTTCCGGGTGACGTCTAAAGTTGCCTCTTTTAAGTTGAGGTCTTTCATGTCAACGCCGGCGCATTCAGAAACCCGGATCCCGGTGCCTAAGATCAAGGCGATAACGGCCATGTCCCGTTCCTTGTTTTGCTTAAAAGAGGAAAGAGCGCGCCCACTGCAGAGACCAGCAAATTTTTGGTCTAAAAAGTCCATGAACTGGTATTTTAAGTCGCCAGTATACATATGGGCTTCCAGGGCATGGGCCCGGTAGTTCAAGGTGCTTGTATAAGGAAGCGAGTTGATCTTGAGCATGACATTGCGGTCAAAATAAGGCTCGCCATTGTTGCTGTCAGCGGTGGTCGTCAGGTACTTGTACAAGGATCTGAGGGCGTTGAGGGACCGGTTGACGGTTGTTGGGGAGTTGAGGTGGCCCTGCTTGTTCTTGCTGTGCTCCAGCTTGTCCAGGTAGAGCATGACGTCGCTGCGGCTCAATTTTTCCAGGTCGCTCGGCTTAACTTGGCTGGGACTTTCGGCCTGGGTTAAATTTTCAGAGATCAGCCAGGAGAAAAAGCGGCGGATTTCGGTCAGGTACTGGTAGCTGGTGGTCAGAGAGTGGCGGGTTTCCAGCTGGTATTCCTTGACGAAGTCCGGCATCTGGGCCATTTCCCGGTCGATGAGGGAGAGGTATTTCTTGGTTTCCATAGGGCTCCTTATTCTTTATCCAAAACTCTTTTCATTTAATTATACTGATAATCCAGCGAGAAGCGCTAAAATAGAGCTGAATATTGAAAAAATGAAAGGGGCAGAAAAATGCTCAAGTTTATTACAGCCAGCGACAGTTTCAAGGAAAGCCTGTCAGCCAAAGCGGCCTGCCAGGCTATAGCCGAGGGGATCAAGCGGGTCTTTCCAGATGCCGAAGTAGTCCAGGTTCCCATGGCGGATGGCGGGGAAGGAACGGTAGATGCAATATTGTCCTGTGTACCTGGTGAAAAAGTTGCAAAGGAGGTTACCGGCCCAGACGGCAAAAGGGTCTTGGCCAGCTACGGACTGATCAATGACGGAAAATGCGCGGTGATCGAGACAGCCGCGGCCAGTGGCCTGGGCCTGGTTGAGAAAAAGGACCGGAATCCAATGACGGCGACCACTTTTGGGACCGGGGAGCTGGTGCTTGACGCGTTAAAGCGGGGCGTCAAAAAGGTTATCGTGGGCTTGGGCGGCAGCGCGACTAATGACGGCGGAGCTGGTCTGGCCCAGGCTTTGGGGGTCAAGTTTTTAGATAAAAATGGCAAAGACTTGCCCTTTGGCGGAGGAAGTTTAGGGGAGCTAGCCAAAATTGATGCCAGCGGCTTGGATCTCCGCTTAAAAGAAGCAGAGATTATCCTGGCCAGCGACGTGACCAATCCTTTGACTGGACCAAACGGAGCTTCGGCGGTATTCGGCCCGCAAAAAGGAGCTGACAAGGAGATGGTCCAAAAGCTTGATGCTAATCTCCACCATTACGCGGCTGTGATCAAGGAGCAAGTTGGGAAAGATATTGAAAATTTGCCAGGCAGCGGGGCAGCCGGCGGCCTTGGCGCAGGCTTTTTGGCCTTCAGCAAGTGCCAGATGAAAGCCGGTGCCCAGATTGTGATTGAGGAAAGCCATTTAGCTGAAAAGATGCGGGATGCTGACTACGTCTTTACTGGTGAAGGCGGAATTGATTTCCAGACCAAGTTTGGCAAGACTCCATATGCCGTGGCCCAGGTTGCCAAGAAGTTTGGCATCCCCGTCTTTGCTTTGGCCGGCCAGGTCGGAGACGGAATTGACAGCTTGTATGATGCTGGCTTTACGGCAATTTTTGGCATCCTGCCTGGTGTCTGCAGCTTGCCGGAAGCTCTGGCCGGCGGAGGGAAAAATTTAGCCCGGACCAGTGAAAATGTAGCCCGGGTGATCAAGGCCGCAAAAACAAATTTACAGTAAAGGCTTACTGTTAAGGGAAAAGAGCATTTTTTGCCCTTTTCCCCAATTTTTTTCGCATATGCCCTGTCATTTTTTCAAAAGATTGCGATAATAAGAATAGACGTGGAATGCGAATTCAAAAATGAAAGGGTATAAAAAGATGAAAGAATACTATTTAGACTATCGTGAGCAAGTACAGAACATCCTAGATGCTTTGGATGACAGCAGTACTTCCCTGCGCTTGGGAGCAGTCGCGATTGAAAACCTCCTGGCCCTGGCCAGAGTCGATCTTGATGATGATAATGAGGAAGACGAAGCAAGCGATGAGGAAGATTATTCTGATGATTCAGACGCCATCGAAGAGGCGGACAGCGGCGGGGACTTAGCAGAAGCAGAGGACAGAAAGCAAGTCAAGATTATCCGCCATGAAGAGCCAACAGCCAGCATCCCTTACCAAATCAGTGCTGGCCACAAGCTCTGCCGCTTCTCCCGGGCGCTGAAAGGCGGGAGTTTTTATACCGAACAAGGGGACCTGGTCAGCGAGATCAATGAGCTGGCTGTCAAAAATCTGAATGTTGAAAATGGCGACCTGGTTGAACTGGACCCGAGCTGCCAACCGCCCCGGGTGGTTCGGATCGTGGAAGCAGGCAATTTGCCGTCTAATATCGCGACTTTGTCATATGGGGTCGTGGAAAGAGATGCCGCTGGCGACTTGTACGTCAGCCACAGCGCCATGGGCGAGAGATTAAGCGATTGCGCGGGCATTGACCGCTATGAGGTGCCGGCGATCATTGATGCCGGGCAAACCGAGACAGGATTTGTCCATGAAGGCGACATCGTCGATTTAGCCTGGTATAAGAACAGCCCCAGCAACATGATCGTCCGTTGGGTCAGCCAGACTAAGGGAAAAGCAGGTCCAAAGAAGGAAAAACCGGCTGAAAAGAAGGCCAAGAGCGAAAAAGAAGACAAGGACAAAGATGAGAGCGTATCGACCTTGAATTTTGACCTGCATGGCCGCAGCGTGGCGGTGGTCATCGGTAATGAGCTCCGCAGCCAGGAGATTCAAAAGATGGTTGGTGAGCACCACGGACGCTGCAAGGTGATTGATGCCTTTAAGTTTTCTGATACGGAATCTTTTTACAAGCACGCGCTGAAGCGGGCTGACGTAACGGTCATGGTGCAGAACTTGAACAAGCACTCAACCAGCAAGGCCCTGCGCAAGTATGCCAAGCGGCTGGCAATCGCGGATTCGGCGGGCCTGTCTTCAATTGAGCGGGCGATCTACCGCGCCATGCACGGCTTGCCGGCTTATGAGACTTCCACTCAGCCGATCGCGTATCCGGTCAAGGAGCTGGCTCTTAGTTAATTTTTAGAAAGGTTGGCGGTAAAGATGGCATTTTCGGATAAAGATAAATTCGTTGAGATGGATAAAATTGGCGCGACCTGGCTGGACCGGGGGGCGGTAGCCTACCGGCAGGGGGACTATGAACTAGCCCTTGAGTGCTATAAGAAGGCAGCTGACTACGGCAATTCCCAGGCCATGTGCAATTTAGGCTACATCTATGCCTTTGGCCGGGTTGGTGAAGCCGACCAGGAGCAGGCTTTTTACTACTTTACGCAAGCGTCTTTGGCTGGCAATCCAAATGCCTTCTATAAGCTGGGGGATGCTTTCCGTTTTGGCAATTTTGTAAAGAGAAACGACCAGATTGCCTTTCAGTATTACAGCATGGCGGAAAGCGTCTTGCAGGAAGGCGACGAAGACTTGATTGCTGAGATTGACTACCGCCTGGCCCTGTGCTATGCCAGAGGCTGGGGGACAGAGCAACGCTGGGACCTGGCCTTGAAGTATATCAATGAGGCCCAGCTTTACGCCTACCGGAACAAGCAGCATGGCGAGTACAACTGGCAAAAGACCAGCCAGCGGATCAACAAGCTGCATGATGAGATAGTAGAAGAGATGTTTTCTTAATTTTTTTGAGGCAGCTGCCTGGGGAAAGCTGGGCAGAAGCATCCGCTGAGAGCAAGAAGGTTGACAGGCCGCGCCGGCTTGGGTTACCTTTAACTTGTATTTAGGGGATAGAGCACAAGTTGGGGGAATTATCATGTTTACGATATCTTTTTTGATCTTACTGATATTTTTAACTATTGTGGCCGTGCCGGTGGCGATCGCCGCTTTTTTGCTCAAGGTATCTTTTAAGATCCTGGGCTGGCTGATCGGTATCTGCTTTACTTTGGCCCTGCTGATTAGTTTGCTTTTGATTGGCGTAATGTAGGGGAACGCTTCCTGGAAATCCGGGAGGCGTTTTTTTATGAAAAATGGAGATGGCAATGAAAGTTTGGATGAGGGTTAGGCGCGACAAGGAAATGAATCTTGATGTGCCGCACAGTATTAATATCGCTACAGCGATGTATGGTTTCCGGGAATTAGGCGCGGAGATCGTGCCATATCACTTTATAGACGAAATTGAGGAAAAAATTTGCCCAGAGGACATAGTGCTAGACTATATCGAGCAATGCCAATGGATCTTTAAAAAATTCGGTCATCCAACTTATATGGACTGCTATCCGGAAAGATTGAAGCCATTGTTAAAGAGAAAGATTTGGCGGGATACGATAAACAGTTTTTCCAGCGATGAGAAAAAGTGGTCGGCAGGCTACTTTATCAAGCCGGTTAAGGATAAGGCTTTTACCGGGAAAATCATCCGAAATACAGCCGATTTAATCGGCTGCGGCAATTCAATGGAAGACTACGAGATCTTGGTAAGCGAGCCAATAGACATTCTTGCCGAATGGCGCTGCTTCATCATGTATGACCGGATTATTGACGTTCGGCCATACGGCTCGGTATCGGACCTTAATTACCAGGGTTATCGTTATCACTATGACGTAGAATTTTTGGATGAGCTAATGACAGAATTCAGAAAGTGGCCAGACCGTCCAGCTGCCTGCAGCGTCGATATTTGCTACTGCAAAGACGGACAGAGCAGGATGGTTGAAGCAAATGACGCATACGCGCTGGGATGCTACGGCCTGCCAAGCTTGCTCTACGCAAAGTTCATTTCCGCGAGATGGAGCCAAATTTTTGAGCGGGAAGACGAATACCATTTTTGACAGATTCTGACGAAGAAAGTAAATTGCTTTTTGCTTTGGTTGCTTAGCCTGCGCGTTTGCGCGGGCTTTTCCTTTCCGAAAAAGCAGGACTTTGCGGGATTTCTTGAAAGTGCTTAAATTAACTTGCTGAGAAAAAATCTTGTGGTTGCTATATGAGCAAAGGAAAAATATAATATGGAAAATACTAATTACCAAGGGATGAGCAATGACGAAGTGTTTTGCACGGTCTTCAAGAATGATGAAACTGCCATGTGGGTGCTCCAGGCTCTTTTCCCAGACGTGAAAATGTCTCAGGTGCTGCTGAACACGGCAGGATGTGAGCAAGATCAGGTTAATGGCCCGCTTGCCCAAGTTGTTGTGCTGGATGAAGATGAGAAGAAGCACTTTTACTCGTTGCGGATGGCAAAAGAAAGCGACAATCTTGGCCTCCTTGGCCGTTATTGCACGTCTAAGATGGACATGACGATGTTCAGACTGATCGGTGAAGATTACTTCGATGAAGATTGCGGAGCGGTAATCTTGTGCGGCTTTAATCCATATGGCAGCAAGGCGGTAAAGGTTGTTCACCAATTCCGTAGCACTAAATACCCTGATCTTATTTTGCCTGGCCAATGCCCTGTGATCATCATTAACGGAAAGGGAGAAGAGGAAGGTGAAACAAGTGACATGAAGTCTCTTACTCATGTGATTTGCGGTGACTACAGTCTGGATGAGCCTCTTGCCGTATTCTTGAAGGAGAAGATCGTCGCGGCTAACAAAAAGCTGAATTTGGTGAAATAGGTATTTTTGAAAAAATATGCGCTCAATTGCACCGCTCAATGTAATCTAAGATGGTAAAATATGGCTTAGATACTATTTTTGAGGCGGGAAAGCATGCGGCAAAGACATTACTCACATATAAGGATCAGTGCTTCAAGGATGAATGAACTGGAAGATGCAAAAAAGGCCCTGCTTCTGGAAGACGTAAATGTCGGTGAATTAGCTAATATAACAGGCATACCATATCAGACTATCCGGAACATGCGTCATAAACCTGAACTCTTGGAAAGGGCTTCATGGACCAGGGTGGAAACCTTGGCTCAGCTCTACGATGATCTGCTGACTAATAAGCTGGTAATTGTCCAAGGGATGTTCAGACAAGGCATACCTGGCTATAATGAGCAAGAAGATGGTGATACAGAACGGCATAAGTTCTGGTATGAGGAAGATTTAAGCAACAGCTACAGCGTGGTGACTATCGGAATCGATGAAGCTTATTTTGAATGGTCCGCTAGCGTGTCAACCGAAGAAGCGTCACAAGCAGATGCTGAAAAGTATAACAATGGCAGACCAGCAGTTATCAAGACGCTGAGGATGATTCCCTTTTTAAACAAGGTGGCCAACTACTACTACGGTTTAGATATAAATGAGCAGGACCCGGACTCAGTAAAGCTGCTCAAAGACAGACTGGCAGATGACTTTGGCCGGGGCTTTGCTGATAAAGTAATGGGAATCAATGAAATGTTGAACAAGATCACCGAAAAAATGCAGCGGGAAGAGTTCCCGGAATAGACGAAAGAGACTGGCAATTAATTTTGTCAGTCTTTTTTCTGCTGAAAAGGGAATAACTTTATCCTGGATTTAAAAAAAAAGTTTTTGGCAAAAAATGATATGAAAATTAAAAGAGATCTTTACATTCTAATTTGTCTTAGTATAATAAAACTATCTCAAAAAACAAAAGTGAAGGATGGAAGTCAATAATGAAAGTAAAATTGAGATAGTCAAATTCATGGTGAAGCGGGTCTTTTCAACCGATCGATTGTGCCGCGACTTTTAAAGAAAGCAGCAGATCAATCAAAAGAAAAGGACTAAATCACATGAAAAAGAAGAACTATATTCCCATGGTAATTACTAGTGTCGTTGTGGCTACTCTTAGCGCTTGCGGAAGCAGCAGCGCCAGCAGCAAGACGACTTACCAAAAGTCGATCAGCTGGATGACCACGTCAGAAATTGAAACTATGGATCCCAACACCACTGTGGATACAGCCAGTGGTGAGCAAGAGACTAATACATTTGAAGGCCTTTTCCGCCTTGGGAAAAATGGCAAGGTTAAGCCAGGGATAGCCAAAACAGCGGCGGTATCTAAAGATGGCTTGACTTGGACATTTACTCTTCGGAAGAATGCTTACTGGTCAAATGGTGAAAAGGTTACAGCCCAAGACTTTGTCTATTCCTGGCAAAGGGCGGTCAATCCAAAGACTGGCGCCGGAAATACGACAGAGTACCAGGTGATCAAGAACGCGGTCGCCATCACTGAAGGCAAGAAGTCAGCGTCAAGTCTGGGGGTAAAAGCCGTTGGCAAATATAAGCTCGTTGTCAAGCTGGTTCACCCGGTGCCTTATTTCAAGACAACCGTTGCTAGCGGGATGTACCCGGTCAGCAAGACTGCCGTTGAAAAGTTCGGTAAAAAGTACGGCACTGCTTCGAAATATCAGTACTATGACGGACCTTTTGTTCAAAAGGGCTGGACTGGTTCAAACCTGACCTGGAAACTGGTCAAGAACAAGTACTACTGGGACAAGCAAGCTGTTAAGCTGCAAACCGTCAACTACAATGTTGAGAAAACGGCGTCAACTGATTACAACCTCTATCAGAGCAAAAAGCTCGACGCGGCTCTGCTTGATACTTCCGCGGCAAGCCAGCTAAAGAAGAGTGCCGGCTATACTGTGCGTGACCAGGACAACACCTACTACCTGAACTACAACATCAAGAAGGTGACCATCTTCAAGAACGCCGACCTGCGGCGGGCAATTTCCATCGCTATCAACCGCCAGGCCCTGGTCAATACAGAAGGCAGCTACAATAAGACTGCCCAGACCATGAGCTCAGCCAGCATGGCAATTGGCGGACAGAATTTTGCCAAATACGTTGTAAGCCAGACTGACGCGGCTAAATACAGCAAGTACTCCAAGAAGCAAGCGCAAAAATATTTTGCCGCAGCTCTGAAGAAGCTGGGCAAAAAGTCTATCGCCTTCACGATCATGGGTGATGACGATGATATGAGCAAAAAGGCGGTCGAGTACCTGCAAAGTGCTTTAAAGGCGGCTTTTGGCAACAAGATTAACGTTTCCGTGAAGAGCCTGCCAAAGACTAACCGGATCAGTCACTTAATGAATGGGACTTATGAGCTTTGCTTCATGAGTCTGACGACTGACGCGGCAGATCCTTACGAATTCCTAAAGTACATGCACAGCGGCCAGACTTACAACTTTGGCTCCTGGAACAATTCTGCTTACGACAAGATTGTTGATGCTTCAAACAGTGCTTCCAGTGATAAAAAGCGGCTGCAGGAGCTGGCCAAGGCTGAAGAAATTCTGGCAAAAGAGCAGGGGATTACGCCGCTCTTCCACTTAAGCCAGGCCTGGATGATCAGACCAAATGTTCATGGCGTAGTCTTTACTGGTTCAGCCAATGACTTCAAGAATGCTTACGCTGCGAGTGAAAGCAAATAAGATAATAAAATAATGAGGTGCTTCGGTGCCTTTTTCTTTTAAATCGAATCTGGCAAAAAAGAAAATAAACTTTTTTGAAAAAGTCTTGAAAATTAATCTAAATCTAGTAACATGGGTAGTATCTTAAAAGAAAATGAAAGAGAGGCATCCAAAAGATGACAGGTAAAGGCAAAATTTAGTTCAATCTTGAGAGCAAATTCTATTTCTTTGATTGCAACAGCTTCAGCGCGAATTATTGCCCCTTTGGGCAAGTAAAATATTTTTTCCGCGCGTAAACCGAGTAGCAAAAGCAACAAAGAAAGAGAAGAAGATCATGAACAAATTGCATAAATTATTAGTCGTAGCGTCATTAACCTTAACTGCTGGTGCTTTGTCAGCCTGCAGCTCATCCTCAGCTTCCAAAGCTAAACTGAAGTCCCAGCTTAACTGGATGACTACCTCAGAGATCGAAACAATGGATCCGTCCAAGGTGGTGGATACCACTGGCGGGGAACAACTCAACAATGTAATGGAAGGCCTGTACAACCTGGACGCAAATTCCAAGCTGACTCCGGGCGTTGCTAAGTCCTCAAAAGTTTCAAAAGACGGCTTGACCTGGACCTTCTACTTGCGCAAGAACGCGCGCTGGTCAAATGGTGATCAGGTAACCGCGGCGGACTTTGTTTATGCCTGGCAGCGGACTCTGGATCCTAAGACTGCTTCCCAGCAAGGGAACCTGTATGATGGGATCAAGAATGCTGATGCGGTAGTGGCTGGCAAGAAAAAGCCAAGTTCATTGGGGGTCAAGGCTGTTGGCAAGTACAAGCTGGTTGTCAGTTTGGAACACAAGCTGCCATACATGAAGTATCTGGTAGCCAGCGGACTTTTCCCGCAAAACCGGAAAGCTGTAGAAAAATACGGCAAAAAGTACGGCACAGCTTCTAAGTACATGGTTTACAATGGGGCTTTCAAGCAGACTGGCTGGACGGGTTCAAACTTGAGCTGGAAACTGGTCAAGAATCCCTACTACTGGAACAAGAAGTCAGTCAAGCTGCAGACAGTTTCCTACAGCGTGCAGAAGACGCAGTCAACGGACCTCAACCTTTATCAAAGCGGCAAGCTCGATGCGGCACTGCTCAGCAGCCAGGCGGCCAAGGCTATGAAGACCAACAAGGCTTACACGGTTCGCCGGCAAGGGAACACTCAATACCTGACTTACAACGTATCTAAGTACAAGTTCCTGCAAAACGTGTGGGTAAGACGGGCCCTTTCAATGGCTGTTAACCGGCAAGCTTTGGTAAAGACGGTTGGCGGCGAAAACACTGTTGCCAAGACATTCTCCGCGCCAACAGTAGTTGCCAGCGGGCAAAAGTTTGCGGCTTACGTTGAAAAGCGCAATCCAAACAATGTCTACATGACTTACGACAAAAAGAAGGCTGCCGCATACCTGGCAAAAGGCTTGAAGCAACTGGGCATGAAGAAGCTCAGCTTCACCTTGACTGGCGATGACGACGATACTTCCAAGCAAACGACTGAATACCTGCAAAGCTGCTTTAAGGCCGCTTTTGGCGACAAAGTTGACGTTTCAGTATCAAATCTGCCAAAGACCACGCGGGTCAGCCGGATGCTTAACGGCCAATACCAAGTCACTTTAACCGGCTTGACCGGTGACTTCCCGGATCCTTACAACTTCTTGAAATACATGCTGACGGGCCAAAGCTACAACTTCGGCAAGTGGTCAAGCAAGGCTTACGACCAAGCCGTAAACAAGTCACAAACCGCGACTGGCGCAAAGCGGCTCAGCTACCTCTTGCAAGCAGAGGAAGTTTTGACCAACCAGCAAGCTTTATCACCACTCTACCACATGGGCCAGGCCTGGCTTGTCCGGTCAACGGTTCACGACGTTGTCTTTAACGGCGGTTCTTACTGGTTTGCCCACGCTTACGTTTATGAGAAATAAACAGTTAACTAGATTGATTTTCAAAAACTGAACGATTAATGGCAGCAGAGAGTATAGAAAGAAGAGACTTCTTATGACCAAGACGACTTTTGTTAACTGTAATTTATTTGTTGGGACTGAAGATGAGGTAAAGGAAAATGCCTGGTTTACCGTTGATGACGCGACTGGGAAAATTACTGAGCTCGGTCAAGGCGAGGTAAAAGCCGCTGACAAGACGGTAGATCTTGATGGCCAATACGTGATGTCTGGTTTGATCAATGCCCACACTCACATTGGTATGGATCCTTATGCCAAGCGGGCATATCCAGAAACTGAAACCAGTACGACCGTGGCAGCTTTGGAGAATCTGCGGTCAGGCCTGCAAGGCGGGGTGACTTACCTGCGCAGCTGCGCGGTTGGCTTTGACGTTGATATCAAGTTGAAGCGGGAAAGAGCGCAGCATCCTTTTGAAGGGCCGGGGATCATGCCATGTGGCCGGGCAATTTCAGTAATTGGCGGTCATGGGGATGCCAGAAATGGCGAAAACAACGAATTTGAGTCATCCTGGCTGGTTAACGGGCCGGACGAAATGCGTAAGGCGGTCCGGACGCAATTTAAGCTAGGGGCAGAAAACATCAAGTTGATGGCTACAGGCGGGATCATGTCGACGACTGACCAAGTTGATGATACGGAATTGACTTTTGAAGAAATCAAAACGGCAGTTGAGGAAGCCCATTCCAAACACATGACGATTTGTGCCCACGCTCAAGGAGCGCAAGGGATTCACTATTGTGTTGAAGCAGGCGTTGATTCAGTAGAACACGGTTTCTACGTGACTGACGAAGATATTGAGACCATGAAGGAGAAGGGGATCTTCCTTTCACCAACTTTGATTGCTGGTTACCAGGTTGCCAATCTACCAGATGACACGCCGGATTTGACCCTGTTCTCAATTCAAAAGATGCGGAATGCTTTGGATGACTTTTACACTCATGTTGGCCGGGCGATCAAGGCCGGAGTGAAATTGGCTTTGGGGACTGATGCAGGTACTCCAGCCAACCCACTGAATCAGACTTGGAAAGAACTGGTTGAACTTACCAGAGCCGGGGCAAGCAATTATCAAGCTTTGC
>NZ_JBJEES010000140.1:0-5569 GCF_051873315.1 Lactobacillus sp.
TTATTTCTCCAGGTATATCGTCCGCAAATCCAACAGGTCAGCATTAGAGAGGCCGATCTGCTGGTGAAGGTAGGCATTGATGCTGCCATAGTCCCGGTTGATGACGTCCAGCAGGTACTTGAAGTAGGCCGGCTGCACGGTCTGCAAATCGTGGAAGGTCGCCAGGAGGCTGTCATCGGCTCCAGCGGCCTTTTCCTTGGCCAAAAGCTGGCTGACGAAGTCCTTGATTACTTCATTAGTGAAGAGGTAGTCTTTTTCAATGGTTTTCATCGGTACGCCCAAGGCCGTCAAGATCAGGATTGCCCCGAAACCGGTCCGGTCTTTCCCGGCCGTGCAGTGGAAAAGCACGCTCTCACCGTCTTTTTCATTAGCCAGGAGAACTTCAAACAAGTGCTGGTAGGCCTTGTTGGCGTTCTTCCCGGTCGCCATGTTCTTGTAGGCCCACAGCATCCGCTGGTAGCCCCAGCCTGGATCCTGGCTTTCTCTTGCCATGTCTGAAATACTCATGGTGGAGTTGGTCAAGTCCTCATCGAAAACGGGGTCGGCAAAGTACTCAACACCTGCGATCTTTCGGTCCGGCTGCTTGTTTCTTTCAAAACTGGTTCTGAGGTCGATATCGTACTTGAGTCCGTAGCGGCGCAAGTACTCCTGGTCTTCTGCCAGCAGGTCGGCCAAGTGCCCGCTCCGGATCAGCTTGTGCATTTTGATCTTTTTGCCGGAAACGGTCTGGTAGCCGCCCAGTTCACGGAAGTTCCGGCCGCCTTTAACGGCCAGCAATTGCTGCTTTAATGAAGTCATGGTTAAATCCTTTCTTATTTATATATATCTGTCTTTTCTGTTTTCTTTCAATTGTTTTTTAATTGACTGATTTTTTCATCCCGCTTAAAAAATGCTCCCTTGCAAGTTTAAGATGTAACAATTTTGCGAAAGCGCATTACTAAACCGTGACTTATGTTAAAATATAGATAAGCGAAATACGTAGATAGTACGGGAGATGAGCACTATGACTGAAGAAAAAATCAAAATTTTGGTACCTGTCGATGGATCTGAATCCGCTGAACGTGCTTTTGACAAGGCCGTGAAGATTGCCGCCAACAACGGCTACCACGTTGATGTTTTGAACGTGATCGACACCCGGCAGTTCATGGGCGAAATGCAGGACACCTTGATCTCAGGCGACACGATCTACCAAATGACCCAAGACTCAGAGGAATACCTCAAGAGCCTCAAGCAATGGGCCCACGACAACCTGGCCTTTGACGACCTTGACTACCACATCCGTTATGGCAGCCCGAAGAGAATCATCTCTTACGACTTCGTCAAGGACCACGGCAACAACTTGATCGTGATGGGCGCCACCGGTTTGAACGCTGTTGAGCGGATGCTGATGGGGTCAGTTACCGAATACGTCAACCAGCACGCCATGGCCGATGTCTTGATCGTCAGAACTGACGTCAACAACATGCCTGCCAAGTAAGCTGGCTGATAAAAGTATAGCTTAAAAAGAGGACGTTTGGAACAATTTCCAAACGTTCTTTTATTTCTTGTTTATTTAACTAGAATTTTACTTTTGTTCGGATTTCAGCCGATTAAGTTAGTAGTTTGTGTAATTTTTCGCTATTTCATTAACTTTTTGTTTACAAAATTGGACCGGATCAATTAGTTTGGGTAAAAAATCCGAAAAAAGCTTGCTAAAACCCGAATATTTCTGGTAGAATTGTTCCAGAACACAGAAGCGAGATTCGCCTAGCTGTCGTTCCGATGAGATGCATGAGCGTGAGAGCCACCGATAGAGGAAGCTTTTGTGTGTGCCTTCCTCTGGCTGCTTTCAGGCTCATCCCTTATGCTGCTGTTGTACTGTTTTAACTTTCATTAACCATTTTTCAGGGGGAAATAATGAAAAAGTTCAAGAAAGCATTGTTTGGTGCTTTAACTGTTGCTGCTGCCGTGCTGGCAACTGCTTGCTCTTCAAGCAAGTCATCATCTTCTTCATCAAAGGGCTACACTCCATCAAAGTCACACCCTTTGACGATCCAATTTGTTCCTAGTCAAGCTGCTTCCACTTTGGAAGCCAAGGCTAAGCCGCTTGAAAAGATCCTTTCCAAGAAGCTTGGCGTTCCGGTTAAGATCTCAATGTCAACCGACTACAACACGGTTGTCGAAGCCATGAAGTCAAAGAAGGTTGACGTTGGCTTCCTGCCACCGGATGGTTACGTTCTGGCCCACAAGCAAAAGGCTGCTGACGTTCTGCTGCAAGCTCTCCGTTACGGGGTAAAGCAACCAGGCGGTAAGGCAACCAACAAGCTGGTTAAGTTCTACCGGGCAGAAATCCTGGTTAAGAAGGGCTCAAAGATCAAGAGCTGGAAGGACTTGAAGGGCAAGAAGATTGCCGTTCAAAACGCTACTTCTTCAGCCGGCTACATCTTCCCAATCGCTGAATTGAAGGAAAAGGGCCTGGACTTGACTAAGAAGGGCAACGCCAACCTGGTAACTGTAACTGGCCACGACCAAGCCGTGCTTGACGTTCTTAACGGGGACGTCGACGCTGCCTTCACTTTCGAAGACGCACGTAACACTGTTTTGGCAGACCAACCAAACATCATGAAGAAGGTTGTTCCAATCTACTTCACTAAGGGCATCCCTAACGACACTATCTCAGTTCGTTCAGACATGAGCAGCTCCTTCCGCAAGAAGCTGTCCAAGGCCTTCGAATCTCTGCGCGATGACAAGAAGAGCTTGAAGATTATCGAAAGCATCTACAGCCACGAAGGCTACACCCCTTCAAAGGACTCAAACTTCGACATCGTCCGCAAGTACGACAAGATGGCTGCTACCAAGTAGTCATTGATATCACAAAGACTATCAACTGAATACTATAGTGAAATCGTGCCCCGCTTTACGTAGGACACGATTTTCAATGAAAAAGCAAATTTAGTTATTTAAGGAGTTATTATTCATGGCAGAACAGCCGATGATCGAAATGAAGAACGTTACCAAGGTCTACGACAATGGTACCGTTGGTTTGAAGAACATCAACCTGGAAATCAACAAGGGTGAGTTCGTGGTAATCGTTGGTCTTTCCGGTGCCGGCAAGTATACTCTGCTCCGGGCCATCAACCGCCTGCACGACATTTCTGAAGGTGACATCTTGATTGACGGTGAGTCAATCACCAAGGCCAAGGGCAAGAACCTGCGCCTTATGCGGCGCAAGATCGGGATGATCTTCCAAAGCTTCAACCTGGTCAAGCGTTCCAGCGTTTTGCGGAACGTTTTGGCTGGCCGGCTGGCTTACTACCCAACCTGGAAGACGACTTTCAACCTCTTTACTGACGAAGACAAGCAAAGAGCTTATGAAGCCCTGCAAAGCGTTGGTATGGCTGAAAAGGTCTACTCTCGGGCTGACGAGTTGTCCGGTGGTCAGCAGCAGCGGGTGGCTATTGCCCGGGTTTTGACCCAAAGACCGGAAATTATTTTAGCCGACGAACCAACTGCTTCTTTGGACCCGAAGACTTCCCGCCAGGTTATGGAAGACTTGAAGATGCTGAACGAAAAGTATGACATGACGGTCGTGGCTAACCTGCACTCAATTGAATTGGCCAAGGAATTCGGCCACCGGGTCATCGGTGTCCGGGCCGGGGAAATCGTATATGACGGTAAGATGGAAGACACGCCGCAAAGCGTCTTCGACAACATCTACAATGGCGGCAAGGGTAAGGAGGAAGACTAACAATGTCAGCAACTGACCGCGACATGTTAAAACTTCCAAAAAAGAAGTTTAAGATGTGGAACTGGGTCTGGGTC
Source organism: Lactobacillus sp. (assembly GCF_051873315.1). GTDB lineage: Bacteria > Bacillota > Bacilli > Lactobacillales > Lactobacillaceae > Lactobacillus. Next base: position 3,802 of record NZ_JBJEES010000140.1, read on the forward strand.
ATCTTGATGATCCTGGGTCTGGTTTTATCTGTTAACAACACGCAGACAAGTCTGCCGGAATTTTTCGCCAACTTTGACCAGTTCGCGGAAATCTTCGTGCAGATGGCTCAGCCGGACTGGTCATACGCCGGCACTGCCATTCCTTACCTGGTGGAAACGATCAAGATGGCCATCATCAGTACGGTTATCGGGTCCCTTTTGGCCTTCGTTTACTCACTCTTGATTGCCAGAAACATTGTCCACAACCGGGTAATTACCGGTGTTCTGCGTTTCATTATGAACATCATCAGAACTATCCCAGACCTGCTCTTGGGTTCAATCTTCGTTGCCATCGTTGGTATCGGCCCGGTTGCCGGTATCTTGGCCTTGATCGTCTTCACCTTCGGTGTTGTGGTCAAGCTCTTCTACGAAGCCATCGAAACCATTGATCCAGGTCCAAGTGAAGCCATCAAGGCAGTCGGGGGCAACGGGATGAACAACATCATGTTTGCCGTTATGCCGCAGATTTTGCCTTACTTCATCAGCTACGCCCTGTATGCTTTTGAAATCAACGTCCGGGCATCTACGATCCTCGGTTACATCGGTGCCGGTGGTATCGGTCTACAGCTGAAGAACACTTTGGACATGTTCAGCTACAACCAAACGGGGATGATCATCCTGGTTGTCTTCTTGGTTGTTTTGGTCATCGACTTTGTTTCAACTAAAGCAAGGGAGGCTTTGATGCGCTAATGGATACGACAATGAAGAAATTACCACCAAAACCAGTGACGGCCAAGTCCAGAGCAATTAAGTGGGGCGGCTGGATCATTTCCATCGCCATCATCATTTGGTCCTGCACGGGCATCGACTTCGGCGGGATCAAGCCAACTGCCGGCCAGATTACCGGGGCGATCTTCAATGGCCTTTTCCACCCGGACTGGTCATATGTTTATAACGGCAGCGGGGAAGACTTGGTTTCCCAATTGTGGCAGACCTTGTGTATTGCTTTCCTGGGTACTTTCATCTCCGCTATCATTTCAGTTCCTTTTGCTTTCTGGGCTGCCAACACCCGGCACAAGAAGTTCTGGGTATCTGAAAGCGGGAAGATTGTTTTGACTTTTATCAGATCCTTCCCGGAAATCGTTCTGGCCTTGATGTTCATTAAGGCCGTTGGTCCAGGCGCTCCAGCCGGTGCCCTGGCCTTGGGTTTCCACTCAGTCGGGATGCTGGCCATGCTGTTCTCAGAAGCGATTGAAAGTTTGGACGATGGTCCAGCTGAAGCTATTACGGCGGTCGGCGGGTCCAAGTTCAACGTTGCAGTTTTTGCAACCCTGCCTGACTTGATGCCAGCCATCGTTTCCAACACCCTTTACCGTTTTGACGTGTCCGTCCGGTCCGCTTCCGTTTTGGGTCTGGTTGGTGCCGGTGGTATCGGCTATCCTTTGATCATTGCCTTGAACTACCGGCAATGGAGCCGGGTCGGGATCATCCTTTTGGGGATCATCGTTATGGTTGTGGTCATCGACTGGATCTCTGGTGCTATCCGGAAGAAGCTGGTCTAAAAAATACTGAATAATAACTCTTTGAAAAGCTGTGGCGGTTGCCACGGCTTTTTTTATTGTAAAAATGGCAAGTAATTTTTTTAGATAAGCAATTTGCGCTATATCAACTCTTTGCATAATTAATTGATATTTAGGAGCTGACGACTATAATTATAGTTGTAAACAATAGTTGTATACGCGTGGTGCTAGTTGAAATATAGTTTCAATTTCTTAACAAAAAAGGTCCA
>NZ_JBJEES010000141.1:0-5550 GCF_051873315.1 Lactobacillus sp.
GATCGGGTAAGCCGAAATCAAAAAGTGCTTGTGGTGGAACTTGAAGGCAAAGTACGGCAGGCGGAACTCGTCAACCACCTCTTCCTTGGTCTTGCCGATCGTCACCACATTCCGGTAAGTCCCGTACTTTTCACTGAACTTGTCGTTGAAAGAGAAGTAGAAGTTGGAAATGTGCACATGTGGAAAATCTTCTTCCGCCACCTCGTCTGGGATGGCAACCACATGTGAATAATGGTCCAGATTGTTCTCTCTCTGCTGCAGGGCCTGCTCCATCTGGTTGGGCTTGATCCCCTTGACCCACTTGGGCAATTCCGGATGAGCCTTGTAAGAATTGTACATCATCGTGATGACTTCCGGCTTCACCCAGTCATACTGCATCCGGATCTGGTTTCTCTTCAACAAACCTTCCAGAGTCTGGTTCTGCATCAAATCGACCACATAGCACTCGTAATGGTACTTCTCGCACCACTTCTTGTAGTGATCGATCTCGCTGGCGACAATGTGGGTCCCGTCCACGATGACGGTTTCCCCATAGGACATCTTGTGCTCAACCAAGTTGTCCTTCATCCGCTTGGTCTGTTCCGTGACATGCCGCGGAATAACCTGGTGCAGAACGTCAGTCTTCTGGTCATAGTAAACGGTCAGGTCCGCCAAAAGCAGGCGGATCGCATCCCCGCTGATCGCGTACGGCAATAAGTGGTGCCGGGCGATAAATGAAGACTTGCCAGAGCCGGGCGCGCCTCTCAAAAGAAATAATTTGCGCATACTTAGCTACATTTTAAAAAATCTATTTTAAATATATCAGAATAGATTTTACCATAGATTGCCCCCGACATTTAGCAATCTGGCAAAAGTCTCCAGATTTTTTCGCTTTTTCTAACTTTTTGCCTGCATGTCCTTGCCATCCCGCTCGCCCACGATAAAGACTAATTCCGTCTGGCAGACCAGGTCCCCATTTACTTTCGCCACCGCCGCCACGCTCCCGGTCTTGGCCCGGACCTTGAGCATCTTCACTTCCATCTCCAAAACATCCCCCGGCCGGACCATCCTTCTGAACTTGGCCTGGTGGATCGCCCCAAGGTAGGCGGTCTTTTTGTAAAAAGCCGGCGACTTCAAGATCAAAATCGAAGCTGCCTGGGCCAAAGTCTCAATGATCAAGACTCCGGGCATCACCGGATTTCCCGGGAAATGTCCCTGAAAAAAGGGCTCGTTGATCGTCACGTTCTTTACGGCTTTGATGCTCTTGTCGGCTTCTATTTCCTCCACCCGGTCGATGTAGCAGATCGGGTAGCGGTTAGGAATCAAATCCATCACTTCTTGGGCTGTCATTACTGGCATCTTGTCACACTTTCTGTTTATAAAATCTTTTCACAAGTTTTCTGATAACTTGTGACTAAGTGTAACACTCCCAAAAGCGATGTCAAGTTTTTCAATAACCGCTGACTTTTTTAGCAAAAAAGAAGGAAAAAGAAAAAACAGGCCTAAGCCTGTTTAAATTATCAGTTAGTTGGTGATTATTTTATCCACAATGTTCAGCTCCTGGTCAAAGTCATAGACGATAGCCTGGGCGTTAGGCACCTCCAATTTGAGGATATCCACATTGTTGATATCTTCTAAGTATTTGATCAGCGCCCGCAGGCTGGAGCCATGGGCCACGATCAGCTGGTCTTGCCCGACCATTAAGCGACTGGCCACCTCGTCTTCATAATAAGGCAAAAGGCGGAGCTGGGTCTGGTGCAGGCTCTCAGCTCTTGGCAAAAGCTTGGGGTCCACTCCCCAATAGCGGCGGTCAATGCTTGGCGACCCTTGCGCAGGAGGTACCGCGTCAAAGCCCCGCCGCCACTCTAAAACCTGCTCTTTGCCGAAAATCTTCCTGGACACGTCCTTGTCAAGCCCCCGCAATGCCCCGTAGTGGCGTTCGTTCAGCCGCCAGGTCTTTGAAAGCGGCAGGTACAAAAAGCCCGCTGCTTCTGCCGCGATGTTCGCCGTCTCAATTGCCCGTGACAAAAGAGAAGTATGAATCAAGGTCGGGTGAAAGTTACCGACTTCTTTTAATTTCTCCCCCGCTGCCCAGGCCTGCCGCCGGCCCTTGTCTGTCAAGGGGACGTCGTTCCAGCCTGTATATACGTTTGCCGCATTGGCCTGGCTTTCCCCATGCCTCAGCAGTGCCAACTTTGCCATAATTTTTGCCTTCTAGAGCCAAAAAGCCCAGATTCCAGTAATGATGAAGAGGATGCCCAAGATGACAAAAGCCTTGCCCCCCAGCCCCTTCTGCTTGACGCCCTGCTTCTGCCGGCGCAGGCGCGTGATGCCGGTAATTAAATCCCAGATGCCGAAAAGCAAAACGGCATAGGGAACCCACCAGGAATGAACGTTCATATTAACTCCACAACTTTACCGCGTAATAAATGGCCACGGCCAGAATCCCGGCCCCGGTCAGGTAGTAAGACTGGGCTGGCAGGTTGCCCTTCTTGCCCATCCGCTGGGCGTTATAGCCCCGGGCAAATTCCCACAGGCCCACGATCACCAGCAAAACGACCGTAAAAGTGTGCGTATCCCACTTCATCGTCTAATTTGTCTCCTTGTTCATAAATCCGCGGCCTTGCAGTTGTAGTCCACGATTTCAAAATTGCCTTCTTCGTCCAAAATCCCCCGGCTGACGCTGCCGTTGTCCGGGAAGGTGATGTCGTGCAGGCCGTCGCTTTCCTTCCAGTACTTGATCCCCAGGGTCTTGATGAAGTCCCCGTGGGACACCAGCAGGACCCGGCCTTCGCCCATGGTTTCTTTTCTTAAGACCTGGATGGCCCGCTTCATTCTGGTTTCCAGTTCTTCCGTATTTTCAGCCAAATGGCGGGGGTCAGCCTTCTTGGTGACTTCCCGGAACTTGTAGATGCCGATGGTGTCGATGATCTTTTTCACGTCAGTCGTTGCCGGGATGCCCGCAGCTTTAGAAACGCTGTGCCAGATGTCGTCGATGCTGCCACCTTCAAAAGAGCCGTAAAAAACTTCTCTGAATTCCGGCAGCTTTTTGATCTTGCCAATCTCAGACACCTGGTTGGCATCCTTCATCAAGTGGACGGTGTCGATCGCCCGCTTCAAGTCTGACGAGTACATGTTGTCAAAATGGATCTGCGACAAGGCGTCAGCCGTCTTCTTTAAGTCGTCGATTCCTTTGATGGTCAAGGGGGTGTCGCACCAACCCTGTACCTTGTTCAGGCGGTTGAAAAGCGTTTCCCCATGTCTGACCAGATAAACTTCAGTTTTCATGCGCTGCCTCCTTAAATCAATCATAACTATTCTAACTTACTTTGCCCGGCTTGGGTAGCTTAGCTCCAAGCTTGCCAGCCCAAATAGGCGGCCAAAAGGACCGAGAAGAAGGCCGTGATTCCTCTGACCCAGGCAGGCTTTAGATATTTAATCATTTTTTGCCCGAAATAGCCACCGATAAAGAGGCCAATTGCCAAAGGAAAAGCTACCGGCCAGTCGACCCCGCCCTTAAAGGCGAAAAGCGACAGGGCCACCAGATTGGCTAAAGAGCCGATCAGACTCTTAATGGCATTGATGACGACAAAGGATGAATCGCTTAAAGCTGTCAAAAAGATTAGGGTCAAAACGCCTGAAGCTGCCCCAAAGTAGCCAGCGTAAATCCCGGCTATAAACAAGCCAAAGTAGGCACCGACCCTTCCCAGCTTGGTCGCTTTTTTTGCCTGCTTTTGCCGGCCGCTATAGAGCAGCATGGCCGCAGAAAAAAGCACAAAGAAGGGCACCAGTTTTTGGAAGATTTTTCCCGGGAACTGGACCAAAAGCCAGCCGCCGATGAGGGCCCCGGTCAATTGGAAAAAGGCATAGCGCCAGAGCTCCCCCCAGTGCCCCCGCATCTCTTTTAAGCAGGAGGATAAGGAGCCAAAGCCGGTCGTGACCAGGGCTGCCGTATTGGTCATGTTGGCTGTGACGGGGCTGAGGCCAAGAAGAAGCAGGCCCGGGTAAGACACGAGTGACGCCATGCTGGCCACCGCCGCCACGATGCCGGCCAGGATGCCTAAGATGATGAGGTAGATGAATTCCATTTCTTTTCTCTTTTCTATTTCATAGTCATCAAACTTATATTTTGTAAGTGATAACACCGCCTTTTATTTTATCCGCTACTTGGAACAATTGCAAATTGCTTAAAAAAGCCCGCTTTCAGCGACAAGCTGACCGCAATTTTGTACAATAGAGAGTAGCCAATCATTAACAAAAAATTAAAAGCAATAGCTAAAAAACTATCTTTTAGAATTAGAAAAAAGGAGAACAAATCTATGCCAACAGCAGCAATTGTATTTTCAGACGGATGTGAAGAAGTCGAAGGCTTGAGCCAAGTCGACGTCCTGCGCCGGCTGGGCATCCCCTGCGACATGGTGGCCCTGGACAATTTGACCATCACCGGCGGACACGACATCCGCTTTACTTGTGACAAATTAGTGGACGACTCTTTGCTTGACTACGACCTGGTCGCCTTCCCGGGCGGGGCCCCGAATGCCAAGCACTTAAGAGAAAGCGAGAAATTGGCGGCCTTGATGAAGCAGCGCTTCGCCGCCGGCAAGTGGAACGCCGCCATGTGCGCCTCCCCGATCGCCTTGTCCAAGTATGGCTTTTTAAAAGAAGCCAAGTGGACCAGCCACCCGGACTTTAAAAAGCAAGTTGCTGAGGAAAACCCGGCCAGCACCTACGTGGACACCCCGGCCGTGATCGACGAAGACCACAAGCTGGTTACCAGCCGGGGACCGGCAACTTCCTGGGCCTTTGCCTACGCCCTGGCCCAAGTTTTAGGCGTGGACACCAGCAAGCTGGAAGACGCCATGCAGTACAGCTACTTAAGAGAGCACATCAACGAGGCTTAAGATGACTGAAGAAAAAATGGTCAGAAAGGCAGAAAGCCGGGACTTAGAGGACATTGTCGCCATCATCAAAGATGCCAAGGCCCTTTTGAAAGCGCAAAATTCCAGCCAGTGGCAGGAAGGCTATCCAAACCGGGCCAGCATTGAAGAAGACCTGGAAAACAAGCAGGGCTGGGTTTTACTTAAAGATGGCCAGGTCGCCGCTTATATGGCCGCAACCAGCTTTGACCCCAACTATGAAGTCCCGATTTGGGCGGGAAGTGCCCCCTACTGGGCCCTGCACCGCTTTGCCGTAAAAGAGTCTTTCAGAGGACAAGGCTTGAGCCAGCTTTTGCTGAAAAGAGTGATTGCTTTTGGCCAAGAGAGCGGGATCAAGAGCTTCCGCCTGGACACGGGCAAGCAGAACCAGGCCGTCCAGCACCTGGCTGACAAGCTTGGCTTCGTCTACCGGGGCATCATCACGGTGACCAGCGACTCGGTTGACCCGGAGCGGCGGGCCTATGAGCTGATTTTTGATAAACAGGAAAAATAACAGACAAAACTAGTTAGAAGGAAAATAAAGAAACAAGGAGGAAAAAATGGCTGAACAATTGGCAATTGAAGACCTGCAGGTCGACGTAAAGCAGATTCCTTTAAAGCAGCCCTTCGTCACGGCCCTGCACAGAGTTGACGC
>NZ_JBJEES010000142.1:0-21854 GCF_051873315.1 Lactobacillus sp.
CAGGAGGGTCATTTTAATGGCAGAAAAAGAACATTACGTTAGAACTAAGCCACACGTTAACATTGGTACTATTGGCCACGTTGACCACGGTAAGACTACTTTGACCGCAGCTATCACTACTGTGTTGGCTAAGAAGGGTTTGGCACAAGCTGAAGATTACTCACAAATCGACGCAGCTCCAGAAGAAAAGGAACGTGGTATCACTATCAACACTGCCCACGTTGAATACGAAACTGAAAAGCGCCACTACGCCCACATGGACGCCCCAGGCCACGCCGACTACATCAAGAACATGATCACTGGTGCCGCTCAAATGGACGGTGCTATCTTGGTTGTTGCCGCAACTGACGGTCCTATGCCACAAACTCGTGAACACATCTTGTTGGCTCGTCAGGTTGGTGTTAACTACATCGTAGTCTTCTTGAACAAGTGCGACTTGGTTGACGACCCAGAATTGATCGACTTGGTTGAAATGGAAGTAAGAGACTTGCTTTCAGAATACGGTTACCCAGGTGACGATGTTCCTGTAGTCCGTGGTTCAGCTCTTAAGGCTCTTGAAGGCGACGAAGAAGCTCAAAAGAAGATCGAAGAACTGATGGACGTTGTTGACGAATACATCCCAACTCCAGAACGTGAAACTGACAAGCCATTCTTGATGCCAGTTGAAGACGTCTTCACTATCACTGGTCGTGGTACTGTTGCTTCAGGCCGTATCGACCGTGGTACTGTTAAGGTTGGCGACAGCGTTGAAATCGTTGGTTTGGTAGAAAAGGTCTTGACTTCAGTTGTAACTGGTTTGGAAATGTTCCACAAGACTCTTGACTTGGGTGAAGCCGGCGACAACGTTGGTGTATTGCTCCGTGGTATCGACCGTGACCAAATCGTTCGTGGTCAAGTTTTGGCAGCTCCAGGCTCAATCAAGACCCACGAAACTTTCAAGGGTCAAGTCTACATCTTGAGCAAGGACGAAGGTGGCCGTCACACTCCATTCTTCTCAGACTACCGTCCACAATTCTACTTCCACACCACTGACATCACTGGTGAAATTGAATTGCCAGAAGGTACTGAAATGGTTATGCCTGGTGACAACACTGAATTCTCAGTTACTTTGATCAAGCCAGCCGCTATCGAAGTTGGTACTAAGTTCACTATCCGTGAAGGTGGTAGAACTGTTGGTGCCGGCCAAGTTACTGAAATTGACGACTAATTTTTAGTTTTTGAATTTTAGTTCTAACAGTGTAAAAAGGTGTTCTTCTCAGAAGAACGCCTTTTTTTATCCAAAAAAGCCCTATTTTGTAGTACTTTCATTGTTTTTTGACCGGCTTTAAGGTAAGATATTTAAGTATGCAAAGTAGCAAACTCAAAATAGACATTGGAGGTATTTGATTAATGTCTGCTAACTGGAAAACTACCGGTAAGACTACTGGTGAACTTTCTTTTGAAATCTCTCAAGATGAAATCAAGAAGAGCCTGGACAAGGCTTTTAACCGCGTAAAGAAGAGCTTGCGTGTACCTGGCTTCCGTAAGGGTCACGTTTCCCGTGTAATCTTCAACCAATACTACGGTGAAGAAGCTCTTTACGAAGACGCTTTGAACTTTGCTTTGCCAGAAGCTTACAGCGCTGCTGTTAAGGAAACTGGCATCAAGGCAGTTGGCCAACCTCAAATCGTTCCTGTATCAATGGACAAGAACAAGGCCTGGGAAATGAAGGCAATCGTAACGGTTGAACCAGAAGTTGAACTTGGCCAATACACTGAAATCGAAGTACCAAAGCAAAACACCCGCGTTTACCAAAAGGACATCGACGCTGAATTGACTAAGCGTCAAGAACAAAACGCTGAAATGGTTTTGAAGAACGACAAGGCTGAAAACGGCGACACTGTAACCATCGACTACGTTGGTACTGTTGACGGCGTTGAATTTGACGGCGGCTCAGCTCAAAACTACTCCCTGGAATTGGGCTCAAACACCTTCATCCCTGGCTTTGAAGACCAACTGGTTGGCCACGGCGCTGGCGAAGAAGTTGACGTTGTCGTAACCTTCCCAGAAGACTACGGCGCAAAGGACCTGGCTGGCAAGGAAGCTCACTTCGCAACCAAGATCCACGAAGTTAAGGCAAAGCAATTGCCAGAACTTGACGACGAATTTGCCAAGGACGTTGACGACTCAGTTGAAACTCTTGACGAATTGAAGGAAAAGATCAAGGCTGAACTGAAGTCTGAAAAGGAAGAAGCAGCCAAGGCAGCTATCCAAGAAGCAGCCATCACTACTGCAGTCAAGAACGCTACTGTTGAAGAAATTCCTGACGTGATGATTCAAGAAGACGTTGACAACCAACTCAACCAATACTTGGGCGACATGCAACGTCAAGGGATTGACCCACAAACTTACTTCAAGTTGACTAACACGACTGAAGACCAACTGCGCAGCCAATTGTCAGCAAACGCAGCTGAACGCGTTAAGACCAACCTTGTTCTGGAAGCAATCGTAGCCAAGGAAGGCTTCGAAGCAAGCAAGGAAGAAATCGACGCTGAAATCAAGGACCTGGCAGACAGCTACAACATGAGCGAAAAGGCAGTTCGCAACGCTTTGAGCGACGAAATGCTGGCTCACGATATCAACGTTCGCAAGGCAATGAACTTGATCACTGACAGCGCTAAGCAAGTAGCTAAGGCTAAGCTTGAAGAAGGCAGCGAAGACGAAGAAGAAGACAAGTAATCGCCTGTCAATAGCCTGAATTCCCCAGAAGTGGCACCTGCCCCTTTTGGGGTTTTCTTTTGCCAAGATGGAAGAAAAAATACAAGGCTAATTTCGCGCAAGTTGCCCGTATTTATGCTAATCTAGTCTTTAGCAAATAGAGGAGGGAATACATGGCTACTAAGTTTACAGATCCAGAAGAAGTGAAATGCTCATTCTGCGGCAAGTCTGCCAGCCAAGTAAAAAAAATGATTGCCGGCAACGGCGTATACATCTGCAACGAGGACATTGAACTCGCCAAGCGGATTATTGATGATGAGCTGCGTCTGGATTCACTGAAGGAGGCGCGCGAGCTTCCCAAGCCAATGCAAATTAAAGAAGAACTGGACCAGTACGTGATTGGCCAGGACCGGGCCAAGCGGGTTCTGTCCGTGGCGGTTTACAATCACTACAAGCGGATCAGTCAAATGGATGTTGATTCTTCAACTGAACTGCAAAAGTCTAACATTGCCTTGATCGGGCCAACTGGGTCAGGCAAGACCTACCTGGCGCAAACTCTGGCCAGGATTTTGAACGTACCGTTCGCGATCGCGGACGCGACTACTTTGACTGAAGCCGGCTACGTAGGGGAAGACGTCGAGAATATCCTGCTTAAGCTGCTGCAGAATGCTGACTACGACCTGGAGAGAGCCCAGCGGGGGATCATTTATATCGACGAAATCGACAAGATCTCCAAGAAATCAGAAAATGTGTCAATCACCCGGGACGTGTCTGGTGAAGGGGTTCAGCAGGCTCTTTTGAAGATCCTGGAAGGGACCATTGCTTCTATTCCGCCGCAGGGCGGCCGCAAGCACCCGCAGCAGGAAATGATCCGGATGGATACCACCAACATCCTCTTCATTGTCGGCGGGGCCTTTGACGGTATCGAAGAGATCGTCAAGAACCGGCTGGGCAAGAAGACCATCGGTTTCGGGGCAGAACAAGAATCCGGCAAGGTTGACGACGACAACTGGAACCGCTTCTTGACGACCGGTGACTTGGTCAAGTTTGGCTTGATCCCAGAATTCATCGGTCGGATTCCAATTATCACTACCTTGGACCGGCTGGATAGCGACGATTTGGTCCGGATCTTGACTGAACCAAAGAATGCCTTGATCAAGCAATACCAGAAGCTGCTCTCCCTTGACGGGGTTGACCTGGAATTTGAACCAGCTGCCGTCAAGCAGATTGCTGACCTGGCTATTGAACGGAAGATGGGGGCCAGAGGCCTTAGAACCATCATTGAAAATGCTATGATGGACATCATGTACCGGACGCCAAGCGAAAGCGACATCAGCAAGGTCATCATCACGCCGGAAACGATTACCGGGATGGGCGAGCCAAAGGTGATCCGCCGTGAACTGGAAGAGGTTGCCGATGATCATTAACCAATCAGAATTTGCCGTCAGCGCGGTTAAAGCCAGCCAGTACCCAGCAGGCGGCTTGGATGAAATCGCCCTGGCTGGCCGGTCAAACGTTGGTAAGTCCAGCTTGATCAACACCCTTTTGCAAAGAAAGAACCTGGCCCGGACCTCCTCGTCGCCGGGCAAGACCCAGACCTTGAACTTCTACCGGGTCGACAGCGACCAAGCTGACTTTTACCTGGTCGACGTGCCAGGCTACGGCTATGCCAAGGTTTCCAAGAAGCAGAGAGAAGAGTTCGGGGAAATGATCCAGGACTACCTGGAAACCCGGGCCTATCTCAAGGGCTTGATTTTGCTGATTGACGGCCGCCACGAACCGACTGCCGACGACATTGCCATGTATGACTATGCCCAGTATCTGGACCTGCCGGTATTAGTTGTGGCCACGAAGATGGACAAGATCAAGAAGAACGCCTTCAACAAGACTGAGGCGGCCTTCAGAAAGCACTTGAACTTGAACAAGGACAATGTGACCTTCCTGCCATTTTCATCAGTGACCAAGCTGAATGTTGACCAGGTCAAGAACTGGATTGCAGCCAGACTGGACGAAGAATAGCAGACAAAACAAAAATGCTCAAAGGATTATTCCTTTGAGCATTTTGCGTTTACCGGTGTTTTTTCGGCATTTGCGGCCGGTGGTTAAAGAGTTCGGCAATCAGCTTGAAGGCTCCGTAGATGATCAAGAGGATCCCGATCTCAATGATTGATTGGTGGTTGAAGTATTCTGGGTTGATGATGACGATGATCCCCAAGGCAAAAGAAATGATGGCTTCAGCCACGGTGATGATAGTTCTAAAGACCCCGGTCTGCTTGCGCAAAATAATCTTGCGGGTCCGGCCATAGGCATAGAAAAGCAGGAAGGCTCCCAGGAAGTAGTGGGCCAAAAAAACTAATAGCTGATTGCTCGATAAAAGCGCTACAGAGGCCGCGAACAAGACCAGGTAGGTGATCAAGAAGAAGCGCTTTTGCTGGGGCTTAAAGGCCGAAACAGAGACCGAGAGAATATGGTTGACGCTGAAGATAATCCCCCCGACCGCGGCCAAAATCCCGAAGGCCTTGAAGGCATAGTCTGGGGCCGTAAGACTGATGATGCCAAGCAGAACCAGGAGCCAGCCAGTCAGAGTATCCCGGCTGAAAAGGGCGGCCCCAATCTGCTGGTTCTTGATCAGCTGCCAGATTGAAGAGAAAAGGTTGCCTAAGATAAACTTAGTCCGCCTTGAAGAGTTGGTCACAGACAAAAGGATGGCTCCAAAGCCCCCAAAGCCGTTTTTAGCCAGCTGGTTGATCTTGCTGGATCCACTGGCCGCCAGGGCGTCAAAGAGGTCTTGGGTTAGGGCTTCCCGCTCTTCCAGGCTGGCTGATCCGATCCATTGGTTGATCAGCTGGTTGTAGACCCGGGACTCAGGATTGGGCCGCTTGCGGGTCACGAAATGGCTGCCCTTGATCTGCCAGGAATAAGTGTCATGTTGGGCGATGTTGCCATTGGTCGAATAGACGATGACTGGGTCGACCTCCCTGGGTTCAAACAGGCGGCCGATAATGGAAAAGTCGGGCACGTAGCGGCGGAGAACTCTTTTTAAAAAGTCCTCGTTATAGTCAACTCCGGCCTCACTGGCCAGACCTGGACTGTCAAAGGTGTAGACAGCCTTGATCCGGGCCCGGTAGTCCTCAGGCAGCTTCAAAGCAGCGTATTCAGCCAGGTTGCCTCCCTTGGAGTGGCCGCCCAGGATATAGTCTGCTGTGTCATCAGCCAGGAGGTCCTTGAGGTAGCGGGCGCCTAAGATCTGGGCTTTGGTTTCCTTAAAAGAAATTTCAAAGTCTTCCCGCCAGCCGACCAGGGTGTCGTCGGTCCCCCGGAAGGCCACGTAGTGGGTACCATCTTCAAGGACGATTTTTAAGGCACTGAACTGGCACTGGTCGGTCAAAACAGTGTTGGAGTGGGACAAGCGGGCATCCTTAAAGCGGTCGCCCTCGCTCATTAGGCGGAAGAGTTCCTGGTACTGGCTAGCGTCTATGCCGGTAAAGGAAGAGGCAAAGTATTTCTCGGCGATTTCGCGTACGGTAACTTCCTTATTGCCGGAAGGGATGTACTTTTCCAAGTTAAGATAAGAAAAAATTGCTAAAACTAAAGCGTCAATTTCGTTGAAAGGAGACTTCTCCAGTGGAATGTCGCCCCGCCATTCCAGGTAGGTCAGCAAGTTGCTGTTGTCCAAGATGCTCACATCCTTAAAGAAAAATAATTGCAAATGCTTACAAGTTAATTTTAGCCTAAATAGGGCAGAGGTGGGCAGATTTACGGGAAAATTTAGCGACTTTTATAAAATATAAAAAGCCGCCAACAAGCGGCTTACTTTGCCTCTTTGCCGGCAGCTTTGTCGTCTTCTTTTTCCTTGCCCTTGCCGGAAGCGGCTTTCTTAGGGTCAGGGATGCTGGCGAATTTGTCGAAGAGTTTGTCTAAGTCGTCTTGTCTTTTAAAGGTTAAACCCATTTGTCCATATCCTGCTTTCCATTGAAATAAAATATCTACTTTTGCCTCAATTATAGCGATTTTTTTGCTATTCAGTCAATTTTGAACTATACTTACAAAAAAGAAGTAAAAAAGTAAGCAGTATTAAGAGAGGTGCAAAAATGACTGATGCGATTGATGCAATTGAAAAGCGCCGCAGCACGCGCTATTTTGACCAAAGCAATGAGCCTAGCCGGGCAGACCTGGAAGAAGTAGTCCGCTTGGCTGGCCAGGCTCCGTCTTGGGTTGATTCCCAGCCCTGGCGGGTTTATTTAGCCATGGGGGAAACGGCCAAGAAGATCCATGCCCGCCACCTGGCTTTGGCTGAAGCGGGGACGGCTCCGTCCCCAGACTGGGAAACCTGGCACCGGGAAGACTGGGATCCTTATCCAAGGGAAAACATGCTCCGGCACAACCAAGCCAGCCAGGAATATTTGAACACGCCGGAATTGCTGGACCTCAGGACCAACATTTTGCAGAAAAATCTTTACTATGCCCCGGCAATTGCTTATTTGACCATTCCTAAGCACTCCAACCTCTGGTCAGTCTATGATCTGGGTGCTTTTGCCCAAACTCTGGCAATCGCTGCCAAGGCCAAAGGGATTGACACCATGCCGGCTTATGAACTGGTCAAGTACCCGGCCAGCGTACGGGAAATCATGGGGATCCCGGATGACCAGACTCTGGCCATGGGGATCGGCCTGGGCTATGCCAAAGATGAGTACGTCAACGGCTACCAGGCTCCCCGCCGGGATCTGGCTGTTTTTTTGACGGTTAAGGATTAAACTGAAAAACTTGCAAGAATGCGTTGACTTTTTGTAAGTGAATCTGTAAGATTAAATTAAATCAAATTGAGAAAGGAGCTAAATCATGTTTGCAATGCAAGAAAACCAAACTATGTGCGTTTGTTGTATGTCACTTATGTCATACGACCGTTTTGTGTTGCCTAATCTGGATTTAGCTCAGACCAAGTGATTTGCCTAGTAATTGTTAGCTTAGTGGCAAATGAAGCAGCTGTTTCCTTTAGGGAGCAGCTGCTTTTTTGTCTTAGGAGGAAAAAATGCAAAAGATCAAGAAATTCACCCTTGCCGCTGTCAGCGTCAGTGCCGCCTTCCTGCTGGCCGCTTGCGGCAGTCAGCAGAGCTCAAGCTCATCAAGTAAGGACAAGCAGGTCTTAAAGCTCAGCGCGACCGCTCCGCTGGATACCATTGACATCAGCAAGGCGACCGGTTATGGGCAGACGGGGAACGTTTTTGAAAGCTTCTACCGTTTGGGCAAAAACGGGCAGCCAGCCGCCGGCTTAGCCAAGTCCGGCACCGTGTCTAAGGACGGCAAGACCTGGACCTTCAAGCTGCGGTCAAACGCCAAGTGGTCAAACGGGGAAAAGATTACCGCCCAGGACTTCGTCTACTCCTGGCGGCGGACGATCAACCCAAAGACGGCCTCACCTTACGCCTATCTTTTCTCTGGCATCAAGAATGCTGATGAAATTATTGCCGGCAAGAAGGACCCGTCCAGCCTGGGCATCAAGGCTTTGAACCAGGAAACCGTGCAAGTCAAGCTCAACCGGCCAATTGCCTACTTCAAGGTCTTGATGGCTTATCCGCTTTTTGGGCCGCAAAACGAAAACTTCATCAAGAAGGCGGGCAAGAAGTATGCCACCAGTTCCAAGTACATGCTCTACTCTGGTCCCTTTAAAATCACTGGCTGGAAGGGGACCAATGACACCTGGTCTTTTGTCAAGAATAACCAATACTGGGACAAGCAGGCTGTTAAGCTGAGCAAGATCAGCTACCAGGTCGTTAAGACCACCAACACCGGCTACCAGCTCTACCAGCAGGGCAAGCTGGACCTCACTCCGCTGTCTAGTGAACAGGTCAAGCAGCTGAAGAAGAATAAGGACTTCAAGACTTACCCATACTCCTACGTTGCTTATTTGGCCTACAACTTCCAGGCTAAGGACGCGACAGTTAAGAAGGCTTTGAACAACAAGAACATCCGCCTGGCTTTGTCCCTGTCACTAGACCGGAAGATCTTGACCAGCAAGGTCTTCGGGGACGGGTCAAGCGTGCCGACTGGCTTCGTGGCTTCCGGCTTGGCCTATGACCCAGCCAACAAGGAAGACTTTGCCAAGGAGCAAAAGGTGGCTAATACCGTTGACTACAACGAGAAGCTGGCTGAAAAGTACTGGAAGGCTGGCTTGAAGGAATTGGGCTTGAAGAAATTGAACCTGACCTTGCTGGCTTCAAACGAAAGCACCAACGCCGACGCCTTGACCCAGTACCTGCAGTCCCAATGGACCAAGGTTTTGTCCGGCATCAGCGTGAAGGTCAGCTCTATCCCAAGCAAGAACGCCTACACCAAGGCTGCAAGCGGGGACTTTGACATCTACGTTTCCGGCTGGGGCGGGGACTTCAGCGACCCGATGACCTTCATGCAGATCCTGCAGAAGGGGACTAGCTACAACTACGGCAAGTGGAACAATGCTGAATACAACAGCTTGATCAATAAGGCTTTGACGACTGATGCCAACGATGTTAACAAGCGCTGGCAGGACCTGGTCAAGGCTGCTCAAGTGGCTAATGCCGACCAGGCAGTCAGCCCGATCTACCAGCAGACGACCGCCTACCTGCAAAACAGCAAGGTTAAGGGGATCATCCACAACAATGCTGGTACCCAGTGGAGCTACAAGTACGCTTACATCAAGTAATTGAGCAAGTAGCAAGTTAGATATGCAAACAAAAAAGCGAGACCAGTGGTCTCGCTTTTTTAATGCCGGCTAGCTCTGTGACTGGAATTAGCCTTAATTTTGTGGGGATGCCGTTTGAACTTGACCTGGCCGCCCTCTGGCAGGAAGCGGAAGTGGCGCATCTTGGCGTTAAAGGGGCGGCCGGAAAGTCGGATGGCGGTCCAGTCCTTCATCAGCTTGATCATCCGGTCTAATTCCTGGACTCTTTTGGCCTGGCCTTCTGCTTCAGCAGCCTGGTGGATGTCACCTTCCAGGCGTTCGATCAAATTCTGATGGTAGGCAAGAAGCTCGGAGGTTAAGGGTGCGCGGCGGTACTGGTTGAAGAGCTTTTGGATCAGTTCCATGGCTTCCAGACTGTCTTTGGGTTGAATGTAACGGGGATCGTTTTCTTCATTCATCATTTTCTACCTTTCTTTTGCTTTATACTTTTTCTCCATGTTTTCTTTTCAGTTTTTTCTGGCCTTTAGCTTAAAGATTACAGAAGTGTTAAAAAATGCGATAACTAAAAATCACTCTAGCAATCTTTTAATTTTTTTGCCATAATATAGAGAAAAGCATAAGGCTTTTACTTTAGGATACCAGAATCAGAAAAAACGAGAGCTTGTTTGGCAAAATTTGTCAATTATGAGGAGAAAAAAGATGAAGGCATACTTGTTCGGCATTACGCCGGTGGAAGAAGCTTTTTTAAAAGAGTGGCAGGACCAGCACCCAGACGATAAAATTTCTTATACCCACAGCCCCTTGACGGCAGATAACCTGGAAGAAGCCAAGGGCTTTGAGGCAGTTTCGACCCAGCAGGCAGAAGCCTTGACGGCCGCTGACCTTGAGACTTTGGCGCAAGGAGGAGTCAAGCACCTGGCCTTGCGGAAGGTGGGGGCGGACAATATCGACTTGGAAGCGGCCACGAAGTGCGGGATTACCGTCGCTAATGTGCCGGCTTATTCGCCGCGGGCAATCGCGGAAAATGGCTTGACCGGGGCCATGTACCTTCTGCGCAAGTGGGGCTACTATCACCGGAAGATGCGGCGGGGGGATTTTACCCGGCCAACGGAGCTGATGAGCGATGAGATTTTCAACCAGACGGTCGGCATCGTCGGCTTGGGCCGGATCGGAGCAGCAGCGGCGGAAATGTACCATGCCCTGGGGGCTAGAGTCATCGGCTATGACCCGGTTTACAATGCTTCTTTAGAGCCTTTTTTGGACTTCGTTGATTTTGAGACCTTGATCAAGGAAAGCGATATCGTTCAGCTGCACATCCCGCTGACTCCGGAAAACAAGGGCATGTTCAGCGCCAATGAATTTGCCAAGATGAAGGACGACGCGATCCTGGTCAACCAGTCAAGAGGTGAACTGGTCGATACCGCGGCCTTAATTGTGGCCTTGAAATATCATGAAATCGGCGGGGCTGCCCTGGACGTTTTGGAAGGGGAAGAAAAAATCTTCGGCCGCAAGTTTGAGGACGTGGGTTCTTTGCCGGAAGAGTACACGGAGCTGATCAACCTGCCGAATGTGGTCATGTCCCCGCACTCAGCCTACTATACCAAGATGGCGGTCAAGAACATGTTCTTCCAGAGCATGACTGATATCGAGCGGACCCTGTCCGGGAAAAAGGCCTTTTTCAAGGTTAATTAGCTAAAAAGCGAAAAAAGAAGAACAATGACAAGCCCTGGCAGGCCAATCCTGCTGGGGCTTTTTCCATCTGTTAAGCTTTTTGTAAAGATTAACACCTGCTAAAAAATTCTGTTAGACTAAAGGTGAAGTGAAGTAAAAAGTTTTTGCAAAGGACAAGGAAATGGCAAATCAAGATCAAGCATATTTAGACTTACTGAAAAAGATCATGACCGAAGGCAATGACAAAAATGACCGGACTGGGACAGGCACCAGAAGCCTCTTTGGGGCCCAAATGCGCTTTGACTTAAGCCAGGGCTTCCCGGTCTTGACGACCAAGCGGGTGCCTTTTGGCTTGATCAAGAGCGAGCTTTTGTGGTTCTTGCGGGGAGATACCAATATCCGCTTCTTGCTTGAACATAAAAACCACATTTGGGACGAATGGGCCTTTAAGAACTGGGTGACCAGCCCGGAATACCAGGGCCCGGACATGACTGACTTTGGCCTCAGGAGTCAAAAGGACCCGGAATTTAAGGCAGTCTATGATGAAGAAATGCAGAAATTCTGCCAGCGGATTCTGGATGATGAAGCTTTTGCTCAAAAATACGGCAACCTGGGCGACGTCTACGGGGCCCAGTGGCGGCACTGGGGCAAGCGGGATGGCGGCTTTATCGACCAGATCGCGAACGTGATTGAGCAGATCAAGACCAATCCCGACTCCCGCCGCTTGATTGTAACGGCCTGGAACCCGGAAGACGTTCCTTCCAGCGCCCTGCCGCCTTGCCATGTCCTTTTCCAGTTTTATGTGGCTGACGGCAAGCTCAGCCTGCAGCTTTACCAACGCTCAGGTGACATGTTCTTAGGCGTGCCATTTAACATCGCCAGCTACTCTTTGCTTTTATCGTTGATTGCTCGGGAAACCGGCCTGGAAGTGGGTGAGTTCGTCCACACTATCGGGGATGCCCACATTTACAAGAACCACTTTGCCCAGGTTGAAGAGCAGCTGAAAAGAACGCCATTTGACGCGCCAACTTTGTGGCTGAACCCAGAGAAGAAAAAAGTAGCAGATTTTGAAATGGCCGATATCAAATTGGTCAACTACCAGCATGGGTCCACGATCAAGGCCCCGGTTGCCGTTTAGAAAGGGTGGAAAAATGCTTAGCTATGTTTGGGCACAAGATGAAAAAGGCGCCATCGGCTACAAGGGCCGCCTGCCCTGGCACCTGCCCGCTGATTTGGCCCACTTTAAGGAAAAGACCATGGGCCATCCCATGCTGATGGGGAGAAAGACTTTTGAATCCTTGCCTGGCCTGTTGCCAGGCCGGGAGCATGTTGTACTTTCCAGCAGAAAATTGGACCTGCCAGCTGGAGTTTTGCAGCTGAAAAGCGAAGAAGAAGTTTTCAGCTGGCTGAAGGAGCAGGCCGGGGAAGTCTGCGTCATTGGCGGCTCCAGCCTCTTTGCCCTGCTGGCTGACCAGGTTGACAAGCTGGAAGTGACCCGGATTAAGGGGACTTTTCCAGCTGACACCTACATGCCGGACCTTGCCTGGGCGGCTTTTGCCCTGGTAAATACAGAAGCCCACCAGGCTGATGGCAAGAACAAGTATGATTATGTCTTTGAGACCTACCTGCGCAAAAAATAGCAGGGAGGGCAAGTTGTGAAAAGTGAGATGTGAGTGATATGAAAACAAATTTGCAGACGGGGCTGACCGAGGAGGAGGTCGAACAGAAAAAAGCGGCCGGCAAGGTCAACACCGCCATTGATGATGAGTTCAAGACCAACCGGCAGATCATCGTTGAAAACACCTTTACCTACTTCAACTTGATCTTCCTGGTTTTGACCATCCTGCTTTTAATTGCCGGTGATATTCGTGACTTGACTTTTTTGCCAGTGATCATCTTGAACACGATCGTCGGGATCGTCCAGGAAATCCGGGCAAAATCCGTTTTAAGCAAGCTGCAGGTCTTAAACCAGACCAAAGTTTTGGCGCTCAGAGGCGGAAAAAGGCGGCAGGTGCCAATTGATCAGCTGGTTGAAGGGGACCTGGTCCTCTTGAAAGCCGGTGACCAGATCCCGGCCGATGCCAAGGTGGTCGACGGCAGCGTCCGGGTCAATGAATCGCTCTTGACCGGGGAAAGCGACGAAATTGCCAAGGAGGTTGGCGATGAGCTTTTGTCCGGTTCTTTCGTCGTTTCCGGTGAAGTCATGGCTCAGCTGGTCAAGGTGGGCAGCCAGTCTTACATCGCCAAATTGACGGCGGAAGCCAAAGCCATGGGCGGCGGAGAAGAGTCAAAGATGATCCGGGCCATCAACCGTTTGATCAAGTGGGTCGGCATCATCATTATTCCAATGGGGGTAGCCCTTTTTGCCCAGGCCTACTTCCTCAACCACCGGTCTTTTGCTGAATCGATCAGTTCGATGGAGGCGGCCATTATCGGCATGATCCCGGAAGGACTTTATCTTTTAACGACGGTTGCCCTGGCCCTGGCTGCCATGCGCCTGGCCAGAAACCAGGTCATGCTGCACGATATGAAGAGCGTGGAAACCCTGGCCCGGGTCAATGTTCTCTGCGTTGACAAGACGGGGACGATCACTGAGCCAAAAATGGCGGTGGAAAAAGTCGTCCCGGCAAAAAATTACCCGGGAAATGATTTGGAAGATCGGCTTGCTGCCTACGTTTCCAACATGCCTGTCGATAATATCACCGCTGAAGCCTTGAGCCAGAAGTTTGGCCAGGACCAGCCCTTGGTCAATGCCAAAAGGGTAATTCCTTTTACTTCAGTCAACAAGTACAGCGGGGCGGTTTTTGCCGGCTACACTCTGCTTTTGGGGGCACCGGAAATGATCCTGCGCTCTCAGCTGAAAGCCTGCCAGGAAGAGTTTGCCCGTTACCCAGAAGAAGGCTACCGGGTCCTGGCTTTTGCCAAGTATCCAGCTGAACTGGCGGATGAAAAGGAAGCCTTGACCCAGGAGGTCGAAGTTCTGGGCTACGTACTTTTGTCCAACCCGATCCGGAAAGAGGCCAAGGAGACTTTTGAATATTTTGCCAAGCAAGGGGTGGAAATCAAAGTCATTTCCGGGGATAATCCGGTGACCGTTTCCCGGGTGGCCGGCCAGGCCGGGATTGCCGGGGCGGAAAAATACATCGATGCTCAGACGATCAAGCCGGGTGAATACGAGCAGGCTATGGCTGAATACAATGTCTTTGGCCGGGTCAAGCCGGAGCAAAAAAAGGAATTCGTCCAGGCCCTGCAGAGGATCGGTAAGACTGTGGCCATGACCGGAGACGGGGTCAATGACATCCTGGCCATGAAGGAAGCCGACTGCAGCATTGCCATGGCTTCAGGCAACAGCGCTGCTGTCCAGGCCTCCCAGGTGGTTTTGCTGGACTCCAATTTTGCCAAGATGCCCCAGGTGGTCAATGAGGGCCGGCAGGTGGTCAACAATATTGAACGTTCAGCTGGCCTCTTTTTGGTTAAAAACATCTTCTCCTTGCTGATGGCGGTCTTTTCCTTGATCTTGACGATTAACTACCCAATCAAGCCGGCACAGATCACCTTGATCTCCAGCTTTACGATCGGCCTGCCATCCTTCCTTTTGGCTCTGGAAAAGAACCATTCCCGGATCCGGGGCAATTTCACGGTCAACATTCTGACCAAGTCAATACCTGGCGGGATTACCGACTGGCTGGCCGTCAGCATTCTTGTCTTGACCAACAAGTTTACCAATATTGGGGACAATGAAGTCGCGACCGCGTCAACTGCCCTCCTGGTCTTGGTGGGCTTGATGGTCCTCTTCTGGATCTCACGGCCGCTCAACAAGTACAAGCTGGGCGTTTTGGCCCTGTCAGTGGTCTGCATCATCTTGTCGATCATCTTTATTCCTGGCTTCTTCAAGCTGAGTCCGCTCTCTGGCCGGGCCATCTTCACGGTCGTCGTCCTCTTCTTTGCCGGCATGACCCTCTTCAGAATCATGTCGCGGATCTGCGATGGGATCAAAGAAGTCAGCAACGTCCTGACGGAGAAGGGGAAAGATGCCAAGCTGCGGGATCTTTTGGCCGCTTATGGCAAGGACCGGAATGAGCTTTAACATTTTTTTAGAAAAAGGCTTGACTTACTTAAAAAATAATGATAAATTTAGAGCATCAAGTTAAGAAAAGTTATCTCGAAAAGCAGAGTAGTCGGGTGACGATCCTTTACAGAGAGGCGGCAGATGGTGAAAGCCGCCAGGAGAGTTCCGGTGAACATGGGCTTGGAATGATATGCCGCGGTGATATTTAGCCGCTGCCGGGGTTGCTCTCGTTAAACAAGCAAGCTGTTTCTGCTTTAGTTTGGAGACAGCTGGTGAGATTTATTACGCAAGTAATGAATGAACTAAAGGTGGTATCACGAGCGCTCGTCCTTTATCAAGGACGGGCGCTTTTTCTTTTCTGTTCGAATTTGACTGCCGCTGATCGGGATTGCTGCTGTGTTTCTGGAGGTATTAATCATGAGAAAAAAGAAACAAAGAAACATTATTATTGCTGTTGTGGCCGTTGTAGTTGTGGCTGTTATCGCCTTCTTCTCCTTTGGCAAGAAGGGCGGTCAGCAAAGCGCTAAAACTGAAACGGTGACCGTCGGGACTGTTGGGGCAACCAAGGCTGAACGGGCTATCTGGAAGAGCGTGGCTGCCACGGCCAAGAAGAAGTATGGTATTATTGTCAAGACCAAGAACTTCTCTGACTACAACCAGCCAAACAGCGCCTTGAAGTCAGGGGACCTGGACCTTAACGCTTTCCAGCACTACAACTTCTTGAACAACTGGAACAAGGCCAATAAGAGCAACTTGGTAGCTATCGGCAAGACCTACATTGCTCCAATCCGTCTTTACTCACTTAAGTACAAGTCATTGAAGGCTCTGCCAAAGGGTGCTACGATCGCTGTTCCAAACGACGCGACCAACGAAGCCCGGGCTCTCTTGGTTCTGAAGAACGCCGGCCTGATCACTCTGAAGGGAACCAGCGCAACTAAGCTTTACACTGTTGCTGACATCAAGAGCAACCCGAAGAACTTCAAGATCAAGGAAGTTGCTACTGAACAAGCTGCCAGAGTTTTGAAGTCAGTTGACGCTGCTGTTGTCAACAACGACTACGCCAACCCAGCCGGCCTGGGCGACAAGCAAACCATCTACGTTGAACCAATCAACAAGGACTCATACCAATGGATCAACATCATCGTTGCCCGCAAGAAGGACAAGAACAAGAAGGCTTACAAGGAAGTCGTTAAGGCTTACCAGACTGAAAAGACCAAGCAGCTGTACAAGAAGTACTACGGCAGCAAGCAAGTTGCAGCTTGGGATGCCAAGTTCTAAGATTTTTAACTTAACCTAGAAAGAAGCTTTGATCATATGAGCATTATTCAACTGGACCACGTCAGTGTGACTTTTAAGCGGAAAAAGGCTGCCGATGTGCAAGCCGTGCAGGACGTGACTCTGCACGTCGAAAAAGGCGACATCTACGGGATCGTCGGTTTTTCCGGGGCCGGGAAGTCCACCCTGGTCAGAACCATCAACCTTTTGCAAAAGCCAACGGCCGGAGACGTCGTGGTTGAGGGTGTCGACTTTGTCAAAGACGGCAAGCAGGTGATCAGCGGCAAGGACCTGCAGGCCCGCCGCCGGAAGATCGGGATGATTTTCCAGCAGTTCAACCTGCTGAATGAAACAACAGTCATTGAAAACATTGCCTTTGCCCTCAAGCACTCAGACCTCTCTGACGATGAGCTGGAAGAAAAATGCCACAAGCTTCTGAAGCTGGTTGACCTGGAAGACAAGGCCAATGCCTATCCAGCCCAGCTCTCCGGCGGCCAGCAGCAGCGGGTGGCGATTGCCCGCGCTTTGGCCAATGATCCGGAAATCCTTTTGTCAGACGAAGCAACCAGTGCCTTGGACCCGCAGACGACCATCCAGATCCTGGACCTTTTGAAGAAACTGAACCGGGAACTGGGCTTGACCATCGTTTTGATCACCCACGAAATGGACGCGGTTAAGAAGATCGCCAACAAGGTGGCAGTTATGGAAAATGGCCGGGTCGTGGAAAACGGCAACTTACGGGATGTCTTCCTTCAGCCAAAGGCTGAACTGACCCAGAAGTTCGTCGGTGGCTCTTTGGCCGTAGTTGACACCTTGAAGAGCTTGAACATCAGCCTGGCTGAAAATGAAGCCCTCTACCAGCTGGTCTACAGCTTGAACAACGTGGCCAAGTCGATTATCATCGAGCTCTACCGGGAAGTCGGCGTGGAAGCATCGATGCTTTACGGCAACGTGGAAGTTTTGGCGGACGAACCGGTCGGGACTTTGCTGGTCACGGTCAAGGGGGATGCTGAAAAGCAGAAGGCAACCTTGAAGTTCTTAAACGACGAGGGTGTCACGGTAACGGAATTAGACGAAAGAGGTAACCGCTTATGATTAATGGTTTGGTACACTGGATCGCGCAGACCTTTCCAAATATTTACAACTTGGGCTGGAGTGGGGACACCGGCTGGGGCACCTCAATTCTGCAGATCATCTACATGACCTTCTGGCCGTCTATCTTCGGCGGAGTTCTGGGCCTCTTCTTCGGGGTCGTTCTGGTTCTGACCGAGCCAGGCGGGATCCTGGAAAACAAGTTCTGGTTCAACTTCTGCGACAAGCTGATCTCCGTTCTGCGGGCCATTCCATTCATTATTCTTTTGGCCTTCATTTCACCTTTGACCCGCTTGATCGTGGGGACGGAAATCGGGGACACGGCTGCTCTGGTGCCACTGACTTTGGGGATCTTCCCATTTTATGCCCGCCAGGTGCAAGTCGCTCTGGAAAGCCTGGACCCGGGCAAGGTTGAAGCAGCCCAGAGCCTGGGCGCAAGCAACTGGGACATTATTTTTGACGTCTACCTCAAGGAAACGCGGTCAGAAATCATCCGGGTATCGACTGTTTCCATCATCAGTCTGATCGGCTTGACCGCTATGGCCGGGGCCGTTGGGGCCGGTGGTCTGGGTACGACCGCTATCCAATACGGCTACCGCGACTTCGCCAACGACGTGACCTTCCTGGCCACTCTCCTGGTCGTAATCATGATCTTCATCGTGCAAGTGGTCGGCGACTTCCTGGCCAAGAAGCTGAACCACCAGCACCGGTAAGTATTTTTTGAAAGAATCTTCTCATTGCAGGAGATTCTTTTCTTTTTGGCAAAGTTAGAAGCAAATTGACATTTTTAAAAAATAGCCTTTTCAATTTTAAAAAGTTAAAAAATGGTTTATAATGTGGAGGTAAGTAATAAATAATTTGAGTAGAGGAACTATCATGGCAAAATACGAATTTAAGTCCACTCCAATCGATTTAGTCAACCCAAGCTACGACCTGGTAGTCATCGGGGCCGGCGGTACCGGTTTGTCTGCTGCCTTGCAGGCACATGAACTTGGCGCCAGCGTGGCTGTTTTCGAAAAGAACGAAGTTTTGGGCGGTAACACCAGCAAGGCTTCATCTGGGATGAACGCGGCTGAATCCCTGGTTCAATACAAGCACGGCATTATCGACAACAAGGCTGACTTCTACCAAGAAACCCTTAAGGGCGGCGGCAACTTGAACGATGAAGCAATGCTGACCTACTTCGTTGACCACGCTGCTCTGGCAATTGACTGGCTGAAGCAATACGGCGTTGAGCTGGATGACTTGACTATTACCGGGGGGATGAGCAAGAAGCGGGCTCACCGGCCAGCATCTATGGCGCCAGTTGGCGGCTACTTGATTACCGGCCTGTTGAAGAGCATTGAAGCAGCCCGGATTCCAGTCTTCAACAAGACTAAGGTTGTTAAGCTTTTGCAAGACGAAAAAGGCAAGGTAACTGGCATTGATGTCGTTGGTCCAGATGGCCGCCGGCAAATCGGTGCTAAGGCTGTTATTTTGGCAACCGGTGGTTTCGGCGCTTCCAAGGAAATCATCAAGAAGTACCGGCCAGACCTGGAAGGCTACAAGACGACCAACCAAGCTGGTGCAACTGGTGACGGCTTGATCTTGGGTGAAGAAGCCGGCGCGGAACTGGTGCAAATGGACTTTATCCAAGTTCACCCAACTGCCCAAACTGATGGTGAAAAGACCTTCTTGATCGGGGAAGCTGTCCGGGGCGAAGGCGCTATTTTGGTCAACAAGGCTGGCCAGCGCTTCATCAATGAACTGGACACCCGGAAGGTTGTTTCAGCAGCCATCACTGGCTTGAATGAAGACGGTGCCTACCTCATCTTTGACCAAGGCGTCCGCGACCACGTTAAGGCAGTTGAATTCTACGACCACATCGGCTTGGTAGAACACGGCGCTACTTTGGAAGAACTGGCCGGCAAGATCGGCGTTGACGCAGCTGGCCTTGAAGCAACTGTTGCCAGCTGGAACGAAGCAGTTAAGAGCCAAGACGACCAAGCCTTTGGCCGGACTACCGGGATGGACCGCGACATCTCTGTTGCGCCATACTTTGCTATTCACATTCACCCAGCTATCCACTACACGATGGGCGGTTTGCACATCAACCCTGAAACTCAAGTTTTGGGCAAGGACGACAAGGTTATCGAAGGCCTTTACGCGGCTGGTGAAGTTTCCGGGGGCCTGCACGGCAACAACCGGATTGGCGGCAACTCAGTTGCTGAAACTGTAGTCTTTGGCCGGCAAGCTGGTATCCAGGCAAGCAAGTTCGTGCGCGGCGAAAACTAAGCTGAAAAAGAACAGACTAAAATAGAATACTATCTTAGACAGCAGCTCTCAGGCTGCTGTCTTTTTTTACCAAGAATTAGCAAATTAAAGTTCACTCCTTCACATACCTGTGTTATGATAAAGGAAAACGGTTGAAACCGCTTTATGATAAATGATGTGATGATGAAAGGAAGAGATTATGAGCACTAGAGAACGTTTTAAGCAGAGTGAACTGGTCAAGGCTAATAAGAAGTTCAGCCGGGTACGGGCGACTATTGAATCAGCATTTTACGGCAATAATGTTTATGAAGTCAAGAGTGTAGCTGAGGCATATGAACTGGCTAAAAGACAGCCAGGGGTGATTGAGACAGATCTGCCGATCCTGCACACCAGTGATTTGGGTCTGCCGGTCGGGGCCAAGCAATTGGTTTACAACCACGGCAAGGTCTTGGGCCGGACGGCGTCAGCTCGGCACTTTGTTGATGACCCAGATGAGGACGCGGCTGCATTAACTAATTGTCTGTATGAGGACATCTATGCGGGTCATGAGCAAAAGTATTTAAAGGCGACGGTCCTGGTTGGGCTGGATCCTTCATTTACCTTAAAGGCCCACTTGATGCTGCCGGAAGATCAGGCTTTTAACCTGCTCAGTTACGTGCTCAACTTCCAATTTTTTGATGAAAAAGCGGCTGAGATGTATGAGCAGTCCAAGCTTTATGATGAAGGGGACCTCTACTTCTACTTTGACCCGAATGTAACGGATCCAGCTTACCCGGACGGACTGGCAATTTTTGACGCTCCGCATAACTGCGCCGCGGTGTTTGGCCTCCGCTATTTTGGGGAGCTGAAGAAGGGGACCTTGACTTTAGCCTGGGCCCTGGCCCACCGGCACGGCTATGCCGCCTGCCACGGAGGCGAGCAGGCCTTCCACTTTGAAGACAAGGAGGACAAAGTTTTCGCCTTTTACGGTTTATCAGGTTCGGGCAAATCAACCTTGACTCATGCTGATCATGATGGCAAGTACGACATCACGGTTTTGCACGACGATGCTTTCATTATCTCAAGAGAAGACGGCAGCTCAGTAGCTTTGGAGCCCGCTTACTTTGACAAGACCCACGACTATCCGGCTGGTCACCACGAGACCAAGTACTACACCGCCGTAATGAACTGCGCGGTTACTCTGAATGAAGAAGGGCGGAAGGTATTAGTCACTGAAGACCTCCGAAACAATAACGGCCGGGTCATCAAGAGCCGGTATACTTCAGCCAATCGGGTCGATGTGGAAGAAAATCCAATCACAGCCCTCTTCTGGATCATGAAGGACAACTCTTTGCCGCCTGTATTAAAGGTGACGGATCCGGTTTTGGCCACGACGCTGGGCTTGACTTTAGCGACCAAGCGGACTTCGGCAGAGAACCTGCCAAAGGGTTTTGACATGAACACCTTGGTCATTGAACCTTTTGCTGACCCCTTCAGAGCTTACCCGGTAGCTGGCGACTATGGTGACTTCAAGGAGCTTTTCACCAAGCGCGGAGCTGAATGCTATGTTTTAAACACGGATGCTTTTTGCGGGAAAAATATTCCTAAGGAACTGACCCTGGAGATCATTGAAAAGCTGGTGGATGATACTGACCAGTGGGAAGCTTTTGGCGATTTTGCCGGTGTCAGCTACATGCCGCTTGCTGACTATCAGGTTGACTTAGATTCAGCTGACTACAAGCAAAGCCTCCGGGCCCGGATGCAGGACCGGCTGGACTGGCTGAATGCTTATAACGGCGAGCATCCGAAGACGCCGCTGCCAGAAGAAGCCAAGGAATGCTTGGAAAAAATCGTGGCGGAACTAAAGTAAGCTGCCTATCTCTTACCTTTTGACTATTTAACAGACCTCCGGGTCTGTTTTTTCTTTTACAAAAGAAAAATAAAAAAATCTTGTCATTTTCGCTAGTGAAAATAGCAATATTCCGAACTATTGTGCCTTTAACAAATGATCCACGCCCAAAAGTCAAAACAAAAGGAAGAGGATGCAAGTTAAAAAATGTTACAACACCGCCGGGTGCACCAATCATAAAACGAATGAAAAAGCAAATTTGACCTTTCAAAAATAACGAGTATACTAATATTTGTTGCCGCGTGAGACAG
>NZ_JBJEES010000143.1:0-5537 GCF_051873315.1 Lactobacillus sp.
TATCCGGAAAAAAACGAAGTCGAACAGCCGCGCCGCTTCAAAAATCCGTCAGCCATGCTGACCAAGCTGGCCCAGGAAAGTTCATTTTGCCAGCAGCTCTTGCGGGAGATGACCTTGCAGCCGCTGGCCAGCCAGGGGATGGATATGGAAGACGTTCTGGCCGCCATTGTCAACGCCGTGCCAAGCGAGTATGTTAAAGACCGGCTGGAAGTTACCCGCCGGCTGAAGTCACGGCTGGACCTGGCCCCTTTGGGCCTGCCCGGCAGTCATCTGGCCCTCTTGCACACAAGGACGCCGGCTGTCAAAAAATGCTTCTTTGCCATTTATGAGCTGGCAGAGCCAATTTCTATGGTGGCGATGGATCAAAGCCAGATCATGGTCAAGCGGCAGCTGCTGCTTTTGGCACCAGAGGATTTGCCAGAAGCCAGCGCCAATATCCTGGGAATGATCAGCAGCTTTTTGGTTATGAGCGATCAGACGCTTCGCTTATTTGAAGAAGGCAACTGCCCGGAAATCGCGGCTGGCATTGCCCAGCAGTATTTGGGGCAAGTGACCCAGCAGTTGAACCAGGCTCGCGGCCAACGATAATGCAAAAATCACAAATGGAACTCTGGCACCGTTTTCAGTGCCAGAGTTCTGTTTTCTTTCCGTTGAAAGCGGAAACAATTGATAATAAGATAAAAATGTAAGTAAAAGTTAAGTAGAGTAAGTTTTATTGTTTTTAGTAGTTTTTAGTGTTTAGGAGGAAAAGTAATGTCTGAAACTCAGAGCAAGAGCTCAGCTAAGGCAAAGATCCAAAAATTCGGGACCTTCCTGTCAGGCATGATCATGCCAAACATTGGCGCGATTATTGCCTGGGGCTTCATGACCGCGATTTTCATGTCGCCAAATGGCTGGTTCCCGAACAAGTACATCAACAGCTTTACCAGCTCGATGCTGTACTTCATGATTCCAATCTTGATCGCCTACACGGGCGGCAAGAGCGTTTATGAGGAAAGAGGGGGCGTAGTTGGTGCCATCTCCGTTGTCGGGACCATCGTCCTGGCCTTCCCTTGGGCCAACCCGGTAGCGCAAGGCATCGTTTATCCGGCTCTTTACCCATACGCTGCCAACAAGGCTACGGGGATTCCAATGTTCCTGGGGGCCATGATCATGGGGCCGCTCAGCGCTTGGTGCCTTAAGAAGTTTGACCAGGCCTTCCAAAGCAAGGTCAAGGCCGGCTTTGAAATGATCTACAACAACTTCTCCCAGGGGATCATGGGGATGATCTTCGTAGCGATCAGCTACTTCTTGATCGGGCCTATTTTGGTTGTATCCACGATTTGGATCGCCAACGGGGTTGACTGGATCATCGCTCACCACCTGCTGCCACTGGCCAACCTGGTTATTGAACCAGCTAAGGTCTTGTTCTTGAACAACGCGATCGGCAACGGTGTCCTGGTTCCTTTGGGGATTCAGCAAGCTGCCAAGGTTGGCAAGTCGGTCCTCTTCTTGATGGAATCAAACCCTGGCCCTGGTCTGGGGATCCTGCTGGCCTGCTCAATTTTTGGCAAGGGTTCAGCCAAGAGCTCTGCTCCGGGTGCCATTGTCGTTCACTTCCTCGGTGGGGTGCACGAAATTTACTTCCCGTACGTTCTGATGAAGCCAATCTTGATCTTGGCCGCCATGGCCGGTGGGATTACCGGGACCTTCCTTTTCAGCGTCTTGGGCGGTGGCTTGACTGCTGCTGCCAGTCCTGGCTCAATTATCGCCATCTTGCTGGTTTCAGCTAAGGATGCTTACTTCGGCAACATTGTCGGTGTTCTCGGCTCAGCTGCCGTTTCCTTTATCGTAGCTGCAGTCATCTACAAGATGGACAAGAGTGACGATGGTGACCTGGCTGCTGCTCAAGGACAAATGGCAGCCATGAAGGCAGAATCCAAGGGCTTGACTGAAGAAGAAAACGGTGCTTCAGCTGTTGAAACGGTTGAAAGCTACAAGGACGTACAAAGAATCATCTTTGCCTGCGACGCCGGCATGGGTTCATCCGCTATGGGGGCATCGCTTTTGAGAGACAAGGTGAAGAAGGCGGGCTTGAAGCTGCCAGTTACTAACACTGCTGTCCGCAACTTGAAGGATGAACCGGGCCTGCTGGTTATCACCCAAGAAGAATTGGCAGAACGGGCTAAGGAAAAGACGCCAAACGCGCTTCACGTATCAGTCGGCAACTTCCTCAGCACGCCAAAATACGACCAGGTCGTTGCCCGCTTGAAGGCAGCCGGTGAAACCCTGCCAGAAGCAGACCAGGTCAAGAAGAATGAAAAAGCAGCCGCTAAGAGCGACGGCTTGGCAGCTATCGACTTCAGCAAGGTCAAGGAAGTCGACTTCATCCGGCACGACCAGCACCTGGGTACGGTAACGATGGCTTCAAGCCTGTTCAAGGACCAGATGCAGAAGGCCGGCAAGGAAACTCCGGTCAAGGCCGTAAGAATCAATGAACTGGACAATGATCCAAGCCACTTGGTCATCGTTACGCCAATGGCTGGCAAGAACCTGGCTATTCGCTATGACCAGATTCAAGTCATCACGGTTGACGACTTGCTCAAGGCCGGCGAAGTCAGCGGTCTGATTGACAAGCTGAAGTAAGGAGAGCAGAAGCATGAAACTGGAAAAAGATATGATCAAGTTGAACCAAAATGTTGCCACCAGTGAGGAGGCAATCCGCATGGCTGGGCAGCTTCTGGTGGACCACGGCTGCGTAGAGCCGGAATATATTGATGCCATGCTCGCCCGGAACGCGGACGTGTCAACCTACATGGGCAACTTCATCGCCATTCCGCATGGCACTGATGAAGGCAAGAAGTATATCAAGAAAACTGGAATTTCGGTCGTCCAGATCCCGATGGGGGTCGACTTCAGCGAACCCGATGACCAGCAGGAGAAGCTGGTGACTGTCGTCTTCGGAATCGCGGGCTTGGGCAATGAGCACTTAGCGCTCTTGTCCCAGATTGCCCTGTTCTGCAGCGACGTTGCCAACGTAGCAAAATTAGCCGACGCGCAAACGCCAGAAGAAAT
Source organism: Lactobacillus sp. (assembly GCF_051873315.1). Taxonomy (GTDB): domain Bacteria; phylum Bacillota; class Bacilli; order Lactobacillales; family Lactobacillaceae; genus Lactobacillus. The sequence goes on from NZ_JBJEES010000143.1 coordinate 3,055, forward strand.
TATCGGTTTGTTAGACAAAGTAGGAGAAAAATAAAAATGAGAGCAGTACACTTTGGTGCAGGTAATATTGGCCGCGGCTTTATTGGCGAAACTTTGGCAGCCAACGGTTTTGGAATTGATTTTGTCGACGTTAACGAAACGATCATTGATGCCTTGGTCGAGCGGGGTGAATACGATATTCAACTGGCCGCCCCGGGGCAAAAGAAGATTCACATCAGCAACGTGACCGGGATCAACAACGCCAAAAACCCTGAAAAGGTTGTCGAAGCCATCAAGACGACCAACATGGTCACCACGGCTATCGGCCCCAAGGTATTGAAGATCATTGCTCCTCTGATCGCCCAAGGCTTGAGCGCGAGAGTCAAGGAAAATCACGAACCTTTGGATGTCATTGCCTGTGAAAACATGATCGGCGGTTCCCAGTTCTTGAAGGAAGAAGTTTACAAGCACTTGAGCGACGAAGACAAGGCTGAAGTTGACAAGTATGTTGGCTTCCCGAACGCCGCTGTTGACCGGATCGTGCCAATTCAGCACAATGAAGACCCGCTCTTCGTTTCAGTTGAAGACTTCAAGGAGTGGGTCATCGACGAAAGCCAGATGAAGAATCCGAAGATTCGCTTGGAAGGCGTTCACTACGCTCCGGACCTTGAACCATACATTGAAAGAAAGCTGTTCTCGGTCAACACCGGTCACGCCACTGTTGCTTACACTGGCAAGGCTCTGGGCTATGAAACGATTGGGGAAGCCGTTAAGGATGACCGGGTCGTTGACCAGGTAACCCGCGTATTGGCTGAAACCCGTTCCCTCCTTTTGGCCAAGTGGGACTTCACTAAGGAAGAACTGGAAGAATACCACGCCCAAGTCATCAACCGCTTCAAGAACCCTTACATTTCCGACGACATCGCCCGGGTAGGCCGGACGCCAATCCGCAAGCTGGGCTACAATGAACGCTTCATCCGGCCGATCAGAGAACTGAAGGCCCGGGGCTTGGACTACAGCGCCCTCTTGGAAACGGTTGGCAAGATCTACCACTTTGACGAGCCAGCAGACGCTGAAAGCCAAAAGCTGCAACAGATGCTCAAGGATGAACCGGTCAAGGAAGTCGTTTTGGAAACGACCGGCCTCAAGGATGACCCTGACCTGGTTGAAGAAATCATCGCTTCAATCAAGGCGGCTGATTAAGTAAAACAATTTTGAAATAAAATCCGAATCAAAAACTAAAACAACACGAAGCAAAAGCAAGAAGAAAAAGCATGTTTGAAAAAACATGCTTTTTTGCTTCTTATTAAAGTGTAAACCCGTGGCGATTAGCCCGAATTACGCAGGCCTGAAGCGACCCCGTTGATGGTGATGTGGATGATCGATTCGGAGATGCCGCTGAGCTTTTCTTGCCGGCCCCGCTTGATCATTTCCAGCTGGACGTAGTTCAAGACGTTGAAGTAAGGTAGGCGGTAGTCCAAGCTGCTTTCCAAAGACGGGTTGTCTTCCAAAAGTTTGCTGTGGCCTTCGATCTGCAAGATGACTTCCTTGGTCAGTTCCCATTCCTTCTTGATGATGTCAAAGACTGACCGGGTAGCTTCGTCTTCACAGAGCCCAGCGTACTTTTCAGCGATTTCCATGTTGGACTTGGACAAAACCATGTCAACGTTGGAAAGCAGGGAGTGGAAGAATGGCCAGCCCTGGTACATTTCCTGCAATTCCTTCAAATTGTTAGGATCAGCATCGATGAAGTGCTTGAAGGCTGAACCAACCCCGTACCAGCCTGGGAACATGACCCGGCTCTGTGACCAGGAGAAGACCCAAGGAATAGCCCGCAAGCCGGACAGTTCAGTAATCTTCTTTCTGGCTGCCGGCCGGGAGCCGATATTCAAGCTGGAGACTTCCTTAATCGGCGTCGCCTGGAAGAAGTAGTCGTGGAAGTGCGGGTTGTCAAAAACAAGTTCCCGGTAAACCCGGTTGCTGTCAGCAACGATGCCGTCCATTGAAGCCGTGAAGTCCTGGATGTGGTCCTGGCTGACGGCTTGCTTGGAGACCATCCGGTCAACCGCGGCGGAAACCAGCATTTCCAGGTTGTAGTAGGCAGCGTCCTTGTTGCCGTACTTGTTCTGGATGATTTCCCCTTGTTCAGTGGTCCGGATCCGGTCCTTGATAGAGCCGAATGGCTGGGAGGTGATGGCTTCATATGATGGGCCGCCGCCCCGGCCAACCGTACCGCCCCGGCCGTGCATGAAGGTGATCTTGATGCCGCGTTCTTCGCCGATGGCCGTCAGTTCCTTCTGGGCCTTGTACAGGCTCCAGCAGGAAGCCAGGTAGCCGCCGTCCTTGTTGGAGTCGGAGTAGCCCAGCATAATTTCCTGGTAGTTGCCCTTGGAAGCAACCCAGCGCTTAACGATGTCGAAGCTGAGGTAGCGCTTTATGATTTCCCGGGAGTTCTGCAGGTCTTCCACCGTTTCAAACAAAGGCACGACTTGCACCCGGGCCTT
>NZ_JBJEES010000144.1:0-21724 GCF_051873315.1 Lactobacillus sp.
CTAGACCATCTTGCAGGGCCAGACCATTCATGATCGTGGCCAGCATGCCCATGTAGTCAGCTTGGGCTCTTTCCATGCCCAGCTTGGCCCCGGTTTCACCACGCCACATGTTGCCGCCGCCGCAAACGACGCCGATCTGCACGCCCATGTCATGAACCAGCTTGATTTCATGTGCCAATTTCTTGATCACAGTTGGGTCAATGCCAGTTCCCTTTTCCCCGGCCAAAGCTTCGCCGGAAATTTTCAAAATGATACGATGATATTTAACTTGACTCATAATGCCCTCCTAATTAGCTCTAACTATTTTACCATAAAACAGAAAACTGTCTCTCCTATTTACGCTATTTCACCAGCTTAAATTTGCAAAAGTTAATTTGCCCACAAAAAAAGGATGGGTTTCCCCATCCTTTTTCTTGCTAGAAGAAATTAGTTCTTCATTTGTGCAGCAACTTCAGCAGCAAAGTCTTCTTGCTTCTTTTCGATGCCTTCGCCGACTTCGAAACGAACAAAGCTTACTACGGAAGCGTTGACTGAGTCAAGGTATTGTTCAACAGTCTTGCTGTCGTCCATAACGTAAAGTTGGGCGAGCAAGGTGTTTTCTTGGTCAACCTTGGTGTTGTCCAGCATGAAGCGGGCCATCTTGCCTGGGATGATCTTGTCCCAGATCTTTTCTGGCTTGTTTTCAGCCTTCAGTTCTGCCTTGATGTCTTCTTCAGCTTGAGCAATGACTTCGTCAGTCAATTGAGCCTTTGAACCATACTTAAGGTGTGGCAAAGCCGGCTTGTTGACCATGGCACGTGATTCGTTGTCTTGGTCAATCTTGTGGTTGAGCTGAGCCAGTTCTTCACGAACGAAAGCTGGGTCAAGTTCCTTGTATGACAGAACCTTTGGGCTCATTGCGGCAATGTGCATTGCAATGTGCTTAGCCAGAGCTTCGTCGCCGCCTTCAACAACAGTCAAGACGCCGATGTGGCCGCCGTTGTGTTGGTAAGCGCCAAAGTGTTGGTCATCAGTCTTTTCAAGAACAGCGAAACGGCGGAAGGAAATCTTTTCACCGATAGTAGCAGTAGCATTTACGTATGCTTCTTCAAGGCTTTCGCCTGAAGGCATGGTCAATGCCATAGCTTCTTCGTTGTTGGCAGGCTTGCCCTTGGCAATAGTTTCAGCAGTTTCGTTGACCAAAGTCTTGAACTGTTCGTTTTGAGCAACGAAGTCAGTTTCAGCGTTAACTTCAACGATAGCAGCAACGTTGCCGTCAACGTAAACGCCAGTCAAACCTTCAGCAGCGATCCGGTTAGCCTTCTTGGCAGCCTTTGCTTCACCCTTTTCGTGGATGATTTCGATAGCTCTTTGCATGTCGCCTTCGGCTTCAACCAGGGCCTTCTTGGCGTCCATGACGCCGGCACCAGTAGTTTCACGCAATTCCTTGACTTGCTTAGCAGTAATGTTTGCCATTTAAAAAAGTCCTCCAGGTCAAACTAAATAACAGAATTCTTCCAAAGATAGTTTACGACAAATTATTCAGCGTCGTCTACTTCTTCAGCAGAGTTTTCTTCAGCACTTTCAGACAATTCCTTTTCAACGTCGGCGTTATCTGCACCTTGCTTGCCTTCGATTACGGCGTCAGCCATAGCACCGGCAATCAAGCGGATAGCACGGATAGCGTCGTCGTTTGAAGGGATGATTACGTCGATCGGAGTTGGGTCAGTGTTGGTGTCAACCATGGCTACAACTGGGATGCCAAGCTTGTTGGCTTCGTGAACGGCGATCTTTTCCTTCTTAGGGTCAACGACGAACATTACGTCAGGAATCCGTGGCATGTCTTCGATACCGCCCAGGAACTTTTGCAGCTTGTCCATTTCCTTGGTCAGCAAAGCAACTTCCTTCTTTGGCAGTACGTCGAAGGTGCCGTCTTCAGCCATCTTCTTCAAGTCCTTCAGACGCTTAACCCGGCTTTGGATAGTAGTCCAGTTGGTCAAAGTACCACCCAACCAACGTTGGTTGACGTAGTATTGGCCTGCGCGGGTAGCTTCTTCAGCGATTGCTTCTTGAGCTTGCTTCTTGGTACCAACGAACAGGAAAACACCGTCGTCTTGAGCAACAGCCTTAACGTAGTTGTAGGCGTCGTCAAGCATCTTGATGGTCTTTTGCAAGTCGATGATGTAGATCCCGTTTCTTTGAGTGAAGATGTATGGCTTCATCTTCGGGTCCCATCTTCTGGTTTGGTGACCAAAGTGTACACCAGCTTCAAGCAATTGCTTCATAGATACAACTGACATAAATAAATTCCTCCTAGGTTATTTCCTCTCAAGCGTTCATTTCAGCATTCAACCGTTTGTCTTTAGGCACCTGAATGCCGATCGCTCTTGATGTGTTTTCTAGCGTGCAACCGCACGCTTGTCTATCATACTCGATTTTCCCTTTAAACGCAAGCTTTTCCGCCTAAAAATTAACCCCATGCTCTTTGAGAAATTTTTCCTTCCAGGTCCGGTCATGGTGCTTGAACCAATATTCCCGCTGCATGGCTTTTGACTTGTCGGCGTACTCTTCATGATAGATCATTTCAACCGGCCGCCGGTTCTTGGTATACTTGGCCCCTTTGCCGGAATTATGAGCCTGCAGCCTTTTCTTTAAATCGTTGGTGTAGCCGCCGTAAAAGCTGCCATCGCTGCACAGGAGAACATAAAAGTAATGTTTTTCCTCCGGCAATTTGGCCTCTAAAATCTCTTTAATTGCCGGAGTGTTGCTCCCATCAGCTTCATGGACTTCGATCGCGTCGCGCAAAACCAGCCCGTCACCCTTCCCGCTTCTGACTGCCTCGACAATGACTAAATTAGCGTCTTGCCCTCTTCTGGAGACAAAGGGCTGGACAGTCTTGACGACTAAGTCATGTTTAAAGCCGTAATTGATGATCTCACCCAAGCGTTCCGGCCGGTGAACCATGAACATCTTCCCCTTCATTTTCAACAGGCCTGCTGAGACGGCGATAATTTCCTCCAAGTTGATCTCCAGTTCATGACGGGCAATAGCTTTAGATCTGTCCGGGTTCAGCTTGTGACCGGCTGGAGCCTTGAAATATGGCGGGTTGACCACGACGACGTCATAGCTGTCTTTTCGCAAAAAGCTGCCCGCGTCTTTGACATTTCCCTGGTGAACCGTGATCCGGTCCTGCATGTTGTTTAATTCAACCGACCGCCTGGCCTTGGAAACGATGTCCTCTTGCAGTTCAACATCGTCGTAATGGGCCTTGTTAAAAGCGGCCATGTAGAGGCTGGCTGCCGCGTTGCCGCTGCAGAGTTCAACGACCTTGGACCGGTTTTTGATGGCTTCTTTGGCCCAGTAAGCCAGAAGCAGGGTATCCAGGGAGAAGGCAAAAGACTGCCCGTCCTGGATAATTTTCAGCTGCTCGCCCAGCATGTAATCGATGCGTTCGTTTTCCTTAAGTTCAATCATGTAATTCTGAAGCCCGTCCCTTATTCTTAGATGTGTTATAATTTATTCTACATCATTTGGAGGTTCTTTTATGCTTTATCGTATTTTCAGACCGATCGTCCGCTTCATCGTCTGGGTCTTAAACGGCCACCTGCATGTCCACCACAAGGAAAGACTGCCGGAAGGCACCTATATTTTGGTTGCCCCGCACCGGAACTGGTGGGAGCCGATCCTGTTTGCCCTGGCCGCCAGCCCCACGGAATTTATGTTCATGACCAAGCAGGAGCTTTTTAAAAATCCTGTCCTCCGCTGGATCTTAAACAATGCCCACGCCTTCCCGGTCAACCGTGAGCACCCGGGTCCTTCTGTCATCAAGATCCCGGTCAAGGGCTTAAAGTCTGAAGGCCTGTCTTTGATCATGTTTCCTTCCGGCACTCGGCACTCAGCCTCCCTTAAATCCGGTGCCCTGGTTATCGCCAGAATGTCCGGCCGGCCCCTGGTCCCGGCTGTCTACCAAGGTCCGCTTACTTTTAAAGGGGTATTAAAAAGAAAAGGCATGGAAATCAATTTCGGCGACCCGATCGTTATCGACCGCAAGACCAAATTGACCCCTGAAACTGAAGCTGCCTACAACCAGCAGCTGGAAGAAGCCTGGCAAAAGATCGACCAGGAACTGGACCCGAATTTCCACTATGAAGCCAAATAATTAATTATGACAAAAGAACAAGAAAAGGATTGAGCTGGAGTGCTCAATCCTTTTTCTTTATGCTTTTTCTACTGCTGCTACTTACTTGTTATTTTCCAGGTATTCCATGATCTGGACGGCGTTGGTTGCCGCGCCCTTCCGGATCTGGTCGCCGGTGCACCAGAGAGTAAGGCCGTTAGGGTTGGTCAAGTCCCGGCGCAGGCGGCCAACTTGCACGATGTCCTTGTCGGAGTTTTCCAGCGGAGTCGGGGTGTGGTCGGTAACCAGGAGGTCTCCGTCAAAAGCAGCGATGGCTTTTTCAGCATCTTCAACTGACACTGGCTCTTCAGTAACGACCGTCACGGCAATTGAGTGGGACCGGTAGACCGGAACCCGGACGCAGGTGCAGGTAACCAGGAGCTCTGGCAAGTGCAGGATCTTTCTTCCTTCATTCTGCATCTTCATTTCTTCAGTCGTATAGCCGTTTTCCAAAGGACTGCCAATATCGGCGATGACATTGAAGGCAATTTGGGCCGGGAAGACCTTGGCTTCCACGCTCTCGCCCTTGGTCAAAGCCGTTACTTCATCCTTAAGTTCGCTGATCCCGCCCATGCCGGCGCCGGAAACGGCCTGGTAGGTGCAGGCGTTGATGGTCTTGATCGGGGACAACTTGGCAATTGGCGCCAGAGCCATCAAGGTGATTGCGGTTGAACAGTTTGGATTGGCGATGACACCGCGGTGCTCTAAAGCATCCGGGCCATTGATTTCAGGAACTACCAAAGGCACGCCATCTTCTTGCCGAAAGGCTGAGCTGTTGTCGATGTAGACTGCCCCGCTCTTTTCAACCAAGGGCCGGTATTCCTTGGACAGACTGTTGGAAACTGCCCCCAAAACGTAGTCAAGACCGTTCAGTCTTTCCTGGCTGACTACTTCCAGGGTCAATTCCCGGCCAGCAAAGGACAGCTTTTTGCCCTTAGAGCGCTCGGAAGCAAAAACGCGCAGCTCTTCAACCGGCAGCTTTCTTTCTTCAATGCATTCCAGCATCTGCCGGCCAACGGCCCCTGTAGCACCTAAAATACCAATCTTCATTTATCGTTCCACTCTTTCTTCACTAATAAACTGCTGATAAATCGCCTTGATTGCCGGAACCAGGTCCTGGTTGTTAACCCCGATGACGATGCTTTGCTCATCGCAGGCCTGGTTGATGGTGCGGATGTTGATCTGCTGGTCACCCAGTGTTGACAAAATCTTGCCCGACATCCCTGGCATCTGCCTCATGGCCCGGCCAACCACGGCCAACATGGCCTGCTGGCTTTCGACCTGAATGTCGTCAAGGCGCAGCTCATGCTTTAATTCCGCCACGATTTCATAAAGGTAGCGCTCGATCTTCTTGGTCTGGACCACGATTGAAAAAGTATCGACCGTAACCGGGACGCTTTCAATCGAGATCTGGAATTTTTCAAAAACGGACAGAACCTTGCGCAAAAAGCCCGCCTCGGCTGAAACATGCGACTTGACCATGGTGATGACCGTAAAGTCCTGCTTGCCCGTAATCCCGGTGATGACATGAGGCGGCTCTTGCGCATCAAGTTCGCTGCAGTCATTCATGATCATGGTGCCGGGATTTTCCGGGTAGTTGGTGTTGCGGACGTTGATCGGGATGTTTTTCTGCCGGACCGGGAAAACCGCGTCGTCATGCAGGACATTGGCCCCCATATAGCTCATCTGCCGCAATTCAGAGTAGGTAATCCGCGGAATCTGGACCGGGTCCTTGATAATGCGCGGGTCCGCCACGTAAAAGCCGGAAACGTCGGTCCAGTTTTCATAGACGTCAACGTCAAAGGCATTAGCCACGATTGACCCGGTAATATCTGACCCGCCCCGGCTCATGACCTTGATGACCCCATTTGGCAAAGAACCGTAAAAACCAGGGATCACCACCCGCCGGCCCGGGTCAACCTGGGCCTTTAGCAGTTCCTGGCACTTTTTTAGGTCGATTGATCCGTCATAATGAAAACGGATCACCCGGCTGGCGTCAACGAAGTCCGCGTCCAAGTATTCAGCCAGGCAAAGGCCGGTCAAGTACTCGCCCCGGGAAACCAGGTAGTCCAGGTTCAAGTTCTGAGCCATATTCTGCCGGATCTTGGCAAATTCTCTGCCCAGGTCAATTTTGAGGCCCAGGCTGCGCTTGATTTCCATGTACTTGTCCACGATGGTCTGGAAAATCGACTCATAGCTGACGTCATAGGTAATGTGGGCGGCGCAGAGGTAGAGGAGGTCGGTAACCTTGTGGTCCTCCTTTCCGCTCTTGCCGCAGGCGCTGGTCACCACGTACTTGCGGTCCGGGTCAGCCAGAATAATCTGCTTGACCTTTTTAAATTGTTCGCTGTTAGCGACTGAAGAGCCGCCGAATTTGACTGCTTTACTCATCTGCCACTCCCGCCAAAAAGGCCGCCGAGTCTCCGCTTTCTTTGACCAGGCGGGACAAGGCCGTCAAGGTCATTTTTTTCGTCAAAAGCGCCTTTTCATTGATTCTTTCAGCCGCTACATCCTGGAAAAAGCCAGCCCGGTCAGTCCGCAGGTAAAAAGTCTGCTCTTCTTCATCAAGCAGCTGGGCCGGCTGACTGCTTTGCACGATTTCCTTTTTCCCTTCAGCCAGATCCAAGAGGTCCTGGACAGCCGCGTGGGCGGTCGGCAAGGATCCAGCCCCCTGACCAACAAAAGTTGCCGGGCCCAGGCTGGCGGAATCAGTTTCTAAGGCATTGAAGTTAAGGCCCACTCCAGCCAAAAGACTGGTCTTTTTCAGCATGACCGGCAAAACCTGCAAGGACAGCTTCTCTCCTGCTTGCCTGCCCCGGCCCAGCAATTTGATGGTCCGGCCGTTTGCCTTAGCCCAGGCGAAGTCTTCCTTGGTCAAATGCCGGATCCCCCATTGCTCAACCTGGCCTGGATCGGCAATCTTGCCAAAAGCGGTCAAGGCTGACAGGCAGACCTTGTAACAAACATCCCCGCCGTCGATGTCGTCGCTGGGGTCTTTTTCCGCGTAGCCCAGGTCCTGGGCGTCTTTTAAGCAGGTGGCAAAGTCCAGGTCCTTTTCTTCCATTTGGGAAAGGATGTAGTTGCTGGTCCCGTTAAAAATTCCCTGGAAGGCCGTGACCGGCTCCAGACGCTGAATCCGCTTGATGTTAGCAATCCAAGGAATCCCGCCGCCAACGCTGGCCTCATAGGCCAAAACCAGGCCTTTTTGCCTGGCTAAGGCAAAGAGTTCACCCGCGAAAACCGCCAGCATCTTCTTATTGGCCGTCACCACGTGCTTGCCCGCTTCCAAGGCCCGTTTAACATAGCTGTGGGCCGGCTCAAGGCCTCCGATACACTCGCAAACCACTGAAATTTCCGTGTCATCCACGATTTCCTCAAAGTCCGTCGTGTGCTGGTCATCTAAGATCTGCTCATCCCGGTGCACCAGGATCTTCTTAATTTTCACATTCTGCAAAAGCGGACTTTCCGCCTCTTCAACCAGCTTGACAATACCGCCGCCAACCACTCCGCGGCCTAAGATCGCAATTTGCATACCCGCCTCCGTTGTTTCTAATACAGGGACACTTGTTTTTGAATTAAAAACATAGTATCATTATCCGCAAGGCCTGACAAGGGGAAAGTCACTTATTATTAAACAAAAATTAAAGCAATATGTCAAAGGAGGATTGGCCATGGCCGACTATTTTTACGTACATAAAAAGATCCTGCCCGACTATCTGGAAAAGGTCCTAGCGGCCAGGGAAATGCTGGACAGCCGGGAGGCAGCCACCGTTACCGAGGCAACTGAACGCGTCGGCATCTCCCGCAACACTTATTACCGCTATAAAGACTATGTTTTCAGAGCTAAAGACCCTTCCCGGGGCCAGCAGGCGGTCTTATCCCTGCTCTTAGCCGACCAGCCCGGGGCCCTATCCGCGGTTTTGACCTGCGTGACTGACCACCAGGCCTCGGTCTTGACCATTTCCCAGGCCATTCCTTTGGCCAGTCACGCCAGCGTTTTAATGTCCTTGGACTTGGCAGGCCTTGAGGGTGACCTTAATACCCTTTTGGGCGATTTGAAAAAACTCCCCTTCGTCAAAAATCTCCAGCTTGCCGGATTAGAATAAAAGAGCGCGTCCACTGGGCGCGCTCTTATTTTGCTTTTAGCTTAATTTAATTCAATTTTACTTTTCCCGGTTTTGCTGGAGGGTGTAAAGGTCATAGTAGTAGCCCTTCTGTGCCAGCAATTCCTCATGCTTGCCATGTTCGACGATTCTCCCCTTGTCCAGAACAATGATCTGGTCAGCGTCAGCAATCGTCGACAGGCGGTGAGCAATAGCCAGGGTGGTCCGGCCCTGGCGCAGCTTTTTAAGGCCCATTTGAATCAAGCTTTCTGTCTCCGTGTCCACGTTGGCGGTAGCTTCATCCAAAATCAAAATCTTGGGATTGGTTACCAGGGTCCGGGCAAAGGAAATCAGTTGTCTTTCCCCGCTGGAGAATTCCGACCCTCCTTCGATGACCTTGGCCTGGTATTTCCCGGGCAATTTTTCGATAAAGCGGTCAGCCTGGACGGTTTTGGCCGCTTCTTCGATCTGCTCATCCGTGATCTTGTCATTATACAAGCGGATGTTAGAAGCCACGTCCCCGTAGAACATGAAGGGTTCCTGCAGAACCAGTCCTATTTTTTGCCGCAGTTCCGCCTTGGAAAAGTCCCGGATGTCGGTTCCGTCCAAAAGGATCTGGCCATCGTGGAACTCGTAAAACCGCATCATCACATTGATGATCGAGCTCTTGCCTGACCCAGTATGGCCAACAATCCCCAAAGTCTCACCTGGATTTAGGGTGAAGGAAACGTCGTGGAGAACATCGTGCTTGCCGTCATAAGAAAACGACACGTGCTTGAACTCGATTTTCCCTTCTGTAATCTTAGCGTCCGCCTTTTCCTTTTGCTCAGGTTCATATTCTTCCTGGTCCAAAATCTTGAAGATCCGCTTGCCGGCCACGATCCCGTCGGTGAAGAAAGTTAAAGAATTCATCATGTCTGACAAGGGGTTAAAAAAGTTCTGCACGTAGTTGGCAAAAGCATAGATCATCCCGGCCGGGACAAAAGTTGCCCGGAGGGGATAGCCGAACCAAACCAAAACGCAGGTTAGGGCCAGAGAATAAAGCAGGGTCGTAAATGGCGACAAGAGCAAGCCATTGGTTCTGATCAGCTTGAAGCGGGTCTGCATCTGCTGGCTGTTGATTTTTTCAAAGTCTTCATCAACCCGCTTTTCCTGGCGGAACTGCTGAATTACGTTTATGCCGGCAATGCTTTCTTCCAGCTTGGTGTTGATCAAGGAGTTGCGGGCCCGGTATTCGTGATAGGTCTTGGAGTTGACCCGGTTGTAAAGCCAGATTGCCCCAACGATAAGTGGAATAAAGGCCGTCACGATTGCCGCGGCCACCGGATCAGCCATATACATGGCAATCAAGGCAGTTACCATGGACACGATCCCTAACAAAAAGGCAGAGAAAACCTGCATAAAGTTGCCCAAGGTCATCGTGTCGTTGGTTACCCGGGATAAAATCGACCCGGCAGGAGTCTGGTCAAAATACCGCATCCCCAGGGTATGGATTTTTGCGTAAAGGACCCGGCGGACCTTTTCCAAGGCCTTTTCTCCGGCTAAGGCATAAAGATATTCATAGGTAAACTGAAAGACCGCCTTAAATACCACGCCAATGCCATAGATCAAGGCGACATAATAGACCGTGCTGAAATCAACCTGGCCGCTTTTTAGATAATGGTCCATGTAATACTGCAGCCAGGTCGGCAGGAGCATATTGATAGCGGAAACAGCCACCATCCCTAAGACGGCAGTCAATAATTCCGCCTTGTAAAGCCAGACAAAAGTCCAGAGCCGCTTTAAAATCTGCCCCTGCTCTTTGGTTGAAATCGGCTGCTGCCAGACTGATTGGAAGTCTTCATTATTCATCGTCATCTTCACCTACTTTCTGGGCCAGTTCCTGCCGCTGCCACATGCGGGCATACCAGCCGCCCTTGGCCAGCAATTCTTCATGCGTTCCTCTTTCTGCCACCTGTCCGTCTTGCATAACGAGGATCAAGTCGGCATCCATCACACTGCTTAAGCGGTGGGCAGCGATGACGGTAATTTTCTTCTCCCGCTCTTGGCGGAGCTTAGTCAGAATTGCCTTCTCCGTTTTGGCATCAACCGCTGACAAGGCATCGTCCAAGATCAAGATTTCGCTGTCATGCAGAAGCGCTCTGGCAATCGACATCCGCTGCTTTTGCCCGCCGGATAGGGAAACCCCGTTTTCCCCGATCATGGTCTGGTAGCCATCTGGGAAGGCCAGGATATCGTCGTGAAGGGCGCTCTTTTTAGCTGCTGCTTCAACCTCTTCCTGGCTGGCATCCGGCTTGGCAAAGGCAATATTGTCCCTTACCGACATGGAGAACAGGAAGTTGTTTTGCGGAACATAGGAAATTTCCTTCAAGTAGACGTCCAGGGGGATCTGTCGGATGTCGTGGCCGGCAAAAGTAATCCGGCCCTTATAGTTGTCAAATTCCCGCATCAAAAGCTGGATAATGGTCGTCTTGCCTGACCCGACCCGGCCTACCAGGCCGATCGTCTGCCCGTTTTTCAGGTCAAAGTCAACGGCTCCTAAGGCATTCTTGTCTGGTTCATCCGGATAGGCAAAACTGGTCACGTGGTAACGCAAGTCTCCGGTCAGCTTCTGCTCCTTGTCCATAGAATCAGAGTCCACGATCAAAGATTTTTCATTGAGCAGGGTCATGATCCGGTCGTAGCTGGCACTCCCCCGCTCAAGAACGTTAAACAGGTAGCCGATGGCAAACATTGGCCAGACCATGGACCCGATGTAAGAAACAAAGGAAATCAGCTGACCCAGGCTGATCGTCTTGCTGAGCACCAGCCGGCCCCCGTAAATAATGGTGATAATGTAGGTGATGCCGATGATCACGGTAATCATCGGGTCATAAAGTGAGTCGATCCGGAAGACCTTTTTATTGATGTCAACCGTTTCATAGGTCATCTTGTTAAAAGCTTCAGCGTCCTCTTTTCCCTGGCCAAAAGTCTTCAAGACCTTAATCCCAGACAAGGATTCCTGGGTCTTGTTGTTCAAGCGCGAAAATGCCGCCTGCGAATCCATATATGCATCGTGCAGGCGGTCGCCCAAGTAGCGGGCACAGAAGGCCAAAAGCGGCAAAGGCAGCATGGCAGCCAGGGTCAAGCGCCAGTCTACCAGGATCATCATGGCCAGCAAGGTGGTCCCCCCGGTAAAAATCGAGTCGATCAAGGTCAAGATTCCGTCACCGGCCACGTTCTGGACGGCCTGGACGTCATTGGTCGCCCGGGCCATCAAGTCCCCGGTCCGGTAGCGCTGAAAGAAGGTCCGGTCCATCTGCAGAAAATGCCAAAAGAGCCGGCCCCGCAATTCCTTTTCCAAAATTGCCGCCCCGCCGTAAATCTGCTTGCGCCAGAAATAGCGGCAAACGTACAGAGCCAAAGCCGCCAGCAAAATTGCCAAAACAAATCCAAAAAACTGCTGCCAGCTGATTTTTCCCGTGTCCAGCTGATCAGCCATCATGCCCAGGATCCGCGGCGGAACCAAGTTGGCTGCCGAGGTCAAGATGAGAGCCGTGATCCCCAGGGCATAGCGCTTGCGGTGGGCTTTAAAGAACCAGCCCAGCTTGCTGAAAGTATCCATTTTTTCCTCCCTCTTTTCTTTGCTTCTTCTTTTTATCCTAATTCTATCATTTTCACCTTTTTTTCTAATTCCCCTAGCCCGCAAAAAAAGAGCGCCCGGACTCCCCTAGCGCTCTTTGCCTCTTAAACCTAGTTCTTGGCTGACTGGTGCTTGATCATGTTCATCACTTGGTTGACCTTCTTGGCTGAAGGCTTCTGGCCCATTTGTGACATCATGGTTTCAACCATTTCCCGGGTAATTGGGGGATTCTTCTTAAAGTAGTTCTTCATGTAAGTCCGGGCACCGTAAAAGCCGGCAACCGCACCCAGAAGAGCTGCCAAAATAATCAAGAAAATCGCCAAACCTAAATTCATTATCGCTAAACCTCCATTGGTCTTAATTTGTTATCCGCCTCAGCGGATAGTATTCGTTAGTCACACAAATACTATCTTACAAAACTTCAGACCATTTTTAAAGAAAAAATTCCTATCTGAGGCCCTTTTCCTTCTGAATCTGCTTGGCTTTCTCTGGGGTGACGTCCTTGCCTTTGTCATCGACGATCACCAGACTGTCCAGCTGCTGCCTGAAGCCCGCCCGGAAATTAGCGATAAACTTCTTGTGCAGTTCTTTGCGTTCGGCTTCTTCTGCTTCCGTCAAGCCGCTTTCCTGCTTCTTCTTGTACAATTCATTGATTCTTTGTCTTACTTGATCTGATTCTGCCATAAACATAGCCACCTTTCTCGTGATATGAATAGTGTACTCGCTTTGTAAAAATAAAAAAAGTTTTAAGCCTAGAACGCCTGTTTGCAAACTCTCCGAATATTTGCTAAAATAAATAATAACCGACAATAAGATTTTTGACGAAGGTAAAAAATATGGCAACTCATGACTCGAAACAATTAGAAATTCTGCAATACATCTATGATACCGTTGAAAACCGCGGCTTCCCGCCGACGGTCCGGGAAATCTGCGCTGCTGTTGGCCTGTCCTCAACCTCCACCGTCCACGGCCACTTGACCAGACTGGAGCGCAAGGGCTACCTCATCAAGGACGCCACCAAGCCCCGGGCTTTGGAAATCACCCATGCCGGCCTGGACGCCTTGGGTATCAAGCCTAAAGACATCCCTGTGATCGGCGTTGTTACCGCCGGACAGCCGATTCTGGCTGTCCAGGACGTGGAAGACTACTTCCCGCTTCCGCCGAACTTGGCCAGTGACGCTGGTGAGCTCTTCATGCTCCGGGTGCACGGCACTTCAATGATCAATGCCGGTATCTTGAACGGTGACTACGTCATTGTCCGCAAGCAGACCACGGCCCAAAACGGGGAAATCGTGGTCGCCATGACCGATGACGGTGAAGCAACAGTCAAGCGCTTCTACAAAGAAGACCTCCACTACCGCTTGCAGCCGGAGAATGATGCCATGGATCCAATTATCTTGGACCATGTGCAGATTTTAGGCAAGGTTGTTGGCCTTTACAGAACAAATATTGATTAATTCATTATTGCCGGTAAGTGACCAATATTGACTGATATTGACTAATATTTTTTGAAAAAGGTGCTTTGTTTTATGCAAATCATCTTTTTATTTTAACCGTTTTCTGAAAACGGTTGACATTTTCATAGCGTTTTCTATTGCTATTTTCCTAAAACTCCGTTAACCTAGTAACTATTCGACAAATTATTAGTTAAAGGGGTTTTCAATTAATGAATATCATCATTGCTTTACTGCCAGCCATTGGCTGGGGGGTTATGCCATGGATCGTCAACAAGGTTCCTAACAGCAAGCCGGCCAACCAAATCTTCGGCGTCGGCATGGGTGCCACTATCGTTGGCATTATCGTGACTTTAATTCAGCATCCGGCCATGTCCATGCCGGTCTTCTTCCTGTCACTGCTGTCCGGTGCTTTATGGACCATCGGCCAAATCGGCCAGTTCATTTCCTTTACCCGGATCGGGGTCAGCAAGACCATGCCGATCTCAACTGGCCTGCAGCTGGTCGGCAACACCATCATCGGGGCTTTGATCTTCGGTGAATGGAAGACCAGCAACGACTTCATCTTCGGGATCATCGCCCTGGCCATTATCATGGTCGGCGTTGTCTTGACCGCCTACACGGAAAAAGGCGACGACTTCAGCCAGAAGACTACCAACAAGGATATTCTTTTCCTGGTCTTGACCACGGTCGGCTACCTGGCCTACTCCGCCTTCCCTAAGACTATTACGGCTGATGCTGAATCAATGTTCCTGCCGCAAACCCTGGGGATCCTGCTGGGTTCAGTGCTCTACCTGGCCTTCAGCGGCAACAAGGCTGCCTTCAAGGAAAAGGCCAGCTACCTTGACCTCTTCGCCGGGATCAGCTTCGGTATTGCCGCTTACGCCTACATCATCTCCGCGCAAGTCAATGGGGTGACTAACGCCTTTATCTACGGGCAGCTGAGCGTCATCATCTCCACTATCGGCGGGATGACCCTGCTAGGTGAACGCAAGCAAGGCAAAGAACTGGTCGCTACGCTTGCAGGCCTCTGCCTCATCGTTGTCGGCGCCATTCTTTAAGACTAAAAATAAAAATCAAAAATTTTACGTGCTAGCAAAAAAGCTAGGAGCTGACGCTCCTAGCTTTTTTGCTTTCTGTCTTATTCTGATTCTTTATTGAATCTTGACCTTCTGGCTTTCTGCCTGCTTGACGTCAAAGCCGGAGACCTTACCAAACCACTTCTTAACCAGCTGGTCATATTTACCGCTGGCCCGCAGCTTCTTCAAGGCCTTATTAATGGCCTGGCGCATTTCGGTTTGCCCTTTTTCAACCCCGATACCGTAAGGCTCCTCAGCCAAACTGGCCTTGGTCAAGGTGAATTCCGGCGTGTCAGCAATCAAGCCGGCCAGAATCCCGTTGTCGTCGATCATGACGTCCCCTTGCCCTGCCTTTAAGGCATTGAAGGCTGAACCATAATCGTCAAACTGCTTGACGCTGGCCTTTGGTGCCAGCTTGGCCACCTGATTGGCCACGTCGGTCCCCTTGATGGCAATGACGACAACGCCTTTCTTGTTAAGGTCAGCAATCGTTCTGATCTTGCTGGACTTCTTGACGATCATCGATTCGTTGGCGTTAAAGTAAACGTCTGAGAAGTCAATTACCTTCATCCGCTCCTTGGTGATGGTCATGGTTGAAATGACGGCATCAAGGGAGCCGTTGTGCAAAAGCGTGATCCGGGTCTTTTCCGTGATCGGCCGAAAGACAGCCTTGCCTTTAGGCCCTAAGATCTGCTTAGTAATGGCCGTGGCCAGGTCGATTTCAAAACCTTCGATCTTGCCGGTTTTGATGTTGGTCAAACCGAACAGCTTCGTATCCGGCCGGACCCCCCAGGTAATCTGCTTGGACTGCTTGGCCCGGGCATAGCTGCTCTCCTGCTTGCTGGAACAAGCAGTCAGGCTGGTCGCCAGCAAAAGCAGCAGGCTCAAAGCCAAGGCCTGGATGATTCTCTTAATTATTTGCGGCTGTCTCTTCATGTTTTTCATCTTTCTATCATATAGGATCTATTTAACATTATACCCGATAATCAAGGAAGTTTCTTTTGTTTATATTAAAAGTCTATTTTTCTTATTTTATTAAGTTAGACCCAGTGAAAAGCTTGAAAAATTATGATTTCAGAAAAGTAAAGCCTTTTCCTGGAGTTTTTATCCTCGAAAAAATTTAAATTAAAATCAACCGTAGTCGACATTTTTCATGGCTGACCATTGCTTGCCCAAGCTTTTGCCAGCAATTTCAAAGGCTAAGAGCTGGTCCAGGTCAGCAAATTTTTTTACCTTCACCTGCCCGCCTTTTTCCAAGCGCCAGGTCAGCTGCCGGTAAACCTTCCGCTCACTGGACTGGCCCAGACTGTATTGGCGGCCTGCCAGAGAGAACTGAATGTCGCAGCCATCTTTGATTGCCTGGACAAACTCCTCCAAGCTCTCAAATTGCACGCTCCAAATGGCCACCTCGCTCATCTGGGGCCAGCAGGCGGCTAAAGATTGCCCCCCAATCTCACAGGCCAGAAATTCCTCTGTATTGGCAAAAAACTGCTGCTCTTCCGGCAAGTCGCAGTTGATCAAGGTCTTGCTTTCTGGAGTCAAAGGATTGCCATCATCAACTAAAAGCCACTGCTGGCCGTTTAACTTAAAATGTATCTCATCGCTGTCATCAGCGGCTGTTTCTAATTCTTGAAAACTGGAAATCGGACGCTTGCTTACTGACATAAATTTCCTTTCTAAAAAATCGAGATTTGATTATTAGACATTATTGTACATCTTTTTCAGCCCTCTTGTCTCGTAATCTCTCCGATTGCCCGCCGCATTTCAGCCAAATCCAGGACGCTATAGGCAAATTCTTTTCTGACCAGATCATCTGGCAGGTATTCGTCATACTTGTCAAAAACTGGCACTTCCTTAGGATAGAGCAGGTCCAAGGGGTCAAAGTCTTTCGCGGCTTCTTCAGCCAGAATCTGGTAAAAGTCTCCTTCACTGACATCCATGCTGAACTGGATGTAGTAGGGCCGGACTGAGTCAAAATTCTTCAGCCCTAAGCGGCTTGCGCACTTAAGGCGCAAGAAGCGCTCCAAAGCCAGGAAGGCATAAGAACCCGTCCAAGGGAACAGGCAGTAGGTTTTAGCTCCCAAATTGACCAGCTGCTTACCTGGCAGGCCGGCCGCTTGCGCCATTGCCCTGGTTTCGCTCAAACGGGCAGCCGCGTTTTTCATCAAGTAAGGATACTGACGCTCCTCTGCCAGAATCTTCCTCATCTGCTGGAGGACTTTGGGATGGATGTCGCCCGCTACATCCCCAAAGTAAGCCGGAATCCGGCCCTTGACCTGGTGGACATAGACCTGCCGCCGGCGGCGGTCGATTTCTTCAACCACCCAGACATGGCCGGCAATGGCGATTTTTTCCCCCAAGGGCGGCGGCTTGACGATCGTCCCCAGTTCTTCAGACTCAGCGTGAACGCTGTATTCCTCATTTTCTTGGAAAACGGCGTAAAACTTGAAATTGTTGGTAACCCGCTCGCCAGCCAGGCCAACGATCAAACCGCCATTTTCCGTCAGCTGGATCTGGTCGGTCTTGATCAGATGGCGGAGCAAAACTTTATAGTCATCCTGGCTGACCCAGCGGAAGTAGGACAGGGTCAAGACCCGGGAGGCCAGTTCTGCCGGGCTCATCTCCCCGCCGGCCATCAAAGTGGACATGGTCTGGTGGTAAAGGAGGCTGTAAGGCAATTGGTGGTCTCTTGGCGGTTCAACCCAACGCTCTTGTAAATACAGCTCAACCAGGGCAATCCCCTGCAGAAGTGACCAAGGAATCAAGACCGGCAGCATGGCCCGGCTTTCGGCCTGCTCTTCGCGCATGACAAACCACATTTCTGCCGGGTTGCCCCGCCGGCCGGTCCGCCCCATCCGCTGCAAAAAGCCGGAAACCGTAAAGGGCGCTTCAATTTGAAAGGCCCGCTCTAGCTGGCCGACGTCAATGCCCAGTTCAAGCGTAGCCGTCGCGCAGGTCGTAACGTTGGCGTCTTCATCCTTCATGATGTCCTCCGCCCCTTGCCTGAGAGCCGCGGACAGGTTGCCGTGGTGGATCATGAAGCGGTCTGGTTCGTGCTTATATTCGCAATACTGCCGCAAAACTTGGCAAACAGCTTCACATTCTTCCCGGCTGTTGGTAAAAACCAGGCACTTTTTGCCACGGGTATGGTTAAAAATATAGGCCAGACCCGGATCAGCTAATTCTGGAGCCTGGTCGCTGGCCTTAGCTAAAACGGCTTGGGCCGGCAGGGCAGAATGCTCGCCTGCCTGCTCACCGCTATTATAAAAGTGCTCCATTGACAAGCGCCAGCGTTGGGGCTGGCTTTTAACCTTAGGGATCCTGGTCTTATGGCCTGATCCTGCCCCTAAGAACTGTCCAGCCGCCCCTGGATCCCCGATAGTAGCTGACAGGCCAATCCTGCGCGGCTTAACGGCCGCCAGCCGGTTTAGACGCTCTAAGAGGCAAAAGGTCTGCCCGCCACGGTCGCTTCTTAAAAATGAATGCAGCTCGTCGATGACGACATAGCGCAAGTCGCCAAATAAGCGGGGAATATCCGCGTGCTTGTTGATCATGAGGCTCTCTAAAGACTCCGGCGTTATCTGCAAAACCCCCTGGGGCCTTTTGAACATTTTCCGCTTTTGAGAAGACGAAACATCCCCATGATAGCGCCAAACCGGGACGTCACTGCCTTCGCAGATGTCTTTTAACCGGTCATACTGGTCATTGATCAAGGCCTTTAAAGGGGCGATATAGAGGCAGGCAATGGAGTCAGCCGGATTTTCCGCCAAATCTGTCAAGATGGGAAAAAAGGCTGCTTCGGTTTTCCCCGAAGCAGTCGAAGCCGACAAAAGCAGATTGTCATCCGTATCAAAAATCACCTGGGCCGCTGCCGTCTGCAGGGGCCGCAAGGTCTCCCAGCCCCGGGAATAAATATAGTCCTGGATGAAGGGAGCATAGCGGGAAAAAGTATCCATAAACAAACTTCCCTTAGCACATCTTAAATCGTAAATTCAGCAAAATCGCTGGTCTTTTCATCTGAGACGGCGTCTGGCTCAGTATAAGCAAAATCCCCGTCTGTTAAGAGGCTCTGCACGGTCTGGCCAGGATTCTGCAAGACAATGTCCAGCAGCTCAATAAAGTCCCGGATAATTTCTCTTGGGGTGATCATGCTGCTCGTGCCGACTCTGCCATATTCAATCTTGATGAAATCAGCCAGATCCTTTTCGCTGATCGTCCGTTCATAGCCGTAAAGGCTGGCATGCATGTCAGCCAGCTTTTCAGTTAAAACCAGCATTTCCTCAGCGGTCAAGGGCTCCAGGCGGATAACTGGGGCATACAGGTCCCGCTGCCCTTCTTTGGCAAACTTGCCTTCAGCCAGACGGGACCTGAGGGCTTCATAAGAGTAAACCCCCCGCCGCCGGTCTTCGATCGCTTGCGGCGTGGCCCCCATAATAATGCCCAGGTACTTGGCCTTGCCCTGCATGGCATCATTATACATGCTGAGCAGCTTTTCATAGTTGTACTGGCGAGAGATGGCGTTGGGAATCTTGTAGAGGTTGACTAATTCATCGACCATGATGAACATGCCGCTGTAGCCAGCCTGGCGGAAGAAGACGGCAAAAAGCTTCAAGTACTCGTACCAGTCTTCGTCAGAAATAATAATGTTGACGCCCAGGTCCTGCTTGGCCTCGGTTTTCAGCCGGTATTCCCCTCTGAACCATTTAACTACCTTTCCTTTGGTCTCTTCGTCACCAGCCAGGTAAGCATGGTAGTAGCGCTCTAAAAGCTGGGCGAAGTCATAGCCATGCACCATTTCACTCAAAGAAGAAATCTGGCTGACGATCTTCTGGTCAACAGCGGTCTGAAAGCCGGGGTCATCAAAAGAAATTTCGCTGGCTACTGCCGTTTGGACATTGTTGATCCAGCGGTCCAAAACTAAAGTTAAGGCCCCGCCTTCCGGCCGGGTTTTAGTTGCCAGGTTCTGGATCAGTTCCCGGTAGGTAGCTAAACCTTGCCCCTTGCTGCCCTGCAGGCGGCGTTCCGGGGACAGGTCAGCGTCTAAGACGATGAAATTCCTGTCCATCACATAATTGCGGATGGTCTGCAGCAAAAAGCTCTTGCCCGACCCGTACCGGCCCACGACGAAGCGGAAGGAAGCCCCGCCTTCTTTGACTAAGTCGACGTCATGTAAAAGGGCCGCGATTTCCGCCTTCCGGCCCACTGTAATATAGGGCAGGCCGATCCGAGGCACTACCCCGCCTTTAAGTGAACTGATAACTGTTTGGGCAATCCGCTTGGGAATCCGTTTCTTTTGCTCCACTATTTCTCCTCAATTCCTAATAAGTCAGCGAGGTCGCTTCGGTAATCCTCCACGATTTCCGCCTTTTGGCCATCGCAGTCGATTACGGCATCGCCGATTTCGTCAAAAATCTTTTCATTAATTTGGTCCACGACTACGCTTAAAAGCAGGTGCTGCTGACGCAAAAAGTCCTGGTAGGGCTGATCATTATATATGGCCAGCAAGAGCTTTTGCTCAGTATCGTTTAAGCCCAGGTCGCTGGCAGCCGCTTCATCGATGTCCTTTGTCAGCTTTTCTTCTGCAGCAGAAGAATCAGTTACTTGCTTACTTATCTCAGCTTCTTCCGCCTCCAGCTGCCGCTCTTCCTCAGTCAGCAGGCTTTCCTTGGTTTCAGCGGCATCGGCCCGGATCTGGTCCAAGCTGGCCAGGTTGATTTTAACCTTTGGCCGGGTTCTTTCAGCCAGAATTTCCTGGTAGTCGGCAATTCCTTGCACGATTGCCTGTTTAAAAGCCGGGGGCAGGTCTTTTTCTTTTAGGGCCCGCCCCTGTTTAAAAGCCTGCCGGCTTAAGCGGTCAAATTCATGCATGAAATTGGCCAAAAGCTGCCTCTGCCGGCTGGAAGGCCAGTAGACTTCATTACTCCACTGCCCGCCTTGGCAGCGGTAGACCAGGCCAGGGCCTAAAACAAGCTCAGCCTCTTTTACCGGATCAAGGCTGAAGAAGACCGTGTCAGCAAACATTTCTACCGGAAAAGTGGTCTTTTCTCCCACCAAAAGCTTGAGCAGCTGGTAAGGGTTCAAGCGGACCTGTTGCCAAACCTGGGCTAAAAGTTCATAAAACTTCTCCGGCTCTTTTTTCAGCAAGGGATTGTTCTTGGGCAAATATGAAGACAAGCAGCAGATGGCTTGGTAGAGTTCCTGCCCGCTTGCTTCAGCAGACAGGAGATTATGATAAACTTCCCCCCGCATCAGCTCGTCTTCAAAGGCTGGCCGGACTTCATCAAGCGGAAAATCATAATAGACCAGGTAATTCTGCAGAATGTGCTTTTGCTGCCAACTGGTGGAAATATCTTTTTGCTCCGCGCACTTGGCAAAAAGCAGGCGCAGTTGGCGCAGACCGTCGGCTTTATCCTTAACCCCAATCTGACAGACCAATTCACTGGCCAGAAGGTAAATATAGGCGCTAGAAACAGGCTTGTACTTGCCCTGCCGGAACTTGGTCCGCCAGGAAAAATAGGACCGCAACTGGTCAACATTCAGATCATGGTAGACTGGCCGCTGCTTGTTAATTGGGACCATTTTACCAAAGTCATCTTCATAATTGGCCATCAGCATCCCCTGCCGGTAAAAATTGCTCTCCCGCCGGGGAACAGCCAGATAGTCGTAACTTTCCTGCATCTGCTTGATCCCTTCCGGAACCACGGGCTTGCCCTTCTCAGCCAGCAGACGGTCGAAGTCGCTGTCTTTGAAAAAGGCTGGCCGCTTTGGGATCACTTCTTCTTGGAAGTCTTCTCCCTCATCGTCTAGCAGGTAGATTTCATGCTCTTGGCTCTTTTCTTCTACAGTACTTTTCACCGCTTCCAGCGGCCGGGAACTCTGGTAGGCAGAATCCAGGGTCTTGTAAAAGAAGCGGTCGTTTAAATCGGGATTTGCTAAATCAACGCTGATCCAGGCCGGATCCTGCATAAAGATGGCCGGCCCAAAAGCCGGCTGGGCAGCCAAAAACTTAGCCAATGACCCGCATTTCAGTTCAACCGTTTCGCGGCCGTCCTTCTTAAGAAGCAGGGCGAAGCTTTCGTTTGCTCCTGGGACCGTGACCGCGGCCAGGGTTTGCCCAGCCAGGTCGACATAGCTGGCCTCAATTCCATATTTGCTTTGAATGTAGTCGGCTACTTCCGCCAAGCGCATGCCTGCCCCTCCTTGCTGTTTTTATCATAATTATAGCACGATTTTTCGAACGTTAGTTCCAAAACGCGCAAAAATAAAACTGCCTTGCAAAATGCAAAGCAGTTTCAGATTCGTTGTCAGAA
>NZ_JBJEES010000145.1:0-5459 GCF_051873315.1 Lactobacillus sp.
ACAAGTACCGTGTTGAAGGTGACTTGCGTCGTGAAGTAAGCATGAACATTAAGCGTCTTGTTGATATCGGTTCATACCGTGGTATCCGTCACCGTCGCGGTCTTCCAGTTCGTGGTCAAAACACCAAGAACAACGCACGTACTCGCAAGGGTGCTAAGAGAAGCCGTTAATCCAAAAAATAATATAAGGAGGTTTATTGATGCCTGCAAAGAAAACTGCTCGTAAGCGTCGTGTGAAGAAGCACGTTGAAAGTGGCGTGGCTCACATTCACTCAACGTTTAACAACACTTTAGTTATGATTACTGACGTTCAAGGTAACGCCGTTGCCTGGTCTTCAGCTGGTGCTTTGGGTTTCAAGGGTAGCCGTAAGTCTACTCCATTTGCTGCGCAAATGGCTGCTGAAGCTGCTGCTAAGAGCGCAATTGACCAAGGTATGAACCACATCGAAGTATCAGTTAAGGGCCCAGGTTCTGGTCGTGAATCAGCAATCCGTGCTCTGCAAGCTGCTGGTCTGGAAATCACTTCAATCCGTGACGTTACTCCAGTACCTCACAACGGTTCTAGACCACCAAAGCGTCGTCGTGTTTAATAAAATCTTACTTTGAGACGTGCGTTTTGAAAGGGGCCCAGTAATGATTGAATTTAAAAAACCAAATATTACCGTCGTGGATCAAGAAGACAGTTACGGTAAGTTTGTCGTTGAACCGCTGGAGCGTGGGTTTGGTACTACCTTAGGTAATTCACTGCGTCGGGTTTTGCTGACTTCTGTTCCAGGGACCGGTTTGGTGAAGGTGAAGATCGATGGTGTCTTGCACGAATTCACTACTGTTCCCGGTGTTAAAGAAGACGTAACCAAGATCATCTTGAACCTGAAGAAGCTTGAACTCAGAGCCTACACTGAAGAAGTAAAGACGATCGAACTCGACGTTGAAGGTCCAGCTACGGTAACTGCTGAAGATTTAAAGGCTGATGCTGATGTTGAAGTCTTGAATCCTGACCAATACATTTGTACCATCGCTCAAGGTGGCCACCTGCACATGTGGATTGATGTCTGCAACGGCCGGGGCTACGTACCAGCCAGCGAAAACAAGACTGCTGAAATGTCTATCGGCGACATTCCAGTTGACTCACTTTTCTCACCAATCGAAAAGGTCAACTACCAAGTTGAATCAACCCGGGTTGGTAAGAGAGAAGACTTTGACAAGCTTACCCTGGAAATTTGGACAAATGGTTCAATCGCTCCGAATGACGCCCTCAACTTTGCCGCTCGTGTTCTGGTAGAACACTTCAAGGCCTTCGAATCAGCTGACGCTGCTGCCGAAATCGGCGAAGTTATGGTAGAACAGGAGAACGACCAAAAGGAAAAGAAGCTCGAAATGACTATCGAGGACCTGGACCTTTCAGTTCGTTCATACAACTGCTTGAAGCGGGCTGGCATCAACACCCTGCAAGACTTGACTGTTAAGTCAGAAGCAGAAATGATGCGGGTACGCAACCTGGGACGTAAATCATTGGAAGAAGTTAAGAATAAATTGGCAGACCTGGGTCTTTCACTTCGTCAAGAAGACTAGTCTGTAATAAAGGAGGCACATTAATGTCATACCGTAAATTAGGTTGGGACAGTAGTCAAAGAAAAGCTATGCTCCGTGAAATGACTACCCAATTGATCATTAACGAACGCATCGTCACTACTGAAGCTCGCGCTAAGGAAGTACGTCGCACTGCTGAAAAGATGATCACTTTGGGCAAGCGCGGTGACTTGGCTGCAAGAAGAAAGGCTGCTGCTTTTGTACGTAACGAAATCGCTGATATCCACGAAGAAGGCGACGAAGTAGTTGTTAAGTCAGCACTTCAAAAGCTCTTCAGCGACGTAGCTCCTCGTTACAAGGACCGTAACGGTGGTTACACCCGGATCATGAAGCTGGCAGTTCCTCGTAAGGGTGACGCAGCTCCTATGGTAGTTTTGGAATTGGTTTAATTCTCAAGCTGCAAATTTAATACTTTTTGAAATTATTCATGAAAGCGAGAATAAGCGCGATGATGATGGGGAAACCTTAGTCTAGCTTAGATGGTTCGATATCATCCCTCTTCATGGATGATTTTTTTTTCGCTTTTTTTCTGTCACTTGATACAATAGAAGGAAATGAGCAAATAGGTGGTGACGCGATGAGCGACAATATTATTTCTTTTGACCATGTGACTTTTACTTACCCAGACAGCCCGCGGCCAGCGGTGTCTGACCTTTCTTTCGCGATTGAGCGGGGAAGCTGGACGGCTTTGATCGGCCATAACGGCTCCGGCAAGTCGACGGTTTCTAAATTGATCAATGGCCTGCTGGCACCAGATGATTTGGATAAGTCCACCATTATGGTTGACGGGGTCAAACTGGGGGCTGACACTGTTTGGGACGTTCGAGAAAAGGTCGGTATCGTCTTCCAGAATCCTGACAATCAGTTTGTCGGAGCCACGGTCAGTGACGATGTCGCTTTTGGCTTGGAAAACCGGGCTGTCCCCCGGCCAGAAATGCTGAAAATCGTCGCTCAGGCGGTCGCTGACGTCGGTATGGCTGATTATGCTGGCAGCGAGCCCAGCAACCTCTCAGGGGGGCAGAAACAGCGCGTAGCGATCGCCGGCATCCTGGCGGTCAAACCCCAGGTCATCATCCTGGATGAATCGACCTCCATGCTGGACCCGGAAGGCAAGGAGCAGATCTTGGACCTGGTCCGGAAGATCAAAGAAGACAATGACTTGACGGTTATTTCCATCACCCACGACCTGGAAGAAGCAGCAGGGGCTGACCAGGTTTTGGTCTTAGACGATGGCCAGCTGCTGGACCAGGGCAAGCCGGAGGAAATTTTTTCCAAGGTGGAGATGCTGGAGCGGATCGGCCTGGACATTCCCTTTGTCTACCGGCTCAAGCAGCTGTTGAAGGAACGGGACATTGAGCTCCCGGATGAAATTGATGATGAGGAAAAGTTGGTTCAGAGCTTATGGCAATTAAATTCGAAAATGTAAGTTACGTCTACAGCCCCGGCTCACCGCTGGAAGCTATCGGTCTGGACCAGCTGAATTTCAGCCTGGAAGAGGGGAAGTTCATCGCTTTGGTTGGCCACACGGGCAGCGGCAAGTCGACCCTGATGCAGCACTTTAACGCGCTGCTCAAGCCCACCAGCGGCAAGATCGAAATCGCGGGCTACACTATTACCCCCGAGACTGGCAATAAGGGCTTGAAGGACCTGCGCCGCAAGGTGAGCCTGGCCTTTCAGTTCCCTGAGGCTCAACTCTTCGAAAACACGATTCTAAAGGACGTTGAGTATGGGCCAAGGAACTTTGGCTTCAGTGAAGATGAGGCCCGTGAGGCGGCCTTAAAATGGCTTAAAAAGGTGGGTCTGAAAGACGACTTGATTGAGCATTCGCCATTTGACTTATCTGGCGGGCAGATGCGGCGGGTGGCCCTGGCTGGGGTTTTGGCCTACGAGCCGGATATCATTTGTTTAGATGAGCCGGCAGCTGGCCTGGATCCAATGGGGCGGCTGGAAATGATGCAGCTGTTTAAGGACTACCAGGCAGCCGGGCATACGGTGATTTTGGTAACCCACAACATGGATGACGTGGCTGATTACGCCGACGACGTCCTAGTTTTGGAACATGGCCGCTTGATCAAGCATGCCAGCCCTAAGGAAGTTTTTAAAGACAGTGAATGGCTCCAAAAGCACCACCTGGCTGAACCCCGCAGCGCCCGTTTTGCCGCAAAACTTGAGGCAGCCGGCTTAAAGCTGCCGGGCCAGCCTTTGACCATGCCGGAACTAGCGGATGCGATCAGCCAAAGCTTGAAGGGGGGAGAGCATGAGTAAGATTATTATCGGCCGCTACCTGCCGGGTACGACCTTTGTCTACCGGGTAGACCCGCGGGCCAAGCTGCTGACGACTTTTTACTTTATCATCATGATCTTTCTGGCCAACAACTGGGTCAGCTATCTGGTGATCAGCATCTTTGGCCTGGCCTGCGTTTTCGCGACGGGACTGAAGGCCAGGGTCTTTTGGGACGGGGTCAAGCCAATGATCTGGCTGATTGTTTTTACCTCTCTTCTGCAGACCTTCTTCATGGCCGGTGGAAAAGTCTACTGGCACTGGTGGATATTTACCCTGTCCAGCGAAGGCTTGATCAATGGTTTGTACGTCTTCATCCGTTTTGCCATGATCATTCTGGTGTCAACAGTGATGACGGTGACGACCAAGCCTCTGGAAATCGCGGATGCTATGGAATGGATGCTGATGCCGCTCAAGCTCTTCAAGGTCAACGTGGGCATGATCAGTCTGGTGATTTCGATCGCCTTGCGCTTCGTGCCGACCTTGTTTGACCAGACGGTCAAGATCATGAATGCCCAGCGGTCCCGGGGCGCCGACTTTAACGACGGCGGCCTGGTCAAGCGGGCCAAGTCAGTGGTCCCGATGCTGGTGCCGCTTTTTATCGATTCTTTGGAAGTGGCCCTGGACTTGTCCACAGCCATGGAATCCCGGGGCTACAAGGGCAGTGATGGCCGGACCCGCTACCGGATTCTGGAATGGAGCAAGGTGGACCTAATTCCGGCTGTTTACTGCCTGCTGTTGACAATTTTGATGATCACGACAAGGATGCATTGATGACGAGCAGATACAAATTGACATTGTCCTATGACGGCCATGACTTTCATGGTTTCCAGTCCCAGCCGGGGCAAAGAACGATCCAAGGGACGGTAGAGGAGATCCTCAAGCGGATGACCAAGGGCCAGGAAGTCCGGGTCTTTGGGTCAGGCCGGACTGATGCCGGAGTCCACTCAGTCGGGCAGGTAATTCATTTTGACTATCCAGGCCGGGAAATTCCGGCGGCCAACATGATCAAGGCCCTAAATTCCCAGCTGCCGATGGATATGGTTTTTACCGACTGTGAAATTGTGGATAAAGATTTCCACTCCCGCTTTTCCGTCAAGGGGAAGTGGTACCGCTACCGGGTCAGCCTGGACAGCTTCGTGAACCCCTTCAAGCGTTTTTACACCGGCCATTATCCATATCCGGTGGATGTGGATAAGATGCAAGAAGCCGCCAAGGACCTCCTGGGCCGGCATGATTTTACCAGTTTCGCGGCCAGCGGCGGGCAAATTGAGGACAAAGTCCGGGACATGTACTATGTCAACGTGGCCCTGGATGAAGAAAACAACGAAGTGATCATGGACTTTATCGCGACCGGCTTTTTGTACAACATGGTCCGGATCCTGGTGGCCACCTTGCTGGAGATCGGCAATGGTCGCCGGCCGGTTCACGACTTAAAGCGGGTGATCGCGGCCAAGAACCGGCTGGAGGTCCAGCAGACCGCCCAGGCCAGTGGCTTGTACCTCTATCATGTCTTTTACGAGGAAGTACCAAGAAAATATCGGCTCGACCTTGATTTATAATTGACATTTTGGTATTTAGGACATATG
>NZ_JBJEES010000146.1:0-5423 GCF_051873315.1 Lactobacillus sp.
AAAATTCCCCGCTAATAATTTAAATTTTACGGGACATTATCCCAAGTTATTGACAGTCTTTTTGGAAACTTTTTTCAAAAAGATTCTTCCGGCCCGGCGGGAGTGGTTTAATCTATTTGTTATTTTTGCTAGAATGATAATAATAACGCTGAAATAAATTGAATTAACAAGAAACTAGTACTAGTAAAGGAAAGCGAAAAATGACGAAAGAAATTATTTTGACTGGCGACCGCCCAACCGGCAAGCTGCACATCGGACACTACATCGGCTCCTTGAAGAACCGGGTCAAGCTCCAAAACACTGGCAAGTATGATTCCTACATTATGATTGCCGACACCCAGGCTTTGACTGACAACGCCCGTAACCCTGAAAAGATCCGCAACTCCTTGATCGAAGTTGCCCTGGACTACCTGGCTGTTGGCCTGGACCCGGAAAAGTCTACCATCTTTGTCCAGTCCCAAATCCCGGCCCTGTTTGAACTGACTACTGACTACATGGACCTGGTAACCCTGTCCCGGCTGGAAAGAAACCCAACTGTCAAAGCTGAAATCAAGCAAAAGGGCTTTGGCGACTCCCTGCCAGTCGGCTTCTTGACCTACCCGGTTGCCCAAGCCGCTGACATCACTGCCTTCAAGGCTACTTTGGTACCAGTTGGCGATGACCAGGAGCCAATGTTGGAACAAACCCGGGAAATCGTCCGCAGCTTCAACCGGACCTACAATGTCGACGTCTTAGTTGAACCAAAGGGCTACTTCCCGCCTAAGGGCCAGGGCCGCCTGCCAGGCTTGGACGGCAACGCCAAGATGTCCAAGTCCCTGGGCAACTGCATCTACCTGTCTGATGACGCGGAAACGGTCAAGAAGAAGGTTATGTCCATGTACACCGACCCTAACCACATCCACGTGGAAGACCCAGGCCAGGTTGAAGGCAACACCGTCTTCACTTACCTGGACGTTTTTGACCCGGACAAGGACACCGTTGCCCAACTTAAGGAAGACTACCAAAAGGGCGGGTTAGGTGACGTCAAGATCAAGCGCTACTTAAACAAGGTCCTGGAAGCTGAACTGGCTCCAATCAGAGAACGCCGGCAAAAGTACGCTGAAAACCTGGATGCCGTTTACGACATGCTCTACCAAGGGTCACAAAAGGCCAACCAGGTGGCTGACCAGACCCTGCAGGAAGTCCGTGACGCGATCGGCTTCAACTACTTCAAGAACCGAGGCTAATATGACGCGCAAGCGAATTCCCTGGAAACAGTACTTTATGATGCAGGCCCTGGTCATCGCCCAGCGGTCAACCTGTGACCGGGCCCTGGTCGGCAGCGTCCTGGTCAAGGACAAGCGGATCCTCAGCACCGGCTACAACGGGTCAGTTTCCGGCCAGGACCACTGCGATGACGTGGGCCACCAGCTGGTCGACGGCCACTGCGTGCGAACGATTCACTCTGAGATGAACAGTCTGATTTCCTGCGCGAAAAACGGGGTCTCAACCGACAACACGGAAATCTACGTGACCCACTTCCCGTGCTACAACTGCACCAAGCACCTGCTGCAGGCCGGGGTGACCAAGATCAACTATTACTATGATTATCACGACAGTCCTTTGGCCATTCAGCTGCTGCGTGATAGTGGAGTACCTTATGAACAAATTAAGCTTGACCGCCAATTCGTCGAAGAACTGGCACACAAACTTGAAGACGGCAGCGACTAGGCTGGCCTGGCTCCTGGCCTTAGTCTGCCTTTTTCCCCTGGTAACCGGGGCCAGCAGCTTTTTCGTCCAGGACAATGCCGGCATCATCAATTCCGATACCCGGAAAATGGTTGACCAAAAGAATGCCAAGTACCAAAAGTCTGACCAGCACCCGATCGTGATCGTCGAGACCCTGCAGGATGCCAAAAAGACCCAGCCAGATGGCCTGAGCAAGGCGACCAGAACCCTCTATATCGTGATCAACGTGCAAAAAGACGGGACCAAGAAGGCCTACCTTTACAGCAGCAGCGACCTGCACAGTCAGTTCACGGCCCAGGTCCGGTCCAATATCCTCAGCCACACGGCTTCCAAGATCACGGCTGATGACCCGATCGCCTTCAATGAAGGGGTGCAGGAGCTCTTCAAGATTTCTGTGACCTTGATTGACCAGAGCCTTGGCTTTAAAAAGGACTCCCTTGACCTGTCCAGCGAAGAAGTGAACCGAGTGATCAAGCCGGCCGACCTCAGGGTTCCGATCATGTGCGCCTTGCTGGTCTTGATCGTGGCCGTGATCATTTTCCTCCGCTATACGATAAGACGGCAGGCAAGAAAGTAAGACTTTTTCACAGAAAAAACTAAATAACAAGGTAAATTTTACACAAAAGTGGTTTACAAGCTTGCTTTAAGCGTGTATAGTCTTTTATGTAAAGTTGAAAAGAGAGCAAATGAACTGTTAGGTGAGACTCCTACGTGAACACACGCTATCGCCCAGAAACATCCAGAGATGCCAACGGGTTAAATAGAAATTGTCGAAATAAGGCACTTTCCAGGTAGCTAGCATGTGCTTACGTCACGTAGTGTTAAAGCTGAGCGATTAGTCAATAGCGTGGCCTTATTTGGCAAGGTCCCCCTTACGGTTTGTAAGGGGGACTTTTTTGTTCGTTTGCGAAGTTGTCATAGAGGGGAGAACTATTATGCTCAACAAGACAATGAACAAAGCTGCCAGCGAAGACGCAAAGCGGGTTGCAAGAATTGCCCTGGAAAAGCGGAGCGTGACCTTGGCCCAGCTGCATACCAACAGCAACGGCCTCAGCACTGAAGAAGCAGCCAATGTCCGGGAAAAGACCGGGACCAACGAGATCGCGAGCAACAACCAAGCCAGCAAGCTGCAC
Organism: Lactobacillus sp.; assembly: GCF_051873315.1. GTDB lineage: Bacteria > Bacillota > Bacilli > Lactobacillales > Lactobacillaceae > Lactobacillus. Next base: position 2,862 of record NZ_JBJEES010000146.1, read on the forward strand.
TTTCTGGCCGAAGCTTTCCTGACCCCGTTCACCCTGGTCCTGCTCATCTTGGCGACGATGTCCTTGTTTACCAACTACATCTTCGTCCCGCAAAGTGAAAAGGACCTCAGCACCGTCATCATCATGGTGGTCATGGTGCTGGTTTCCGGGATTACTTCCTTTGTCCAGAACGTCCGCACTTCCAACGCCGTCCAGTCCCTTTTGAAGATGGTCTCAGTCACGACTAACGTGCGCCGGGACGGCAAGGACCAGGAAATCCCGACCAAGGACGTGGTGGTCGGCGACATCATCAACGTCTCAGCCGGGGACATGGTTCCAGCTGACATGAAGCTTTTGTCCAGTACCGACCTGTTCTGTTCAGCCAGTTCCTTGAACGGGGAATCAACGCCAACAGAAAAGAACGCCAACTTCGTCCCAACTCCGGACAAGATGGAAAACTACCTGGACTACCCAAACATCCTGTTTGAAGGTACGACTATCGTTTCCGGCTCAGGCCGCGGGGTGGTCTTCGCCACTGGCGGCCACACCATGTTCGGCAAGATGGCGGCCCAAATCGCCGACACTGAAATGAAGGAGACGACTTTTGACACCGGGATCAAGAACATCTCCAAGCTGCTTTTGACCATGACGGCCATCATCGCGCCCTTGGTCTTCATCGTTAACGGCTTGACCAAGGGCAACTGGACTGATGCCTTGATCTTCGCCATCGCTACGGCGGTGGGGCTGACGCCGGAAATGCTGCCGGTCATCGTGACCACCAACCTGGTCAAGGGCAGCGTGGAAATGAGCAAGCACCAGACCATCGTCAAGAAGATGAACTCCATCCAGAACTTCGGTTCAGCTGACATTCTCTGCACCGACAAGACCGGGACCTTGACCCAGGGCCAGGTCATCCTGGAAAAGCACTACAACCTGGAAATGCGGGAAACTGACCGGGTTTTGAAGATGGCCTACCTAAACTCTTACTACCAGACCGGGATGAAGGACTTGATCGACCAGGCAGTCATCGACGTGGCTGACGACGACCTGGATACCAGCGAAATCCAGCGGGACTACCACAAGATCGATGAAATTCCTTTTGACTTCCAGCGCCGGCGGATGAGCGTGGTGGTTGCCAACTCTGACCAAAAGCACGGCGAGCACCTCCTGGTTACCAAGGGGGCGGCCGAAGAAATGCTGGCAGTATCCAGCCAGGTGGAAATCGGCGGCCAGACCCTGCCTTTGACTGAAGAAAGAAAAAAGCAGATTTTTAAAGACATCGACGACTTGAACAGCGACGGGATGCGGGTTATCGTCTTGGCCTACAAGGTTGACCCGTCTCCAGTCGGTGAATTCACGGTAGAAGATGAAAGCGACTTGATCGTAATCGGCTTCCTGACCTTCCTTGATCCGCCGAAGGAAAGCGCCAAAAATGCCCTGGCCAGCCTCAACCGGGACGGCATTACCGTTAAGATTTTGACTGGGGACAACGAAGCTGTTACCCGGGCCGTGGCCTTGAAGGTTGGCCTTAACATCGACACGGTTTACGGGCAAAAGGACTTGATCGGCAAGAGTGATGAAGAACTGGCCAAGATCGTTGAAGAATGCGATATCTTCGTCAAGCTGTCACCGGAATGGAAGACCAAGATCATCGCTACTTTGCAAAAGAATGGCCACACGGTCGGCTACATGGGTGACGGGATCAACGATGCCCCGGCCATGAAGCAGGCGGACGTCTCCATCTCTGTTGACTCGGCTGTCGACGTGGCCAAGGAATCAGCTGACATCATCCTCTTGCAAAAGGACTTGGGTGTTTTGGAGCATGCCGTCCGCATCGGCCGCAAGACCTTGACCAACACCATGAAGTACATCAAGATCACCCTGTCTTCCAACTTCGGGAACATCTTGTCCATCATGGTCGCCTCGATCTTCCTGCCATTCTTGCCAATGCTGCCGCTGCAGCTCTTGATTTTGGACCTGCTCTACGGGACCAGCTGCCTGGCTCTGCCATTTGACAGCGTGTCTGAAGACTACCTGCATGTGCCGCGGGAATGGTCAACCAAGAACATGCCGAAGTTCATGTTCTACTTTGGACCGGCATCATCAATTTTTGACGTCATCACCTTTGCCGTCCTCTTCTTTGTAATCTGCCCGGCTTTGACCGGCGGCAGCTACGCTTCCTTAGGACCGGCAGGGCAGCTGGCCTTCATGACCATCTTCCACACTGGCTGGTTCGTGGAATCCCTCTGGACCCAGGAAATGGTCATCCACGCTCTGCGCGACGAACGCCTGCCATTCATCCAGCAACGGGCTTCCAGCCCAGTCATGCTGGCTACCTTTGGGGCTGCCATCTTCGGCACGGTTCTGCCATTTTCAAAATTGGCCGGGGCCATGAAGTTTGGCCAATTGAACGAAGAATTCCTGTGGATTGTGGCTGGCCTCTTGGTTTGCTACCTGCTTTTGACGACAGTCGTCAAGCACTTCTACATGAAGAAGGAAAAATTCCTGATTTAACTGAAAAAAGAACGGTGCTATAAGAAATGTGGAAGAATGTGCGCTTGATACCGGCTGGTTCACATTATG
>NZ_JBJEES010000147.1:0-5353 GCF_051873315.1 Lactobacillus sp.
GATCCGTGGACTAGTGGTCAATGGAGTGAACAGACAACTCCAGAGATTGCCGGTTACACTGCAAGACAAAGCTCCGTAGCCGAGACTCCTGTAGATGGTTCAACCCAAGACCAAGTGGTTGACGTCTTCTACAGTGCAAATGGCCAATCTGCAATTGTGAATATCTACGATGATACGACCGGGAAACCTATCTCTACCGCATCCCTTGCGGGCAAGACGGGAGAAGCGATCGACTTCAGTCAGCCTAATGCATCGCTGAAGAGCCTTTTAAACAAGGGCTACGCATTGGCAGAAGTTGGTAATGGTGATCTGACCAACGGCCAATTCACTTCAGCCAACTTTGATAACACGGACGAAGTTACTCAAGAATTCGTGGCTCACCTGGTTCACACTTACGCTAAGTCAAACGAGACCAAGACGGTTACTCGTACGATCAACTATCACAAGCCGGATGGTGTTGAGACTGTAACTCAACCAGTTCAGCTGACTAGAGTAGTTACGACCGACAACGTAGACCAGAGCAAGACTTTTGCTCCATGGACTAGCGGTGAGTGGAGCGCAAAAACAACTCCAGAAGTTGCAGGCTACATTGCAAGCCAAAGTTCTGTAGCTGAGATTTCTGTAGATGGCTCAACACAAGACCAAATGGTTGACATCTACTACACGGGCGAAAACCCAAAGGCTCTTGTAAATATCTACGATGACACGACTGGCCGGCTGCTCACTACTGCATCCCTTGCAGGCAAGACCGGTGAAGCAATCGACTTCAACTTTGCTAACGCGTCCTTATTGAACTACGTGCGCATGGGCTACCTCTTCGCGGCAAGCGGCAACAGAGACCTTTCCGGCAGAAAGTTTGCCTACGCCATCTTCCTTGATGCACCTACCCAGCTCTTCGAAGCACACTTGGTGCACTCATACGCTAAGAGAGACGAAAAGAAGACCATCACCCGGACGATCAACTACCACATGCCAACCGGCATTGAAGCGGTTGAACAAACTGCTGAACTGACCCGGCCTGTCACGACCGACCTGGTCACCGGCGCGACTAGCTATGGCGACTGGACCAGCAACAAATTTACAAGCCAAAAGACGCCAGAGCTCAGCAACTACACGCCAAGCACCAGCTTGATCACAAGCCGTGAGGTTACCCACGGGGATGCTGACAGCCAAGAAAACGTCTACTACTACCCGAACAAGCAAAAAGCAACGATCTCCTTTGTCGACGCAAAGACTGGCAAGACGATCAAGCTTATGGCTGATTTTGACAGCGGCAAGCCAAATGAGGCCATCAACTTTACCCAAGCAAAGGCTCAGCTGGCAACGCTTTTGAAGGAAGGGTACAAGGAAACTAGCAACCTTGAAAGCATCTGGAAGGCAGTCTTTGCAAGTACCAATGGCGAAAACAACTTCGTCATCCGCCTGGTGCCATCGCTTGACATGCATCCTTCCGTTGCCCCTGGCAAGCAGTCAACTAAGCCAAAGACAAGCGGAAAGAGCAAGAAAGCTGGCCAAAAGCCATCTGTTTCTGCAACTGGTCAAGCAGGCCAAAAGCCTGGCTTAACCGGCCAAACTGCAGGTAAGGGTCTGCAAGCCGCAAGCCCAGCCGGACACACGGCGAAGACTCAGTTAGCTGAGTTGCCGCAAACTGGCGAAGCCAGCGGCAAGCAGCTCTCCTGGCTCGGATTGCTCTTGACCGCGGTTGGCACTGCCATAAGCGGAATTTGGCGCAAGAAGCGCGATGACGAATAAGCGATTTTTCCCTCGCTAACAGGGAGGAGAATAGGTCTGCTCTATATGGGCAGGCCTATTTTTTCCGCCAGATGGTATAATGAAAGCGAGGTGAAACTGATGAAATATGAAGCCGCGATTTTTGACATGGACGGCACTATCTTAGATACGAGCGCTGACTTAACAAGCGCATTGAACTACGCGTTTGAAAAGACAGGTCACCGGCATGACTTTACGGTTGAAGACATCAAGAACTTCTTTGGCAGCGGGGTTGTGGTGGCGGTCACCCGGGCCCTGGCCTATGAAGCTGGCAGCAGCCGGGAAAGCCTGGTGGCCTTTGGCACCAAGGATGAACAGATCCCGAAAGCTGTTACCCAAGCAGAAGTTAACCGGGTTCTGGAAGTTTTCAAACCATACTACGCTGACCACTGCCAGATTAAGACTGGTCCCTTCCCAGGCATTTTGGATTTGATGAAAAATCTCCACCAAAAAGGCGTCAAGCTGGCTGTCGTTTCCAACAAGCCAAATGAAGCCGTTCAAGTCCTGGTCGAAGAACTTTTCCCTGACAGCTTTGACTTTGCCTTGGGGGAAAGAAGCGGGATCCGCCGCAAACCAGCCCCGGACATGACCAGTGAGTGCGTCAAGGTCTTGGATGTGCCAAGAGACAAGTGCGTCTACATCGGCGACTCGGAAATCGATATCCAGACTGCACAGAATTCTGAAATGGATGAAATCGCGGTAAATTGGGGCTTTAGAAGCGTGCCATTTTTGCAAAAGCATGGGGCAACTGTGATCGTAAATTCGGCTGAAGAGCTAGAAGAAGCAATTTTAGGTGAATAAGATGGAAATCAAGTTTGAAGGGGACCAAAAGCGTGCCGCGGTTTATGACGACGGCAAGCTGATTGGCCAATGTGTTTATGAAGACAAAGGTGATCACTGGATCATCACGACGACTAAGGTAGACTCAGCTTATGGCGGACAAGGCCTGGGCCGGAAGCTGGTTGATACCGTTGTTGCTGCCGCCCGGGAAAAAGGCGTCAGACTGCGGGCAACCTGCTCATACGCGGCTAAGGTCTTGACCAAGCCAGGATACGAGGATTTGCATTAAGCAAGATAAAAGCATCCCTACTGCAGATTTTTGGGGGAAGGGATGCAAGTATTACTGCACGAAAAAAGACTGCCAAAGGCAGTCTTTTTATTTGCTTACAGATATTTTTGTGCGTCAAGGGCAGCGTTTCTGCCGGAGTAGAAGGCGTAGCCGGCGCAGGTACCAGGCATGTTCGGGCCGTAAGTGTCACCAGTCAAACCGCTGGCGTCGTTGCCGGCCGCGTAAAGACCAGGGATAATCTTGCCCTTTTCGTCTTCAACTTCGTTGTTGACGTTGACCTTTAAACCGCCCATGGTGCAGAAGGCGCCGATGTTCAGCTTGAAGGCGTAGAATGGGCCTTTTTCGACAGCAACCAGGTAGTCAGCATCCTTGCCGAAGTCCTCGTCTTCACCCTTAGCGGCAAAGCCGTTGTAGCGGGCGATAGTTTCAGTCAATTGTCCCTTTGGCAGGCCGGTCTTTTCAGCCAGTTCTTCAATGGTGTCAGCCTTGAAGATGAATGGCTTCTTGTCAGCTACAGCTTGGTCAATTTCGTCAGCCAGCTTGTCCATCTTTTGTCCGCGTTCAACGTAAACGCCCAGACCCATGTAGTTGCCGTCCTTAGCCAGCTTTTCAATCACGCCGGTGTCCAAAATGCTGTAGACTTCATTTTGGGTGTAGAGAGCATTGCCGGCGTAACTGAAGTTGTAGATGACGGATTCGTCGACGAAACGTTCACCATCTTCGTTGACCCAGAGAAGAGGCTGCTGGCCGGCAGCGACGTTCATCTGGCTGGACATCATCTTGAAGTAAGGCTGGTCTGGGTCATCCAAGTAGCCGCCAAAGAGCATGGCCATGCCAGTGCCGTACTTACGGCCACCAACGCTCCAGCCCAGGCGAAGGCCGTCACCAGTACCCTTGCCGCTTGAAACAGGGATCATCCGGCTCAAGTCATAGTCAGTTTCTTCAGCCATCATTTCCTTGTTGTTGAGGTAGCCGCCAGCTGCCAAAACGACAACCTTGGCTATAACGTCTTCAGTAGTGCCATCAGCTTCGTCTCTAAGAGTGATGGTCTTGCTGCCGTCTTCGTTCAGCTTCAAGGCAACAGCCGCGGTAGAGGTTAAAAGTTCCCCGCCCAGCTTGAGTAATTTCGGTTCCAGGGCTTTGTGGATGGCGCCATAGCCGAAGCCTTCGTAGATGTGCCAAGTTGCTTCACCGGCACCCATTGCTTGAACCCGTTCAAAAACAACGCCTTCGTCAGCCAGCCATTGAACGTTTTCCGCGCTGGCGTCAACGTACTTGCGCCAGATTCTGGAGTCAGCCTTGTACTTGGAATATTCGACTTCTTCCTTCAAAACGTCAGTACCAGAGACTTCGATTCCTTTTTCCTTTTGCAGGTAGGAGCCAACGGCGAAGATCCCTTCGCTGTAGTTGGCACTGCCACCAGTAGTACGGCCCTTTTCCAATAAGAGGACGCTGGCGCCGTTTTCCTGGGCGGTCAAGGCAGCGGCTTGGCCTGCCGCGCCCGAACCAACTACTACTACATCATACTTGTCTTTAGCTGCAATCGTCATGATTTTCTCCTTACAAAACTTGCTTGCTATTACTTACACTTGAAACTATATAGGCTTTTGGGGTAGATTAATAGAGAGTAAACGCTTGCACAGGCGAAGCGGATAGTTCGGGTGGATTTTTTTAAAGGGTGAAACGATGGATTTTGAAAAGCTGAAGATGTTCTGCAAGGTAGTTGAAGCGGGCAGCTTCCAGAAGGCGGCGGAGAGCGAGTTTGTCTCGCAAAGAGCGGTGTCGCAGATGATGAAGAAGCTGGAAGATGAGCTGGGGTTGAAGCTCTTTGACCGGGAGAAGAACAAGATTTTTGTCACTCCGGTTGGTATGGATTTTTACATATATGTCAGAAACATGCTGCAGAAGTTTAGCGTGAACGTTAATGCTTTGCGCTACGAGTCAACGACCAAGCAGCGGCTGATCTGCGGGTATTTTTCGCCATTTGACGGGGCTTTGCTGAGGGCGAAGCTATATGACTTTTTAGATGAAAAAGTGCAGCTGAGCATAGTGCATGAAAGTATCGACCATTTGCTGAATGATATTGCCAATGGCCTGGTGGATCTGGCGACGGTGCTGGATTACGGGGATCCGGGTCTGGTGGTTGATGATCCGGAGTTAGCAAGCGTGGACGTGTATGAGAATGAGATGATCATGGGCGTCAGCGATTTGAATCAGTTAAGCAAACTGGAGGAATTTCCACTTACGGAGATTGGCAGCCTGCCGGTTTTGTATTATATGCCAGAAGAAAATTCGCATTATCTGCGGCAGGCTTTTTTGTCGACCTTGCCAGAGGAGTATCAGGCTAGCTGCGCGCACATTTCCAATATTGAACAGATGCAGATGCTGGTGTCCTTGAACAAGGCGGTGGCTTTTTATCCGAAGGGCTTGTATGAGTATGTATTGACTGACAAGGAACATATACGCGTGGTGCTAGTTGAAATATAGTTTCAATTTCTTAACAAAAAAGGTCCA
>NZ_JBJEES010000148.1:0-5329 GCF_051873315.1 Lactobacillus sp.
CCAGAAGACCAGGTCGACCTTCCATTCGGACCAGCCCAGCATTTCGAAGTGGTGGTGGATTGGCGTCATTTTAAAAATCCGCTTGCCGGTCGTCTTAAACGAAGCAACCTGCAGAATAACGCTGGCCGTTTCGCAGACAAAGACGATCCCGATCAAAAGCAAGGACCATGGCCGGCCCAAGAAGATGCTGACCGCTGCTAAACCGCCCCCAAGGGCCAGGGAACCGGCATCCCCCATAAAGATCTTAGCCGGCTTGTGGTTGAACATGAAGAAGGCTGCCAGGCCCCCCATTACCGCCATACAGAAGACCAAAACGCCAAAGTTCTGGCTCTTGAAGGCCAGCCAGGCGTAAGTTCCGTAAGCGATAAAGGACAGACCGGTTGCCAGGCCGTCCAAACCGTCTGAGAGGTTGACGGCGTTTGAAAAGCCAACCAGCCAGAAAACTTCAAACAAGGTAAACAGAGCCATGTTCTTGACCACCCCGGCAAAAGGCAGGTAGAGGCCAAAGTCAAAGTTGTCACTGGCTGCCAGCAAAACGATCCCGGCGGCTACGACCAGCTGCAGGGCCATTTTTTGCCAGGCTCTAAGGCCCAGGTTCCGCTTGAAAAAGAGCTTCAAGCCGTCATCCAGGAAGCCGATAACCCCGTAACCCAAAAGGGCAACTAACAAAATCCAGACTGTCTTGGTCAGCTGGCCCTTATAAGCACAGATGGCGATCGTTGCCACAGCGGCTGAAAGAACGAAGACCGTTCCCCCCATGGTCGGCGTCCCCGACTTCTTTTCATGCCACTTTGGTCCTTCACCGCGGATCTGCTGGCCTTCGTCGTGGCTTCTCATCCAGATAATCAGCCATGGCAAAAGCAAGGCGCTTAATACCAGTGAAATCATAAAAGCAATCAAACTTGCTTGCATCGATCTATTACTCCTTTAACTCTACTTTCAATTTCGTCCCTGATTTAACAGTTGTCCCCTCAGCCAGGCTTTGCGACTTGACCTTGCCGCTGCCCGACAGCTGCAGCTTGATTCCAGCCAGGGAGGCATAAGCCTCCAGTTTGCTTTCGCTCCAGCCAGTCAAATCTGGCAGGGTGATCTTGCCGCTGGTTAAAACAAAGACAGTACTGCCGACGGATACCGTTTCGCCCGCCGCTGCCTTTTGGCTGAGAACCTTGGACCCGGTCCCCAGCCGAACCAGATTGAGGCCGTTTGAGGTCGCGGTCTTCTTAGCCTTGGCGTAGGTCATGCCAGTAAATTTAGGCACCTTGACCACGGCTGAAGCTGACTTGTCACCCTTGTTCAACAGAACCAGCCGGCTCATCATCGGCTTGAAGATCTGGGCCAGGATGGTTTCTGCCCCGCTGCCTAAACGGCTTGGCTGCTTCATGGTCAAGTAAATGCAGTAGCGGGGATTGTCGGTCGGGGTAATCCCTACGACTGAGAAGATGTAGTTCCGGTCCCCGGTCATGTAGCCGCCGGTTGCCTTGGCGATCTGGGCCGTCCCGGTCTTGACCCCGAAGTCCTTGCCCTTCATGTAGTAGGTGTGGCCCGTCCCGATTTTTTCATCCAGAACCTTCTTCATATTCTGCATGACTACTTTTCTGGTCTGGGTCGTAAAAATTTTCTTGCCGACCTTCTGAACCTTGTAGCTCTTGACCGTCTTGCCGGAAGAATCGGTAATTTTTTCCACCAATTGCGGTTTGACCATCTGCCCGTTGTTAGCCAGGGCGCTGTAAACCTGCATCATCTGCATGACGTTGACCGTGACCCCTTGACCAAAGGAAGTTACCGCCTGGTCAACCGGACTGGAGAAGGACAAGCTGCCGGATACTTCACCTGGCAGGGTGATCCCGGTCTTGTGGGTAATGCGGAACATCTTGAGGTACTTGCGCCAGAGCTTGGCCCCCATCTTTCTTTCCAAGTAGACCATCCCGACATTGCTGGAACGAGGGAAGGCCTGGGAGTATGGAATCGTCCCCCAGCCGGACTTCTGCCAGTCATAGATGGTGGAGCCGGAAACAGTAATTGACCCTGACCGGTAGTAGGCATTTGGATTATAGTTGCCGCTGTTGACCGCGGCTGCCAGAGACAGGATCTTGAAAACAGAACCAGGCTCATAGCTGGACTGGACCAGGAGGTTGCTGCCCGCCTTGCTGATCCCGGCCTTGGTCTGGGAGTTGAAGGTCGGCCGCTGAGAGGCTGCCAGAATCTTCCCGGTCTTCAAGTCTTCAATAACCGCTGTCATGGCTTTAGGCTTGTAGTTTTTCTGCACCTTGCTCATATAGGTTTCAAGGGCGCTTTGCAGCTGAGAGTCAATCGTCAAGTAGAGATTGTCCCCGTCTTTAGCTGCCTTGTAGGAATGAGACCCGCTTGGCAGCTGGTTTTCCGTGGAGTCAACCATGCTGGTCTCATAACCGTTGGTCCCTTTGAGGATCTTGTTAAAGTAGGCTTCAAGCCCCGTGACCCCTTCCAGTTCCGTCGCCTGGCTCTTGGAATTGGTCTTTGAAACCGTGTAGCCGACCACGTTTGAGGCAAAAACCCCATTTGGATACAAGCGGGACGGCGTTTCCATGAACTTGATCCCCGTTAGGTGCATGGCCTGGATCTTCTTTTTCTCAGTCAAGGTTAAACCGGATCCTGCTGTCCCGAACTGTACCTGGAAGGTGTTCTTGTTTTTTGGATTCAGATACTTGAGGATTTTCGCTTTTGAAATTGGCAAAACCGTGGCCAGCTTTTCAGCTGTTTTTTCCTTGTCCTTGACATAGAGCGGTTTCTTATTGGAGTCGACATAAGTCTTGTCCAAAATCGCGTAAACCGTGTAGGTGTGGGAGTCCTGGGCAATCACCAGGCCGTTTTTATCGTAAATCGTGCCCCGGTTAGCCGTCAAAACAGTGTTGCGCCGGTAAATCGCGGCAGTTCTCTTACTGATGTCCTGGCCGTCAATGGTCTTGGAAATCGACAGATAGAGCATGCGGCCAGCAAAAAAAAGAAAAACCAAAGCAACGACTAGCTCTAGAATTCTCCCAACTGTAAAGCGATAGCCGTGTGCTCTGGATTTTATTTTTCTTAAATTAGTGGTCTTCTTCATTAGCGAATTGTCCTAATGTTATTTTCACGCAACTTCAGTCCTTGACTTTGGGCGATCTTGTTCAAGCGGGTATTTGACGATAGCTCGCCAATTTCCTGCTGCAAGTCAGCCGTTGCGTTCTTTTGCTTGGTAATTGATTCCTTGACATTGGTTAACTGCCGCTGGGCGTAAGTCGCCGAAACGCTGGCAGACACGTTCAAGGTAATCAAGGCAGCTGCTCCAAGCAGGCCCAAGGCTGCCAGCAGCTTTTCAAAAGCTGAGTACGGCACCTTCTGCGGGTCAACCACCAAACGAGGACTTTTCCGGGCTTCCTCTTCTGGTTCGTAATTATATTTTCTAACTGTGTTTCCAGCCATTGTGGTCCTCTTTATAATTTCTCTGCTACTCTTAATTTTGCACTGTGTGACCGGTTGTTTTCCGCCAGTTCTTCTTCGCTAGCCGTAATTGGCTTGCGGTTGACCAGGCGTAAAGTTGGCTTGATCCCTTCGGGCACAACCGGCATCCCGCGGGGAATTTCAACTTCTGAATACTTCTTGAAGGTTTTCTTGACGATCTTGTCTTCCAAAGACTGGAAGGTAATGACGCTGATCCGGCCGCCGGGATTAAGCAGGCTGATGGCTTCTTCCAGAGAGGCCTGCAAAACGTCCAGCTCGTGGTTGACTTCCACCCGGATGGCCTGGAAGCTCTTCTTGGCCGGGTGTCCGCCGCTGCGGCGGGCTGCTGCCGGAATGGCTTCCTTGATGATCTCTACCAGTTCAAAAGTAGTTTCGATCGGCTTGACCCGTCTTCTTTCAACGATCTTTCTGGCGATCTGCCGGGAAAACTTCTCGTCGCCATAACGGTAAAGAACGTCAGCCAGCTGCTTTTGGTCATACTGGTTGACCAGCTGGTAGGCGTCAAAGTCCTGGCTCTGGTCCATCCGCATGTCTAATCTGGCATCAAAACGGTAGGAAAAACCGCGCTCAGCCTGGTCCAGCTGCGGGGATGAAACACCCAGGTCATAGTAGATGCCGTCAATGCCGCTGATGCCCAGCTTATCCAGTTCTTCTTTTAAGTGACTGAAGTTGTTGTGGACCAGCTGCAAGCGCGGCTGGCTGTCTTCTTTTAAAAAGTCAGCGAAATTGCTCTGGGCGGTGTCAATCGCGTACTGATCCTGGTCGAAACCAATCAGATTTCCTTTATCCAGCTTACTTAGCAGGTATCTTGCATGCCCGCCCCCGCCAAAGGTGGCATCTACGTAAGTGCCACCGCTTCGAGGGGCCAGGTTGTCAATTGTTTCGTGCAATAACACGCTAGTATGCTTAAATTCCATCTTTATAACTCGATATCGTCCAAATCTTCCGCAATTTCATCATAGCTTTCATTGGCTTCGTCAGAATACTCTTCCCAGCGCTCCTTGGCCCAGATTTCAATCCGGTTGGAGACGCCGACAATGACGCATTCTTTAACCAGGCCGGCATGCTTCTTCAAGGTGGGGGACAAGTTGATTCTCCCCTGCTTGTCGAATTCACCTTCCATGGCGCCCGAATAAAACATCCGGGTAAAACTCCGCGCGTTCTTCTTCGTCAAAGGAAGCTTGGCCAGCTTGGCCTCGATCTTGGCCCATTCCGTCAAAGGATAGCCAAAAATGCAGCCTTCCATGCCCCGGGTCAAAACCATGGCTGGCCCAATCTGTTCGCGCAGCTTTGCCGGAATGATCAAGCGGCCTTTGGCGTCCAAATTGTGCTGGTATTCGCCCATGAACATGGCAGGCTCCTCCCTTCTGTTAACAATTTACCACAAATCCCCACTTTAAACCACAATATCTGAAAAACACAAGCAGATTTCCGAAAAAATTAAAAAACTGCCAGCCGCCAAGGGCGGTTGACAGTTCTCATTCAGATTAAAACGACCAAAAGCAGTCCGCAGTACCAAAAGAAACTGCAGGCATCAAGATAGGACCAGAACTGGCGGAACATTTTCCCCAGGGAAATGTTCTTATTGATCATGGCCCATCTGATTGCGGCCAGCAGTATCAATATGAAGTAAAGCAGAAAGCCGGCAGGCAAAAAGGAAGGCACGCCCTTTAAATTGGTCATCAGCTGGCAGGCATAGATCAAAAAGAAAGGCATAACGTCGTAGCCTCTAAAAGCGGCCTTGGGCCAGATCAAGTTGACCAGGTAGGCGGCGGCCAGGCCAAAGACCGGCAATAAGAATATCATCAGCATAATTTTCCTCCATCTGCTAGCTAGTTTAACACAATTTTAT
>NZ_JBJEES010000149.1:0-5327 GCF_051873315.1 Lactobacillus sp.
CATTTTCCCGGGATACCTTGCCGAAAGAATATAGTACTGCTGGTGAGATGGACTACCACTCACCGGCAACAGTTGTCCGTCAGTCTAATGGGTCTAATGCCCTGTTCTTACACTATACTGGTTATGAAATCGCGCAGGGCAAGCCCAAGCTTCAGGGACTTCCAGCAGCTTACGTCGAAAAGGAAGACGAGGCTGAAACTTTAACGATCAAACTTACCGATGACCTAACGGGACTGAAATACCATCTGCTTTATACTATTTATCGCGACCGGAATGTGATTGCCCACAGCGTTCAGGTATGCAATAAAGGCGAAGAGAATGTCTACCTGGAAAAAGTTGCTTCCATGCAGATAGATCTGGTTGGCCAGGATTTGGAAGTCATTACTTTGCCTGGCGCGCATGCTAATGAACGCCATCCACAAAGATGTGGCTTGGTGCAAGGCCGGCACGTGTTTGAATCACGCCGGGGCTCATCGGGCCATCAAATGAATCCCTTTGTGGCTTTGGTTGAGCCAAAGACTGATGAGTTTAGCGGTGAAGCCTGGGGACTTGCTCTGGTATATTCCGGCAACCATGAATTCGAATTGGAAAAAGACCAGTTGAATCAGCTTCACGTTGCCGTAGGCATCAATGAGTATAATTTTGCCTGGAAACTGTTGCCGGGTGAAATCTTCCAAACGCCAGAAGTGCTGATGGTCTATTCAGCTCATGGTTTGAACGAGATGAGCCAGACTTATCATAGTTTGATCTTAGACCGGGTTATTCGGAGCAAGTTCAAGTATCAAGAGCGACCGATTTTGGTCAACAACTGGGAAGCGACTTACTTTGACTTTGATGAAGACAAGCTGAAGCCAATTGTTGATGAAGCTAAAAAACTCGGTATTGAAATGTTTGTTCTGGATGACGGCTGGTTCGGTCACCGTGATGACGACAACAGTTCACTTGGCGATTGGCAGGTTTATAAGAAGAAGTTCCCGCGGGGGTTGAAGCATTTTGCCGATTACGTTCATGCTCAGGGTTTGAAGTTTGGTTTATGGTTTGAACCAGAAATGATTTCTTATGATTCAAACTTGTACAAGCAGCATCCCGATTATCTGATGCAGGTTCCTGGCCGAAAACCAAGTCCATCGCGGAACCAATATGTGCTTGATCTGGGCAGAAAAGAAGTTCGCGACAATGTTTTTGACCAGATGACCAAGATTTTGGACGATGGCGATATTGACTACATCAAATGGGACATGAACCGCCACTTGTCAGATATCTACCAGGCAGGCTTGCCGGCTGATCAACAAGGCGAAGCATATCATCGCTATGTTTTGGGTCTATATGACCTGGCAGAGCGGCTGGTTGACCGCTATCCAGACATTCTGCTGGAAGGTTGTTCAGGTGGTGGTGGCCGCTTTGACATTGGCATGGCCTACTATTGTCCGCAAATCTGGGCTAGCGACAACAGCGACGCGATTGCTCGCTTGGTTATCCAGTACGGGACCAGCCTTGTTTACCCGCAATCAATGATGACCTCACACGTTTCTGTTTCTCCAAATGAGCAAAATGGCAGAATTACACCTTTTGGTACCCGCGGAGCAGTGGCGATGTGTGGTGACTTAGGCTATGAACTTGATTTGACGAAGATGTCGGAGGAAGACAAGGAAGCAGTCAAGGAGCAAGTTGCGGTTTACAAGCAGACTCGGAAATTGACACAATTTGGCAAGTTCTATACTTTGAAGGCGCCGCTAAACGGCAATCAAGCAGCATGGATGACTGTCAGTGATGATCAAAATGAAGCACTCGTGACGACTGTTAATATTATGTCTTACGCGCAGCCATGCTTGACCAAGACAAAACTCGTTGGATTAAATCCGGATCAGAAGTATCAAGATTTGGAGACTGGGAAAGTATACGGCGGGGACGAATTAATGAACATGGGTTTCTATGATCCGGCAGTTCCCCACCAAGACTTCTCATCAAAAATTTATCACTTTAAGGCGATTGTGGATTAATTGCATTATTGCCATGAACTTCTCAAAAACAAATAAGTTAGGTACAGCGAAAAAGCAGTTTCCTTCGGGAAGCTGCTTTTTGTCTGCATAAAGATATATCAATAAAATAGACAGCAAATTATCATAGAAAACAGAAGATCCGGTTGTCAAAAGGCTTTTTTAGGATAATAATGGTTCATATAGAATAAAAGACTTATGAATATTGGATGTGTTGTGCGTAATGAAAAAGAGATGGTGGATCAAGCTGCTGGTGGTGCTATTTGTGTTCTTCACTAGCGCGGTGGTCATTGGTATTAATGTCTACAGGACCGGGCAAAACCTTGCCCAGCGCTACCAGGCACGGACAGAACTGAACGCTCAGCTGGCAAGTGACTATTTTGAAAAGGAGCTGGAAGAGGGGCAAAACGTTACTGAAAACATTGAATCAGGTACTGTTGGCAATGAAGGCAATACGGCCGTCTTTACCAAAACAGCCAAGTATATGCTGAAGAGATATGACGGTATCTATTCTTTGCAGCTGATCCACAAGGGGCAGAGCCAACGGGTTTACCAGGACAAGGCCAGTGAAAGAGGAAAATCCAGCCTCCTGGCTGATCCCCAGGTCAAGGCGGCTTTTAACTATTGCCGGCAAAAGAAAATCAATGGCATTGTTGGCCCAATCAAGACTGGGGAGGGCCGGGATTCGCTTGCGGTTTGCCAGCCGGTTTTCATCAAGGGCAAGTTCTGGGGTTATTCAGTTGCCTTGATTAAGAAAAAGGATCTGTTTGAATCAACCTTTAAGAAGTTGGACAAACTGGGCTATTATCACTGCTTGTCTAAAACACATATAGTGAATGACAGCTATTATGTCTTAGACTCAAACATGAAAACTGTAGGCCCACGTTCAGCAGTTTCTTTCCGCTTGGGGGGATGCACGTGGAAGCTGGAGGCAGTCAGAAAAGATGCCGGGCAGATGCCGCGGGAAATCAAATCCAGCCTCCTGACAGGCATTTTGACGGTGGTGATCAACACCGCTTTGGCGGCCATCCTGGTCAATTATTTTGAAAGAGGCCGGAAACTGACCAAAATAGTTGACACTGACTATTTGACTGGTTTGATGAGCCGGCAGGCCTTTGATCGGGAAGTCGGCAAGTACTTGCTGAACAATACAGGTAAGCCGGTAATTGGCGCCTTGATCGATATCGATGATTTCAAGTACATCAATGACCTCTATGGCCATGAGGCAGGTGACGCGGCTCTTAAATCCTTTGCCCGGGTTTTGGAGAAAAATTTCAGTCAACTCGGCCTGGTTGGCAGAAATGGCGGTGATGAGTTCGCGGTCTTTTTGGAGCAGACGACGCTGACAGAAGGGCGGATGATTTTCAATAAGCTTTTTAAGCAAAAACTGACCTTCAACTACCAAGGAAAAGATTATCCCTACTCGATTTCCCTGGGCTTTGCCGCATATCCTGACCAAAGCCAATCTAGAGAAGAGCTGATGTACAAGGCTGATGTGGCTCTGTATGCCGTCAAGATGACCGGGAAAGGGGCAATGGCTGGCTATCACCCAGATATGATGAAAGAAGGGCGGGCGCAATTGGGCTTCAACCTGCGGGATCTAGCAGTCAACCTGCCTGGCGCCTTCTTTATCTACCGGGAAGACGACGAGCGGATCCTTTTTGCCAATAATGAGCTCCTCAGGATCATGGAGTGCTCAAGCAGGGAAGAGTTTATCGAATATGTAGGCCAGAAGGTTAAGGGCTTGATTGCTCCAGAGGACTATGACCAAGCTGTTAAGACCTGCAAGGAGCAAGTAGGTGACGGCGATGAAGGTTTGGCTAAACTTGACTACCATGTCATCACCAAAGAGAGCCATAAGCGGATCTACATGCATGCCGTGGCCCACATGGTCAAAAATGACTACTTTGGCAAGATTTATTACGTCATTATCGGCCCGCGGCCAGTGCAAAAATGACAAAAATAGCAAGTGAAAACGCGTCCTATTAAGCAAGGGCGCGTTTATTTATTGTCTGAAGTTTTTGGAGTTCTTTTGCCTGATCTCGCTGGCACTTTCCTGGTAGCATTCAACCAGTGCCCGGTTCATGGACCTGAGACCACTAAAGCCGCACTGCTCAGCGATCGTTTCCAATGTGCCTGGATCGGTTAGAAGCAGTTTCCTGGCCGCGCGGGCTCGCAGATTCCGCAGAAAGGCGGCAACGGTGATCCCCATGTTCTTCTTGAAAAAGCGGGCCAGGTATTCCTTAGAGATATGGGCGTGAGCCGCGATCTCGCTTAAACCGATTGGAGTTTGATACTGGTCGTAGATATAGTCCAGTATCTCCTGCATCCTTTGGGTGATAAAGAGCTTCTTTCCCAGCTCCAGCTGGCGGGGAATCGTGAAGTCTTCCAGCAAGATTTCCAGCACTTCCAGGCTTAAAGCGCAAACCTTGATTTCCCGCAAATCATCTTCCGGTCTTGACCAGGAGTCGTAGATGGCCCCCAGCTTCTTTTGCAGGAGCTGGTAAGCAGCCTGCTGCATTTTTGAAAAAGTTCCTGGATCATTGATCGCAAATTCCAATTCGCTAATTTTCGGGAAAAGACCAGAGACGAAGTTGTAGGGATAGATCATGGACAGGGCCTGGCCATCTTGGTTAGTCTCAATGCTGTGAACGGACTGAGAGTTAACCACGATAATCCGGCCAGGAGAGGTCTGGTAGGTCTGGGCGTCAATCTGGAACTGGTCGATTGACCCGGCCACCGTGTAGCTTATTTCGATTCCTTGATGCCAGTGAGGCGGGATTTCGCTAGGCGTTTCACCATCTGGCAAGGGAAAAGTCATCAGCCAGATAGGCAGGTTGCCGGTTGGCTTGACCAGTTCGTGTTCCAGTTCAGCCATGCTGTTACTTCTTTAAATACGTTCTGAAGAAGTTAAGTTCATCCAGGTTGCATTGCTTGGCGATGTCGTCTCTTTGGTTGCAGTGGAAGACGTGGCCGCGCGGGTTGTCGTTGTCGCCATAAATGTGCAATTCATGCGGGATTTCCTTGGCCAAAAGGTAGCCGTCCAAGCGGACAGCAGAATCGTGCAAAAAGTCCTGGTTGGCGGTCATGATGAAAAGTGGCGGCAAGTTTTGGGTCAAGTACTTCTCCGTGTCCAGCATCTCTTCTTTTCCCTTGACTGCTTCCGGGGTAAAGTAGGCGCCAGGTGCTCCATTGGTAAAGCCCGGTGTGAGCATGAAGTAGGCTCCGCAGTTAAGCGCGGCTGCTCTGACCGTCAGTTTTGGCAATTCGTAGGCAAAAAGCTGGCGGAACTTATCGTTAGTCAAGATAGCCAGGTATTGTTCTTCCATC
>NZ_JBJEES010000150.1:0-20258 GCF_051873315.1 Lactobacillus sp.
GGCCTTGGTTGCCTTTTTCAAGTTCAAGCCAATCGTGGCCTACCATGCTCGCCGGCTGGAACAAAAGGAGACCGGCCAGGCGCCGCTGAAGGCGGAAAAGATGCCGAAGGCCAACTTCTGGATGACCATGGGCTTCTTCATCACCTTGGGGGTGACCTGGCTGATGTACATGAACTGGGAGTCCAACCTGTCCGTCTACATGGTCAGCCTGGGGATTCCTTTCCACCTCTACTCAACCCTGTGGACGATCAACGCCAGCATCATCGTGGTTGTCCAGCTCATCCTGGCCCGCTTCCCGCGGATCTTCAAGAGCATCTACCAGCAGATCTATTTTGGGATTTTCATGTTTGCCGTGTCCTGGCTGACCTTGATTTTTGCCAAGACCTACCCGGGCTTTGTCTTGTCCATGTCGATCTTGACCTTGGGTGAATCAACGGCCTTTTCCGCTATCCCGGCCTATGTCAATGACATGTCGCCGTATTCCAGCAAGGGCAAGTACCAGGGGATGACCCTGGTGGCCAGCGGGGTCGGCCGGGCCTTTGGTCCGCTTTTCGGCGGGACCCTGATCGACCTCTTCGGCTACAAGACCATGTTCGTGGTCGCCAGCTGCGGCATCTTCCTGTGCCTTTTGGCTCTCTTGCCCTTGAGAGCCAAGCTGAAGGACCAGGTGCGGTTCTTCAAGTAGGATATTTTTAGCATTTTTGAAAAATAAGGCAGGTTTTGCCAACCAGCCTTATTTTTTTGCACTTTGATTGAACAGGGAAGCAGTTAATGTGTAAAATAAGAAGATAGTGAGAAAAGGAGGAAAAAACATGCTTAAAGTTTACGGGACAAAGATCTGTCCAGACTGCATCGCCTGTGAGGCCAGTTTTAAAAAGTATGGCATTGACTACGAATTTATCAATATTTTCGCCACCATGCCGGATTTCAAGGAATTTTTGCGCTTGCGGGATGCCAGTCCCGCCTTTGCTCACGCCAAAGAGCAGGGCAACGCGGGGATTCCGGCCTGCGTCAAGGAAGACGGGGAAATTTTTACTGACTGGGAAGGCTTCTTAAAGGACCAGGGCTTAGAGCCAATCTGGCCGGAAGCAGCCGACCAGGCCAAGGCAGAAATCAAGGCCCAGTGCGACCTGCGTCAGCACAACTGCTAGCTGAAAAACAAGGAGGAAAAAATATTGAACAATAAATTTGCCGTCCGCGGCGGCAGTGGCGACACGACCGTTGTTGACAAGACTGCCCGCCCGCAGGACAACCTGTATTTGGCCGTTAACTCTGACTACCTGGCCAAGCTGGAAATCCCGGCTGACCGGTCCCGGATGGGGAGCTTTGACCAAATCGCTGAAAACGTTGAAAAGAGCCTGATGGCTGACTTCGCGGCTTTTGCCAGCGGGGAAAAGGAAGTCCCGGCCGTGCCGAACCTGGCCAAGGCTGTTGAACTCTACAAGCTGGCCAAGGACTTTGACAAGCGGAACGCTGACGGGGCCAAGCCAATCCAGGCTGACTTAAAGAAGCTGGAAGGTCTGGAGGATTGGGCTGACCTGCAAGGCGCGGCAGCTGATTTGGCCAAGGAAGGCTTTGACCTGCCATTCTCCTTCTCCGTTGACGCGGACATGAAGAACACCAAGGTCAACACGGTCTACTTCGGCGGTCCCCACATCTTTTTGCCAGACACGACCACTTACGAAAGCCCGGACGCGGAAAAATTGCTGGGCGTTTTAAAAGAGCAATCCCTCAAGCTCTTCCAAATGGCCGGGGTCAGCGAAGAAAAAGCAAACGAATACGTGGACGGGGCCCTGGCTTACGACCAGCGCCTGGCCAAGGTGGTTAAGTCCAGCGAAGAATGGGCTGACTACCCGGCTATGTACAACCCGATTTCCCTGGCTGACTTCAAGAGCAAGTTTACCAGCTTTGACATGGGCCAGTTCTTGGAAGAGTTCCTGGGCGAAGAACCAGAAGTTTTGATCAACACTGAGCCCCGCTACCTGGACCAGGCGGAAGGTCTTTTAAACGAAGCAAGCTTCAGCGAAATCAAGGGCTGGATGCTGGTTAAGTTCATCAACGACGTGGCTTCATCCCTGTCCCAAGAATTCAGAGAAGCTGCCTTCCCATTCAGCCAGGCTTTGACCGGCCAGCCGCAACTGGCCAGCGGGATCAAGCAGGCTTACCGGATTGCCAACAGCACTTTCAGTGAAGTTGTCGGCGTCTACTACGGGCAGACCTACTTCGGGGCAGCTGCCAAGGAAGACGTTTTGGGCATGATCAAGCGGATGTTGAAGGTCTACGAGGACCGACTGGCCAAGAACGACTGGCTCTCCCAGGCGACTAAGGACAAGGCCATCACCAAGCTGCAGGCTTTGATCTTGAAGGTCGGCTATCCGGACAAGATTGAAGACATCTACAACCGCCTCCAGGTTACCCCGGCTTCAGCCGGCGGCAGCCTTTACAGCAACCTGCAGGCCGCCAGCCGGGAAAGCATCAAGTACAGCCTGGAGAAGCTCCACCAGCCGGTTGACCGGACCGTTTGGCTGATGCCAGGCAACTTGGTCAACGCCTGCTACGACCCGCAAAGAAACGACATCACCTTCCCAGCGGCTATCCTGCAGGCACCGTTCTACAGTGCTGACCAGAGCCGGGCAGCCAACTACGGCGGGATCGGGGCCGTGATTGCCCACGAAGTTTCCCACGCCTTCGACAACAACGGGGCCCAGTTCGACGAATTCGGCAACATGAAGAACTGGTGGACCGAAGCTGACTACAAGGAATTTGCTGACCGGACCAAGGCGGAAATCGCCCTTTTTGACGGGCTCAAGTTCGGCCCGACCACTCTTAACGGCAAGCAGATCGTGTCAGAAAACATCGCTGACCAGGGCGGCTTGACCGCGGCCATGACCGCCTGCAAGGAAGAAGGCCAGGGCCTGGAAGACTTCTACGCCAACTGGGCCAGAGTCTGGGCACAAAAGTCCCTGGAAGCAGCCATCAAGATGATCGTTTCAGTTGACGTGCACGCACCGGGCCCGCTGCGGGCAAATGTCCAGGCCCAGTGCCAGGACGAATTCTACGAGACCTTCGACGTCAAGCCAGGCGACGGGATGTATCTGGCTCCGGAAGACCGGGTCAAGATCTGGTAGTTTTTCATAAAATTTCATAAGCAACAAAAAAGCAGTCATTCCATCAATGACTGCTTTTCTGCTGCTGTGTGTTTGTCTAATATATGTGTGTGTAAAAGAGGAAAAGAAAAAGAAAAATTAATTCCTATAGGAGAAGCAATTTCTTGCTTCTGACTATGGTTATATAATAACGGCCCTTTGTAAAAAAGCTGTGATCAATCTGCTTTGCTTCAATGAAAAAAAGTTTGTAATTTTCTAGAGTATTTAAGACTTTCTAAAAGCAAAAACGGCAAGCTTTCGAGCCTTGCCGTTTCTTTATTTGCTTATTTACTTGTTCTTTTCTTTCTTCGTTTTGCCCGCGTTCTTGTTCAGCATGGTCTTGCTGTAGTCGACTGGGGCAACCCGCTTGATTCTTTCAGGCTCTTGCTTGCCCAGGATCAAAGGCACGCGTTCGATAACCGTGTCCGCGAATTCCAGGCCGAACCATTGAGCCGGGTTAGGCGACAGGTTCTGCAGCTGGACCCGGGCCTTGACCAGCCACTTCTTGTAAGAAGACAGGGTGGTCGAAGGTGAGATGACGTCGTTGACGATGACGAACTTGAAGTCGCCGACATCCCGGCCAGGAGTAGTCGTGTATTCCTGTGGCTGGGCCTCGATCGTGTTGTCCTTGATCAAGTCGTGGACGATCTGGCGCAGGTAGACGTTGACGCTGGTTTGCTTCTTGAAACCGAGGTAGAGCTGGATGTTGATCACGTTCTTGGTGCCAAAAGTGTTGACCGCGTATTCAGCGGTAAACGGCTCGTTGGTCACGTTGACCGTGACGAACCAGTAAGCCCGGGCCCGCTTAGGCCGCTTGTCCAGAATTGAGTAGAGGACTTCACGCTTGATGAACTTGTTGTACTTGACGTTGGCCATGTAAACCAAGTTGTCGGCGTAAGTCGGGTAGTTGTCGTCGTGGCTGAGGTCGGTCAGCATGTCCGTGTATTCATCCAAGCGGACATAGGCATTGCCGGCTTCGTTTTGGTCCCGGACCTTGTTGCCGAAGTACCAAACAACCATGACTGAAGCGATCAAGAGGGTGATCAAAAGTGATACGTAACCGCCGTGGGTGAACTTGCTCAGACTTGACCCCATGAAGAGGATGTTGATCGTGCTGAAGAAGATCACGAAGAGCAGGTTGGCCAGGTTGTGGCCCTGCTTGAGCACCAGCCATTCGTAAAGCAGGATAGTGGTCGTCAGCATGGAAATCGTGATTGACAGACCGTAGGCTGCTTCCATGTGGGCTGAGGTTCTGAAGAAGAGAACCAGGGCGATGGTAGTAATGCCCAGCATTCTGTTGATAGCCGGGATGTAGATCTGCCCTCTTTCATCAGATGGGTAGAGGATGTTCATCCGCGGCAGAAACTTCAGGTTGATTGATTCAGCCACCAGGGTGAAGGAACCCGTGATCAAGGCCTGGGAAGCGATGATCGCGGCCAGGGTGGCCAGAACGATTGAGGCCAGCCGGATGTTTTCCGGAATCATGGCGTAGAAGGGGTTGATTTCAGTGGCTGAGTGCATGTTGGTGTTGTTTAAGATCCAAACCCCTTGCCCGAAGTAGTTCAGGGAGAGGCAGACGAAAACAAATGGCCAGGAGCCAATGATGTTCCCCTTGCCGACGTGGCCAACGTCGGAGTAGAGGGCTTCAGCACCAGTAGTGGCCAGGAAGATGGACCCTAAGATCGCGAAGCCCGCCTTGTTGTAAGGACTAAAGAGCAATTTGATCGCGTAGTAAGGGTTCAAGGACTGGAGAATCCACCAGTTGCCGCCGATGTTGATCAAACCCATGGCGCCCAGGAAGGCGAACCAGATAAACATAACCGGGCCGAAAGCCTTCCCGATGATGCTGGTCCCCATCCGCTGGATGGAGAAAAGCACCAGCAAAATAACAATAGTAATGATTAAGACTGTGGTCTGGTTGCTGACCGGGACATTGCCCTTGCCAAATTCCAGGCCCTTCAGCCCTTCAATGGCGGTCGTAACCGTCACGGCAGGAGTCAGAGTCCCGTCGGCCAGGATGGCGGCCCCGCCGATCAAAGCCGGCCAGACCAGCCAGGCAGCCTTCTTTCTGATCAAGGCGTAGAGGGCGAAGATACCACCTTCGCCGTGGTTGGTCGCCTTCAAGGCAATAATCACGGTCTGCACCGTCGTGAGTACAGTCACGGTCCACAGGATCAAGGAAATGGTCCCGATGATCAAGTCGCGGCTGACCGTGTTGATACCGCCGTTGCCGGCGATTACGGATTTCATGACATAGAGGGGACTGGTCCCGATGTCGCCGTAAACAATCCCAATCGCGATCAAGAGGCCGGCGGCCGTCATGCGATTGCGTTTATTTTCTGCTTCCATAGCAATTAAATACTCCTCAAACTTTAAAAAAGCCTGTGATACACTAAAAAACAAATTTAAAGCTGTGCTTAAATTTAACAAGTAAAAAAAGAATGCCAGGAGACATTCTTTTTACTGTAATTTTCTTATATTTAGAGTAAAGTTTCAAGTCTTTTAGGACAAACTGCTTTCGATCGTCGCGCGAATGCCTTCGTACCAGTTGCTCCAGTCTTCGTAAGTGGTCATTGCTTCCGGGTCAACGCCGGTTTCTTCGCTCATCTTGTCGAGGATGGCTTGGAAATTGTGGGCGTGGTCGATCAGCACGTGCTTGACCAGGTTCTTGCGGGAGAATGGCTGGTTAAGCAGGAGGTAGTGGTTGATGTTGACCATGTTGTGGTCTTCGTCAAATTCACTGATGATTTCCAGGTCGTCGCGTTCGAAAGAAGAAACGTAGAAGTTGGCGAAGTTGACCAGGTAAGCCGGCTGGTCGGCAACTTCGCGTGCTGGCATGGTTACGCGTTCTGGTTCAGGCATCACGATCTTGAACATGTCTTCATTGCTGCGGTGTTTCTTTTCTTCTTCTGCCAAAGTTGTAGCTCCTTTTTAAATAAAAGTCCATAAAGTCAATAGTAATTTTAACGGCTTTAAGGCCAGAAAGCAAGCGCCAGGCCCCCATAAATCAAGACCTGGCGCTGAATTATTTCTTATTTGCCTGACTTCAGGTAGCCTTCGACGTCATCCTTGGTGATGGAGTCGATAGTGGTGTGGCCCTGCTGGTAGGCGTAGTTGAACAGGTTGATCAAGTCCTGCGGGCTCCAGCCGGCCGTGCTTTCGCCCAGGTTGTCCAGTTGGTTTCTGATCTGTTGGACGTCCCGGCTGGTCACGGTGCTGCCGCCGACCTTGTCGTTGTTGCTGGTCCCGGACCCTTCAGCTTGGTTGCTGGAAGAGCTGGATGAACTGGAAGCAGCAGAAGATGAGCTGGAACTGGATTCCTGGCTGCTGGACTTGCTGGAAGAGTCAGAAGAGCTGGATGAGCTTGAGCTTTCAGAACTGGAACTGGAGTCAGCCTGCTTGCTCTTGGCTTCCTTGAGCAGGTCCTTGACGTTAGACCGGACCTTGGCGTAGTAAGCCCCGTTGATGTAAGGCAGGTCTAAGATGCTGCTGTAGGTGGAAACGGCACTGTCGTAATCGCCGTCTTCCATGGCCTGGGCGGCCTTCTTTAAGAGCGGTTTGATTTCACTGTCGTAGTTGTCCTTGACGGCCTTAAGCTTCTTGACCAGCTTCTTGGCCTGGCTGGTCATGACGCTGTAGCCGCCATTTTGTTCCTGGGCCTTTTGGGCCAGGTTCAAGGCGCTGGCATACTTGACGGTCGTCTTGGCTAACTTGATGGAGTCGGCCAGGTTCTCCGCTTGGGCCTTGTAGTTTTTGGCTTGGGCAGTTGCCTTAGCCTGGTAGGCCTGGTCAAATTCATCAGCGGCCTGGCTGTATTTCTTGGCCTTTACGGCCTCTTTGCCGGCCTGCATGTGGCTGGAGTAGCTGGAACTTGCCGTCTGCTCCTGGCTCTGCTTTTGCTGGCTGGAGTAGAAGTAGACGCCAGCCCCGCCCAAGGCGAGCACGGCCACCACGATGATGGACCAGATAGTCGATTTTTTCATAAATAACCTCCTCGTTAATATCCTCAATTATACCAGAATCGCCCCTCCCTTTAGCCAGCTGGTCCAACTTGTAATTGTTCTTTAACAAAAAGTGGCCGACTTGAGCCTCCTAAAACGTTAGTATCAGTGCAGGCCCGAGGCGCCGGGGCCGGCCGGAGCGAAGCCCGCAGCTTCGCGGAAAGATTGGATTTTTTAACAGAAACAGGAGAGAAAAAATGAACTTTACTTTAGCTGATCAAAGCATTCAATACACCTTCAAGGCCGACAAGTACGACAAGGGACAGATGCAGCGCAGCCTGCAAAACGTCAAGAAAGATGCCAGCCCGGAAAGCCTGGTCAAGGTGGGCCAGGCCATCAGCAAGCTGCAGGGCGACGAACTGGCTGCCTTGACCCTGGTCCAAAAGCACAATTTGACCTTGGCCTAACTCTTTGACGCGGAAACTGACAGAAAAAGAATTTTTGAGTAAGAAACAGGAGAAAAAATCATGACTACGACTACCGAATTGCAATTAACCTTTAAGTCCAGTGCCGGCAAAAAGAAGAGCCTGAACCTGCCATACGCGGTCAAGGGCTTGAGCGCGGACGTGGTCCGGGAGGCCGCGGCAGCCATCGCCGGCGAGGGCGTGTTCGTCAAGGAAGGGGAGGTCCTTTATGCTCAGCCGCTGGCTGCAAACTATATTGAACGTACTGTTACGGGTGTGTTTGACGATAGTAATCATTAAGCAGATCTGGCCTCTTTAGCCGGCTGCAAAATTTGTACCCGAGAGGCGGCCTTGGCCGCCTCTTTTATTTTTCGTTTTTGCTTGTTTTCGTGTTTTTATTCACATAATACATGTTTTTTGTTCTTTGCTTTTTAAGGCAAAAGCTTTGGAAAAAGCGGTTTTTTCCTTTAAAAAATGTAATTGCTTAAGTAAATTGTTACTTTTGCTTTACAGAATATGCGTTCGATTGTAACTAGAGCGCTGAGCACATACAATAGAGGTTACGATTGAAATTATTAGGAGGAAATTAATGAAGAGAAGATTTTTGACTGGACTTGCTACCGCAGCGATGCTGACTTCCGTCGCCGTTCCAGTGACCAACAACATGTTTCTCTCAAATCAGGCAGTTCAGGCATCAGCCACCAGTGATGCCTTTTTAAGCAAGGTCAGCCTGCAGGCGCAGAAGACGTCCAAGAAGTACGGCGTCTACGCCTCTTTGATGCTGGCCCAGGCTGCTCTGGAATCCGGCTGGGGGACTTCAACTCTGTCCACTCAGGCCAACAACTTCTTTGGGATGAAGGCTGCTAACACCTGGACTGGGGCAACTTACAGCGTTAAGACGGCTGAACAGGACTCAAAGGGCAAGACTTATTACATCACGGCTGCCTTCAGAAAGTACAGCAGCTACCAGGCCTCTTTTGACGACTACGGCTTGAAGATGCGGACGACTTTGGGCAACGGGGGTCTGCGCTACAGCAAGACCTGGCTGGAAAATGCCTCAAGTGCTTCAGCTGCCGCTAAGGCCATCAAGGCTGCCGGCTACGCGACCGACAAGAATTACGCGACCAAGCTGATCAACCACATCGCGACCTACAACTTGACCAAGTATGACCCGGTTTACTCCGGCACTACTTATACGGCCAAGGTAGCCAAGTCCGGGGCAACCTACCTTTACCCAACTGACCACTCTGTTTCACCGAAGAAGTCTTACGTGACTGCCGGGCAAAGCGTAACGGTTACCAAGACCTACACTTACTACAATGGCAAGAAGCGGATGTACCTCAAGGGCCTGGGTTGGATCAACGGCGAAGACTTGAACACTGGCACTTCTCAAGCGCCAAGTGCGGACAATGCCGCTAGCGTTTCCGGGCAAATGAAGGTGTTGATGCACTCAGCTGCTGTCTACACTAGCACTGGGGAGAGAAGCACGGCCAAGTCTGTCAAGGCCGGCAAGAGCGTGACGACTTACGGGTCAGTCACGATCAACGGGGCTAAGTACTACCGGGTTAACTCAGCCAGCGCTGACCAGTTCATCAAGGCAAGCAACTTTGACGGCGCAAGCCGCAAGCTCAAGCACAACGCCTACATCTACAACAACGCGGGCAAGCGGGTTGGCAAGACCAAGTGGCTCAAGGGCAGCACCCACACCGTCTATGGCGGCAGCGTGAAGATCAAGGGCAAGCAGTACTACATTGTTGGCCTGAACCAGTATGTCAAGAAGGGCAACTTTTAAGGAGACGGGGAAGAAAACTGAATGAGATTTAGAAGATTTTTTGCCGCGGCGGCGGCAACCGCGGCTTTCGGCCTGGCCTTTACTTTTGGCCAAGGGCAGGCAGCCCAAGCTTCAATCAACAGTGATGCCAAGAAGACGACTTACAGCGGCACCAAGTCACTGGAAACCTTGCTCAAGGCAGCAGGCTTGTCTTACAACCAGTTCAACAGCGTGGCCAACGGCAAGAAATATGGCAGCCGCTTTGGCTACCGGAACGGGGTCGGCAAAGCAGAAGGGATCGTTGTTCACGAAACAGCGACTCCAGGGGCTACGGCCTGGGATGAAGGGCGCTACTTCAACAACAACTGGACCAGTGTCTACTCTTACGTCCACGCTGTGGTTGACAACAGCCAGACCATCCAGCTGATGTCGACCGACTATGGTACCTGGGGGGCAGGCCCAATCGCCAACGTCCGCTACATCCAGATCGAGCTCTGTGAAGTCTCAAGCCGGTCCCAGTTCGTGCAGAGCGTGGCCAACGATGCTTACTACATCGCCACTCTTTTGCACCAATACAACTTGACTCCATCCCGGGCAAGCAAGGACGGGTCAGGCACCATTTGGTCCCACAACGAAGTTTCCCAGTACCTGGGCGGGACCGACCACGGGGACCCGGACAGCTACTTTGCTAAATGGGGCTACTCCATGAGCGACTTCTACAGTTTGATCACTTACTACTACAACAAGCTGGGAACCAGCAGCAACACTAGCAATAATACAAACAACAGTGGCTCAAGCAGCTCAAGCCAAGCACCAGCTACCCAGCCGGTATCAACCAAGACGGTCAAGTTGATGCGCAACTCCTACAGCTATGACGCTTCTGGCAAGAAATTGTCAATCGCGGCGCTGAAGGCTGGCTCTTCTTTGAAGGTTTATGGTTCAGCCGTAACGATTGGCAACGCCAAGTACTACAAGTACGCAGATGGCAAGTATGTCAAGGCCGGCAACATTGACGGGACTAGCCGGACTTTGACGGCCAATGCTTGGACTTACACCAGCACTGGCAGCCGGGAGACATCAACGGCCAAGCTGCTTAAGGGGACCAAGGTGACGACTTACGGCGGCCAGGTCAAGATCAAGGGCAAGGCCTACTACATGACTGGCTTTACCAGCAAGAACGTGGCTAAGTACGTTAAGGCAAGCAATTTCCAAGCCAAGCCAGTGGAAACTACCACGACCAAGCGCTTGATGCGGAACTCCTACAGCTACGATGCTTCTGGTAAAAAGTTGTCAAACGCCAAGCTGACCGCGGGTACTTACCTTAAGGTCTACGGTTCAGCTGTAACGATCGGCAATGCCAAGTACTACAAGTACGGTACTAACAAGTACGTGAAGGCTGGCAACATCGACGGGACAAGCCGGACTTTGACCCACAACGCTTACGTGTACACGGTCAAGGGAGCCCGGAACTGGAATGAAGCCAAGCGCCTTAAAGGCACGGCCGTCGTAACTTACGGCAGCCGGGTCAAGCTTGGCGGCAAATACTACTACATGGTCGGCTTTTCCGGCCAAACCGCCCTTTACCTCAAGGCCGGCAACTTTTAATTGAATACAGGGAACGGATTCAGGTTTAGCCTGGGTCCGTTTTTCTTTCTTAATCTGGCGATTATTGTATAATTAGAAAAACTGTAATTAGTGAGGAGATACTTTTTTAGCATGGAAGGACTATCACTGTTTTTAACGGTCTTCTTGGCCCTGGTGATTCCGATCGTCATGGCCCGCCTGCGGGTGACCACGGTGCCGACTGCCGTGGCCGAGATTATTGTCGGGATCCTAATGGGCAAGAGCTGCCTAAACCTGATCACCCAGACTTCTCAGTTGACTTTTTTGTCCAACCTGGGGGTCATCGTCTTGATGTTTTTGTCAGGGATGGAAATCGATTTTGACTTGCTCAGCCCGAAAAAGCACACCCGGGCCCGGAAGTCAGAGAGCGGCAAGCAGGTCAAGCCCATGGTTGTGGCTGCCGTCGCCTTTGGCGGGATAGCGGTGGCCTCAGTTTTGCTGGCTTTGGGGATGAAGGTCCTGGGCCTCTTTAACGATGTGGCCCTGGCTTCGATCATCTTTATGACCGTGGCCTTGGGCGTGGTCATCGCTACTTTAAAGGAAAAAGAAATCCTGGGCCGGCCGATCGGGCAGACGATTTTGCTGACGGCGGTCATGGGAGAAGTTATTCCCCTGCTTTTATTGACTATCTATTCTTCCGTTAACGGCGGGGATGCCGGTAAGCTCTGGCTGATCATCCTCTTGTTTGTGGCCGCGATTATCCTTTTGCGGCGCTTCAAGCGGCCTTACCTGTGGTTTGCCAAGATCACCAAGGCCACGACCCAGCTGGACGTCCGCCTGGCCTTCTTCTTGATTTTTGCTCTGGTGACGGTGGCGGAACAGGTTGGGGCGGAAAACATCCTGGGGGCCTTCTTGGCTGGGATGGTCATGAAGCTGCTGGAGCCAACCCAAGCCACCAAGGACAAGCTGACTTCCATCGGCTACGGCTTCTTTATCCCGATCTTCTTCATCCGGACCGGGGTCAACCTCAACTTGAAGCTGCTCTTTGCCAACCCGCAAGCCCTGATGTTGCTGCCGGTTTTGGTCATCTGCTTCTTCTTAGCCAAGCTGCCGGTTACCTTGACCTACATGCGGGCTTTTAACAAGCGGAATGCTTTTGCCGGGGGCTTCCTGACGGCAACGACGATTACGATCGTTCTGCCAACCCTGCAGGTAGCTCGGAAGTTGAACGCAATTACGGCTACCCAGTCCAGTGCCTTCATCTTGGCGGCGGTCATCGTCTGCATCGCCTGTCCAATCGTCTTCAATTCAACTTTTGCCTTGACGCCAGAAGACAAGATCAAGGAAAAAGTCGTGATCTTCGGCCTCAATGCCGTAACGATGACGGTCTACCAGGACCTGCACGACTCCTGGTACTCAGTCCAGGTCTTGACCTGCCGGAAGGAAAAATACGACACCTACAAGAGCAAGGTCAAGAATCTGAAGCTGCTGCCGGATAAAAAACTGGATACTTTGGAAGAAGCCGGGGCCTTTGATACTGACATCTTCGTGGCCACCTTCACTGATGACCAGGCCAATTTGGAGGTCGGCCGGGCAGCTAAAAAGGCCGGGGTCAAACGGGTCATCGTCAGCCAGAGCCAGGTCGTGGCCGACACGGTCGACCAGCTCAGAGAGGAAGGCATCGAGCTTTTTGCCTTCAACAACTTGCATGGGGCCATGCTCCGGGCCTTGATCGAATCGCCGGCCGTCTACCGGATCATCACGGACACCAACAATGCCCTCTACGACGTGGTGGTCAGAAATTCAGCCTACACCGGCCGCCAGCTGATGGACTGGGACTTCGTCGACCAGATCACCGTTTCCCGGATCCGGCGGGGGGACAAGTGGATTTCCCCGCACGGGTCAACCGTGATCGAGCCGGGCGACGAACTGATCTACAGCGGTCCTTGGCGGGAAGCTGACCGGATCCACCAGCTTTTGAGCCGGGAATAGAAAAAAGATGATATGCCAAAAAATCGCTCTGCCAAACGGCAAAGCGATTTTTCTTGTTTAGTGCTCTAGTTCTTTATTTTTTTCTGTTTTTGCTTTTTTGCTTAAGGCAGGCAGTCCCTGGCGGCTTCCAGGACGGCGATGACCTGCAAGCTGTGGGCGAAGGCCCGGTCAGCGGCGGTCTTGTCTTTTTGGTCAAAGATCCGGATGAATTCGGTAAATTCCGGGATCATCCGGTGCAGGTCTTGGTCAAAGTCCTTGTCAGTCTGCCCGCCTGCTGTTTCCAGCCGGTAGCTTCTGAGGTCACCTGGGCTGCCGCTAAAGCTGATGGCCCCTTTTTCCCCGGCAATCATTGACGGATTGTGGGCAAAAGCCTGGGAGTCCTTGGCCGCGGTCAAGCTGGCCTGCTTGTCGTCGTAGCCCAGGACCAAAACGCCAGAAGTGTCGACGCCTTTTTGCAGGTTAGGGAAGTAATGGACATCCAAAGGCGCCCCGAAAAGGCTGACGGCTAAGTGGATATTGTAGACGTTCAAGTCCAAAAGGGCCCCGCCGCCCAGGCGCGGATTGAAGGCCGGAGCTATGTCGCCGGCTAAGAAGCGGTCGTAGCGGGAAGAATACTGGGTGTAGTTGAGGCTGACTACGTGAACCGGGCCTAAAAGCTGTAAGTCGCCTGCCAAAGACTTAAAGGCTGGCAGGTAGCGGTTGGTGATGGCCTCAGTGATAAGGCAGCCTTTTTGGTCGGCTAATTGCTTGAGCTCCAAGGCTTCTTCAGTAGTGAAGACAAAGGGCTTTTCACAGATCACGTTTTTGCCGGCTTCCAGGGAATCCAGGCACATCTGATAGTGCATGGAAGAAGGAGTAGCCACGTAAACCGTGTCGACCTGGTCGTCTTTGAGCATGGCCAGGTAGTCGTCGTAGACCCGGCTGATGCCGTATTGCTCAGCCAAGGCCTGGCCGGTGGCTAGCGACCGCTTGGTCGTAGCGATAGCGGCTAAACTTAAGCCGGGCAGGGGAAGGGCAGTGAGGAAATCTTTGACGATCTTGCCGCTGCCAATGATTCCGAGTTGCATTTTTTGCCTCCTTATTTATTCAGCTTGCTGACATCAACGGAATTCTTGCTGACCGTCTTGGGAATGGCCAGCTTCTTTTGCTGGTTGACCTTGAGCATGGACAGCTTGGTTGAGCTGGTCTGCCCCTTGACCTTGTATTTGGCGTAAATCGCCAGGCCGGTCAGCTGCTTTTTCTGATTGAGATCGATGGTCATTTTAATCTGCTGGAGCTTGGCCTTGGCCATCTGGCTGTCGTTTGACAGGCTGGCCAGGCCGTTAGTTTCCGTGATCTCTTTCCATAAGCGCTGGCTCTTGCCCGTGTAGCTGAGCCGCCAGCCGCTTTTGGCCTGGCTGACGGTGAAGAGCTTGGCACTCTTTTGGCTGAGGGTCAGGGTGTCCATGTCCTTGACCACTTGCTGGAAGTGGGAGATGGTCGTGAACTGGCTGAGCTTGGCCTTGTACCAAGCAGCCTGCTGGCCTTTATAGAACTTGACGTAGGCATAGCGCTGGCCTACCCACATCTTGACATTCTGGTCCCCGCTCTGGGTCAAGTCGGTCTGCATGACGAAAGGAGACCGCTGGTAATTGATCTGGCCGTAGAAACGGACCGGCTTGGCGTTCTCGTAATAGCGCTCGTCGACCTTCAGCTGGAAATTGCTGATCTTGCTCTGCTGGGCCTTTTTGATCAGGCTCTGGGGGCTGGGTTTGGAGCAGGCAGCTAGAAAAATGCTGACCAGGGTCAGGAGGGCGAGCAGGTGAAATTTCTTTTTCTTTGACGGCATAGTATGAATCACATCCTTATTCTTCAATTCTAACAAATCACTGATTAATTGTTAGCGATTGCACTCAGAAAAAGTGCTTTTTTTGCCTTTAGGACTTTGAAAAGGCCGCGAGAGGCCGTATAATAATTAGTGAAACGTTTAATTTGCTAAAGGAGATTTTTTAATGTCTAAATTAGTTTTAATCCGTCACGGTCAAAGTGAATGGAACCTTTCAAACCAATTTACTGGCTGGGTTGACGTTAACTTGTCAGACAAGGGTGTTGAAGAAGCCAAGAAGGCTGGTCGTTTGATCAAGGAAGCCGGCTTGGAATTTGACCAAGCTTACACTTCAGTTTTGACCCGTGCGATCAAGACTTTGCACTTCGCTTTGGAAGAAAGCGGCCAACTCTGGGTTCCAGAAACTAAGACCTGGAGACTGAACGAACGTCACTACGGCGCTTTGCAAGGCTTGAACAAGGCTGAAACTGCTGAAAAGTACGGCGACGAACAAGTTCACATTTGGCGTCGTTCATACGACGTTTTGCCACCAGTTTTGGCTGACGACTCAGAATTCAGCCAAGCTAACGACCGTCGTTACGCAAACTTGGACCCACACATCGTTCCTAAGGCAGAAAACCTGAAGGTTACTCTGGACAGAGTTATGCCATTCTGGGAAGACCACATTGCTCCAGACCTGCTGGCTGGCAAGAACGTGATCATCGCTGCCCACGGCAACTCACTGCGTGCCTTGACTAAGTACATCGAAAACATCTCTGACGAAGACATCATGGATGTTGAAATGAAGACTGGTGAACCAGTTGTTTACACTTTCGACGACAAGTTGAACGTTGTAAGCAAGGAAAAGCTGGACTAAGTCCTCTTTCCTTAATTAAAGCGAAGCTCCGGCTTCGCTTTTTTTGTTGAACTGATTAAGGATTGACAGATGACTTGCTAAGATGATAGCTTAGATAGGAAAGTTGTGCACAGGGATACTTACCGGAAAATATCGTAAGCCTGCTCTACTGAAAATGCCGGCTGATTTTTTACAATTTCAATAAGAAAAAACAGCAGGCAAAAGTTGGCGGGGCTTTTTTGCTATAATACAGACTAATGTGATTTTTTAAGTGGGTATCAACTATATGAAGAAAGAAGACAAACGGGCCTTGCCCGAAACTCGGCAACATGCCAGAAAGCGCAAGCAAAAGACGGTCCGCAACTGGATCATCGGCGTTTTGGCGGTCGTTTGCGCGATTGCTGCCGGAGTGGGCTTGTACGCGGCACATCTGTACAAAACGGCTGAGCAGGCGGCCAACAAGGCTTATGACTCGGAAAACGCCGTCAAGACGACTTATGGCGAATTCAACGGCAAGAAGCCTTTTGCCGTCATGCTCTTAGGGACCGACACCGGGGCTTTGAACAGAACTGAAAAGCGCGGAAATACGGACACGATCATCGTTGTCGTAGTCAACCCTAAGAAGAAGAACTACACGATGGTCTCGATCCCGCGGGATACTATGGCTGACATGGTTGGCGATGATTCCAATGACGTGCAGAAGATCAACGCGGCTTACTCGATTGGCGGGGCTAAGATGGCCATGAAGACTGTCTCTAACCTCTTGAACATTCCGGTTAAGTACTACGCCTTGGTCAACATGGGCGGGCTGATGAAGCTGGTTGATTATGTTGGCGGGATTTACGTGACGCCGCCATTGTCATTTACTTACAATACAATAGTCTTCAAAAAGGGAGTCCGCCAGCACTTAAACGGGCAGGCCGCTCTGGCCTACAGCCGGATGCGCTATGATGACCCGCAAGGCGACTACGGCCGGCAGAAGCGGCAAAGAGAAGTCATCACCAAGCTGGTCCAGAAATTGGCCACGGCAGATTCACTGACGAACTTCAGCAAGATCGCCAATAACCTGTCGACCAACGTGAAGACTAACTTGAGCTTCCAGGCTTTGAAGTCAATCCTGGCTAACTACTCAGACTGTACTTCTTCCAGTGACAGCGACTACCTGCATGGCTATAGTGCTTATGTTGGCGACGCGGCCTACCAGATCGCGTCAACCAGTGAACTGCAGCGGATTTCCAACAAGATTAGAAAATTGCTGGGCCTCAAGACGGCTACTGTTTCCAACCGGGAAACTGAGCTGAATACCTTGAACGAGGCCAGCGGCTTCAAGTTTGGCAGCGGCGAGACCCAGAATTATACGATCTATGATCCCGGCACGACGACTGACAGCGTCAAGAGCGGCAAGACCAGCTCCAAGTCCAGCAGCCAGACTTCCAGCAGTAATACTGCTTACAGCACAAATTCCAGCACGAACTACGATACGACTTATAGTTACAGTTATAACTACAATACCAATCCGTTTTCAGGGGGCTATTAAAGGTGCTTAACAAATTTTTGGCAGTAGTCATTGGCTATTTGTTTGGCAACTTCATCAGTGCCATGTTCGTGGGCAAGTATTACTTGCACAAGGATCCGACCAAGTACGGGTCGGGCAACCCAGGTACGGCCAATATGGGGGCGGTTTTTGGCAAGAAGGCGGGGATTTTGACCTGCATCGGCGACCTGCTTAAAACCCTGCTGGCCATTGGCCTGGTCTATGCCATCTACCATCAGCACCTGCTGACAGCCTACACGGGCTTAGGCGTGGTTTTAGGCCACTGTTTCCCGGTCTTCAACCACTTTAAGGGGGGCAAGGCGGTGGCAGTCATGGCCATGACTACGGTTCTCTACGACTGGCGGGCCGGTCTTATCACCTTGCTGGTGGCCTTGGTTTTGACCTGCATCATGCAGAATCTGACTATCCCGCCGCTGGTTTTCATGCTGTCTTTCAGCATTTATGAAATAACCAAGTCGCTGGAAGCTGGCGTGATCTTCTTGATTATCACGGGGATCATGGCCTTCAAGTTCCGCTACGATATCCGGGACTTTTTCACAGGTCATGGCAAACGGGTCGATATTTTGTATACGATCAAGAAGAAATTGGGAATTTTGAAATAATTTCTTGGCCTTTTTTTAAAAAAAGCTGGGTATAATGGATAATGAATTTGCAAAAGAAAGAGAATTATTCCGATATCGATGAGTGAACAAACACAATCCAGAAAAACTCATAATCTGCTGAAGTACGGCTTTCTCGTACTGGCGGCTCTGGTGCTTTTGCTGCAGATGTTTAATTTCAAAACCAGCATGCTGAAAAGCTCAATTACCTATCTGCGCCACCTGCCGCTAATCGTGGAAAGCGTGACCTATTGGTTTATTCCAATGGTCTTCGGGGCAGTTTACAGCAAGCGCAAGCTGCGTTTTAACCAAGGCTTTAAGGCCTGGGCCATTATGGAAGTGACCCTCCTGGTCTACTACCTTGTCTTCTTCATCTCCAAGCCATGGCACTTAAATGCCTGGCGTTTCTGGGGCATCCTTTTCCCGATTTTGACCTCGACTTCCGTTTTGATGACGGGCCTGGTTTTCAGTTTGCTGGTGCAGCCGGTCATCTATGACTGGCAGGAGAAGTTCAGCAAGAAGCAGAGTTTGATCATTTTGATCGCCTTGACTTTGCTGGGCTTTACCCTGTCGGCTGGGACTTTCGAGATGAATTACTCCATCTATGGTCTCTACCTGGCCCTGCCATTTGCCTGGGGGATGTTCTTAGGGAAGGTTGACTTCTCTGTCAAGCAAACGGTCATCTTTATTGTGGCCGGCATTCTCTCCTTGGGGATGGTAATTGTCGGGGTAGCCGGCTTTAACGCCGTTTATTGGTCACAGATCATGTCTTGGCGGGCCAACCCGTCATCATGGAACTACCAGTTCCTGATCAACGTGACCTCACCATTCATCTTCATCATTGCCTTGGCGGCCTTTGCTTTTGCCCGGCCGGCGATCAAGGCTTTGGAAGAAAGGGACCTGGACTTCCTGGTTCCGCTGATCGTCTTCATGCAGGTACCAGACGCCAACTCCTTCATGTCGTCCTTTAAATACGGTACCGGCAGCCGGCAATTGAACCGGATGATCACGATTTTGATCATGCTGGCCATCGCCATTGTCTGGCACTGGCTGATTGAGCGCTACTTGTGGCGCTTCAAGCCGGTTAAGCGGGCTAACCGTTTCTTGTACGAAAGCAAGAGCTTCGGGGCAGCGGCTGAAGGGGCCTTTAACCGCCTGTGGGGCTGGATGAAGTACCACCGGACCAACCTTTTGACTTGGACCTTCTTCTTTATCCTGTCCTTTGCCTCCTTCTTGATCGAATCCGACAACATGCGGATCCAGATCACGACTGCTTCCAACGTTAACGCCGTAGTCTGGCTGGTTGGGACCAAGCTTGGGGCCTTGATTTTGACGACGATCTTTATCGACGCCTTCTTCACGATCCTTTACTTCGTCACGACCAGATACTGGGTTTCACTTATTACGACTTCCACGGTCGTTATCGGCTGGGCGGTTGCCAACAAGATCAAGCTTGACCTCCGGGGCGAGCCGATCTACCCGAGTGAACTGTCTGAAGTAACCAACGCTGACAGTCTGTTGAGCATGATCGGGGGACAGAAGACCTTGATCATGATCCTGCTGGCTTTAGCTGCTGTTATTGCCTTGATGGTCTTCTGTGAGATCAAGTTCAAGGTCAAGAAGCGCGGCAATTGGAAGCGGCGGGGGATGTGGGCCCTGGCCAGCCTGGCCCTCTTCATGACGCCAATGTGGTTCAACCACCAGGGGTCAGCCATCTACCGCTTGAACCGGGCTTTTGACAACAAGCAGTCCTTCCGGAACCCGGAAAGAGACATCCAGGTCAATGGGCCGATCTTGAACTTCCTCAACTACATCGACCTGCAGATCATGGACAAGCCAAGCAACTACTCCAAGAGCCAGATTCAAAAGCTCTATGAGAAGTACCAAAAGGTGGCTGACCAGATCAACAAGACCCGGACCAACGACCTGTCCAAGCAGACCGTCATCTTTAACTTGAGTGAAAGTTTTATCGATCCGACTACTTTCCCGACGATCAAGTTCGCCAAGGGGACCAAGGACCCGATTCCTTACATTCACTCATTGCAGAAGACTACCACTTACGGCAGCATGCTGAGTGCCGGCTACGGCGGTGGTACGGCCAACATGGAATGGGAATCACTGACTGGCTTCAACATGGGGGCCTTCAGCACTACTTTGACGCCTTATGTTCAAGTCGTTCCGCAATACCAGTACTACCCGACTATTGGGGCTAACTTCAACTACTCTTCAGCAGTTCACCCGTTCATCGGGACTTACTACTCAAGAATTGAAGACTACAAGCGTTTCAAGTTCAACAAGTTCGTTTACTTGGGTTCCAAGTACAAGATCGTGGACCAAAAGAAGCTGGGGACCAGTTCCTACAACTCTGACTTCACGACTTACGCCAACGGCTTGCGGCAGATCAACTCCCGCAATGGCGGCCAGTTCATCAACCTGATTTCAATTCAGAACCACATGCCGTACAACAACTGGTACCCGAAGAACTACTATGCCGGCAAGATTTCCGGTGATCTTTTTGACGACGGCAGTATCAGAACGCAAGCGGCAACCTACATTATGGGGACCCA
>NZ_JBJEES010000151.1:0-5132 GCF_051873315.1 Lactobacillus sp.
ACCATGTCCACCCCCATCTTTTCCTTGACGTAGTGGGCAAAATCAATGGCCTTCAAAGCCTTTGGCAGGCGGCCCTTCCGGCCAATAGCGATGCCGTCGTCATCCGGGGCAAAGCCGGTTACATCGACCAGGCCAAGCTCTTCAGCCTGCCAGTCGCTTGACCCGTCCTGAGCCTTGTCAGAGTTAGTATGGATGGAGTAAACGGTGATGCCGCTAGCGATAATCTTGGCGTACATCGCCTTTTGCGGGTCGCTGTAGTCCAGGTTGTTAACCGGCCGGAAGATCAAGGGATGGTGGCTGACGATGAGGTCAGCTCCCCGCTTGATAGCTTCATCAACCACATTTGGCCGGACGTCTAAAGTCACCAGGATCTTGTGGACCGGGGCTTCCACGCTGCCGATCTGCAGGCCGACCGGGTCACCGGCGCTGGCGATGCTTTCCGGGAAAGCTTCATTCAGTTTAGCAACAACGTCTTTTACTTTAGTCATTTTCCTCACCTAATTCCTGCTTGATCATGGCCAGCAAGTCTTCGACTTCCTTGATTCGGGTCAGGTCCTTTTCCCGGGCCTTGTTGAGGTTAGCCAAGAGCTTTTGGTAGTAGGCTTCCTGCCCCTGCCACTTTTTATAAAAAACATCAGTCTTGTTCTTTAAGAGCAAGGGACCAAATTCCTGCTCGCGGACAGTCAATTGGTGAACCTGGTCAGTCAGTTTGGCCTTGATCAGT
The DNA here is from genome assembly GCF_051873315.1 of Lactobacillus sp. GTDB lineage: Bacteria > Bacillota > Bacilli > Lactobacillales > Lactobacillaceae > Lactobacillus. Next base: position 725 of record NZ_JBJEES010000151.1, read on the forward strand.
TCATAGATGTGGCCTGCTTCATAGACGATGTCTTCAGCGACGATCTCGTACTTGTTCTCCATCAACCAGCGGCGGACGGTATTTTCCCCGATATTGGCTTCAAGGACCAAAGTTGGGTAGTAGACGCCCCGGGAGGCAGCTTCAGAGAGCAGGTTGACCATCAATTTGCCGCCCATGCCGGCGATGACGACCGTGTCGATTTGGTCGCTCTCCTTGATGGTTTCCAGGCCTGAACCCAGGCGGGTTTCAATCTGGTCAGAAAGGCCGGCGGCCGCGATGTCCGTTTCCGCGTTCTCCAAAGGGCCAGCGGCAACGTCACTGGCGATAGCGTGGCTGATCTTGCCGCTCTCTACCAGGAGGATCGGCAGGTAGGCGTGGTCGGTGCCGATATCGGCCAAGCGGCTATCTGGATCAACCATTTCGGCAAGTCTGTTAAGTCTTAAATTCATTAGTAAAGCGCTCCTTTATCCAAAAGTAGATTTTATCATAAGTCAGCTGGCAAAAAGCGGTTTCTGCAAAAAAATAATCTCTGTGCTATAATTGGGAGTAGTTTTGTCAGCATTTTGGATGACAGGAGGCAAAGAGAAAGGGAAATGGACCGGACGGAGCCTACAACTTTAACTAATATGTGTATGATCGTGGACCAGGACCGGGTCTTGACCATTGACCGGGAGGACCCGGTTTGGCCAGGTCTGGCTTTCCCGGGCGGTCACATCGAAAAGCATGAGTCTTTTCATGATTCAGTCATTCGCGAGGTCAAAGAAGAAACCAACTTAGACATCGTCAGTCCCCGCTTGGTTGGCTTCAAGCAGTTTTTTGACAAGCTGGACCGGCGCTACCTGGTCTTCTTCTACCGGGCAGATCAGTTCTCAGGAAGCCTCCACGCTTCAAGGGAAGGCAAACTGGAATGGGTCAAGATCAGCGACTTGCCTAAGCGGCAGTTAGCCTACAACTTTGACCGGGACCTGGAAGTCTTTTTAAAAAGTGACATTGATGAGCATGTATTGTTGGACAAGAAGGATTATTTGTATTAATGAGCAAGAAAAAGAAAAATAATAAGAAAAAGAGCAAGCGGATCTGGGGCGGGGTCGTGACGGTGGCACTTTTTGCCGCCCTCTTTGCTTTCGCGGGTCTCTACATCAAGAACTACCCGGTGGAAAAGGATGTCAAGCTGGTGGCGACCCAGCCCAAGGCCTTGAAGGCCAAGAAGACGGTGGCTGAAAAGGACATCTGGGGCTATCCTTTCGCCAAGTGCTACACCAAGAAGATCAAGTACCTGTCTGGCCAGCGCTACGGGAAGACCGACGTATGCCGGCGGGTCTACCCGAAGAAGTCCTACTTCCATGACGGCTGGGACTTTGGCTGGAGTGAGGTCGGCAACAAGGCACCGGTTTTGGCCATTCACCCGGGGACGGTTAAGAAAGTTGCCTACTGCACGGGTCTTGGCTGGTACATCTGGGTCGTTTCTCCAGACGGCTATGTCGAGGTCTACCAAGAAGGTTTTGCCAACCGGTCCGACATCACGGTTAAGGCAGGTCAGCCGGTCAAGCTGGGCGATAAGCTTGGCCGGCTGACTGACTCCCACCTGCACTTGGGGATCACCAAGACTAGCGCTGACTACATCAGCAAGCATGGTCACCCTTACAAGAACTACTGGCGGGACAACGGCACCTGGCTGAACCCGATGAAGGTGATTACTGACAGCTTGAAGCTGCAAGCAGATGTCAAGGAATACAACGCCAAGGCGACCAGCTACAATGCCAAGGCAAGCAGCTACAACGAGAAGCTGGCGGCTAAGAAGAAAAAGCTGAAGGCGGAAGAAAGCAAGCACCCTTACCACTACTTGAAGTCATTTATCAAATAGACAGCAATCAAAAAGACGACTGAAATTAATCAGTCGTCTTTTAGTTTGCTCACTTTTTTGCCCCGCCCTTTTCCAGGTCTAATAGATAACGCTTAGCTTCAAGGCCCGCCGCGTATCCAGTCAGGCTTCCGTCAGCCCCAATGACCCGGTGGCAGGGAATCAAAATCAAGATTGGATTGCAGTGGTTGGCCATGCCCACGGCCCGTGAGGCCTGCCTGCTTCCCGTCATCTCTGCCAGTTCCCTGTAGGTTCTGGTTTCGCCATAGGGAATCTGCCGCAGCTGCTCCCAGACTTTTTTCTGAAAATCCGTTCCTTCCGGATTTAAAGGCAGGTCAAAGTCTTGCCTTTGGCCGGCAAAATATTCTGTCAGTTCCGCCTTGCAGGCCTGGACCAAGTCGCCAGAAGGGTCGCCGGGGATGATCCGGTCAGCCGGAATTTTGTCTGCATCCCTGCCAGCCAGCTTTTGCTGCACGCCTGCTGGTTCACTGCAGAGAATGGCGTCTTGCGAGGCAATAATCCTAAGCGGACCAATTGGCGTGTCCATCACGGCCCGGCTGATATTGTTGGCAAAAATCTGCCGGTACTTTGCCGGCGGCATTCCGGTCTGCCGGCGAAAATGCGCGTAAAAAGTTGATATATTTTCATACCCAGCGGCACTGGCAGCATCGAGAACGCTGGCCCCAGCCTGCAAGGCCTGTTTGGCGGCATCAGTGCGCACTTGAACCAGATAATCCCTAGCTGGCATCTCATAGTATTGCTTAAAGAGCTGAGACAAGTGCTTTTTGCTTGCGCCAAGCTCTTTAATTTTATTATTCAGCTGTTCCTGGTCGCTGAAATAGTGATCAACCACGGCCTTGCTTGCTTCAGCCAGCTCACGGTCCGGATCATAATCAGGCAAGTCAGGCCGGCAACGCTTGCAGGGACGGTAGCCAGCTGCTTTTGCTGCTTCCCGCGTAGTAAAATATTCAACATTTGCCCTTTTGGGAACTTTTGATTTGCAAGAAGGCCGGCAAAAGATTTTGGTAGTCTTCACGGCATAATAAAACTTGCCATCATAGGAAGGGTCACAGTCTTTTACTGCTTCCCACATTTCATCGTCCATCATCGTTTCCTCCTTGCCTTGCGGCTTTCAATACTAAGCCAATTTGTGATCTTGTATACGAAATTCTACCATAAACGCTGCGACTTTTCTTCCAAAAACGGCAGATGCAATTCTTACAGTTTGCCAGATCGATACTGCTGATTTTTGGCTATTCCTCCCCAACATCTTCATCCATCAACAGATCAACAACAGTAAAAGTAACTATAGCATCTTTTTTAACACAGCGTTAAACTAACGCTTTTAAGAAGCCGTGCAAAAAATGGCAGCTGGCAGGAAAATCTGCCAACCGTCTGTAAAATCTTTGGAATTTAACAATTAACTTTGAAGTCCATTAGTACCTGCTTCATTTTTGATCTTCAAGAGCCCAGCCTTGGACTGATCCAGGTCAAGGTTGGTCAAAAACGGGATGGCTTCTTCGATTTGCTCATCAGAGAAGTTCCACCATTCCAGCTTATTCAGAAAAAGAAAAGCACAGTTTCAGCACATCTGTTGGATTTTGCAAAAAATTATTCCTCAATGAATTTAGCCGCTTCCAAGCCGGCAATACGGCCAGAGTTTACGGCAAAGCCCATAGTGTTGCCCGGCAGGGTAAAGTTGTAGCTGTCAGCGTAGATGGTGTTAGCGTCCGATCCCGCGCTGTAGAGGCCTGGAATAACCTGGTCTTCGTCATCCAGGACTTGGCAGTTTTCGTCAATCTTGACGCCGCCAACCGTGCCATAGGCCCCGCTGTAGAACTTGCCAACCAGGAAGCCGCCTTCCCCAGTCAATTTGTGGAGGTAGTCAGGATTCTTGAAAAATTCGCTGTCCTGGCCATGGTCACAATAGCTGTTGTAGTCGTCGATCGTTTTTTGCAGTTTAGCAGCTGGGATGTCCAGCTTTTCAGCCAATTCGCCGACGCTGTCAGCCGTAATGATGGCTTCATAGCCGTTTTCTTCTGCCTTCTTGATCACCGGATCCAGCATCTTAAAGCCGGCAGCCGGGTGGACAATGTCCATAATGTCTGGGCCGTCTTCCTGGTACTTTTGCAAAATCGCCCGGTCCATGATGACGTAGGCATAGTGGCCTAGCTGCAGGAACATGGCGTTGCCGGAAAAAGTAGTATTGCCCAGCATCCCTTCATCCATAAAACGGTCACCCTTCTGGTTGATCATCAAGTTTGGCTGACGCAGGACGCCGTCAGCGACCATGTATTCCAGGTTGTGCGGCAGGATGTAGATCATTTCAACCGTATCACCGTACTTTTGGGCACCGGCATCCCACATCATCTTCAAGCCTTCGCCAGTGATGCCAGGCACGTTGAAAGTGAAGAAGTCCTTGTCCAGGTTGAAGCCTAAGCGATCCTTCAGCATCTCGGCATTTGAACCGTAGCCGCCAGTAGCCACCACAACGGCTTTAGCATGGACGGTGTACTTGACCGCTTCGCTTTCAGCGACTAAGCCGGT
>NZ_JBJEES010000152.1:0-5125 GCF_051873315.1 Lactobacillus sp.
GATTATAATACAAAAAATCCGGATAAAGTAAAAAAGGCAGTCAAAAGACTGCCTTTTTTATGATTATGCAAATTGGTTAAAGAAATGAATTACTTGTCTTCACTGATTTCAAGAGCCCCGTCGACCATGTCAGCCTTCAGCTTCTTGACATCCAAGTGGTCCAGGTAGTAGTCGGTGACTTTGTCACGGATTTCCTGCTCGATGACTCTTCTCAGTGGCCGTGCGCCCATAGCTTCATCGTAGCCTTGTTCAATCAAGTAGTCCTTGGCGCTTTCGCTGACAGTCAAGCTGATGCCCTTCTTGGCCAAAGTCTTGTTTACGTCAGCCAGCATCAAGTTGACAATTTCCTTCAAGTCTTCCTTGGTCAGGTGGCTGAATTCGATGACCGCGTTGAAGCGGTTGAGGAATTCCGGTCTGAAGTAAGGAGCCAGCCGGTCCATCAGCTTTTCATCCTTCTTAGCGTTGCCCATCAGCTTTTCATTGCCAAAGCCGGCGTTAGAGGTAGCGATAATGATGGTGTTCTTGAAGTTGACCGTATTGCCTTGCCCGTCAGTTAAGCGGCCGTCGTCAAGCACTTGCAAGAGCAGGGTGATGACCTGCGGGTCAGCCTTTTCAATTTCGTCCAAAAGGATGATTGAGTAAGGGTTGCGGCGAACCTTTTCCGTCAAGGTGTTGGAGTTGTCATCGTAGCCCACGTAGCCGGCGGTGGTCCCGATCAGCTTGGAAACGGCCGTCCGGTCGGAGTATTCAGACATGTCCAGGCGGATGATGGCATCCTTAGAGCCAAACATGTCCAAGGCCAGCTGCTTGGCCAGTTCCGTCTTGCCGACCCCGGTCGGGCCGACGAAGAGGAAGGAGCCAATTGGCCGGTTGCCGTCGTCAAAGCCGGCCCGGTTGCGGCGGATAGCCTTGGCTACAGCTTCAACGGCTTCGTCCTGGCCGATGACCTTGCCCTTTAAGCGGCTGCTGAGCCCCTTCAGACGTTCGATGTCGCTGGCGCCCATCTTGGAAACCGGAATCCCGGTCAGGCGTTCAACGGCAGCGGCCACGTCAGCTGGAGTAGCCACGGTCTTTCTTTCTTCGTGGTTTTCACTCAGCTGCTTTTCCAGCTTTTCAGCCTTGGTCTTGTGTTCCAGGGCTGCTTCGTAGTCTTCCTTTTCAGCGGCCTTTTCCTGGGCCTGCTTTTCTTCCTTGATCTGCTTCTCGATGGTCTTGGCATCGGTCACTGGGTGCTGGGCAGCCAGGTGAGCGGCGGTCATGTCCAAAAGGTCGATGGCCTTGTCAGGCAGGGACCGCTGCGGAATGTACTGGACTGAGTAGTCGATGGCGGCCTTCAAGACGTCGTCTGGCAGTTCCACATTGTGGTGCTTTTCGTACAGGGACCGGATCCCCATCAAGATCTTGAAGGTGTCAGCCGGACTTGGGGCGTTGACCGTTACTTCATTGAAACGGCGGGCCAAAGCGGCGTCCTTCATGATGGTGTTCCGGTATTCGTCTTGGGTGGTGGCCCCGATTACGGTGATTTCACCTCTGGACAAAGCCGGCTTCAAGATGTCGCTCATCCCCTTGGAGCCATTGCCGTCACCCATGCCGCCAGCGCCGAGGATCTGGTGGATTTCGTCAAAGAAGAGGATGACATTGCCTCTGTCCTTGACTTCCTTGACCAGGTCCTGGATGTTCTGCTCAAAGGAGCCCCGGTACTGAGTTCCGGCTTCCAGGCTGGAGATATCGATGGAAATAATTTCCTTGTTCTTGATTGCTTCCGGCACGTCCCCGTGGACAATCGCCTGGGCTAAGCCTTCAACGACCGCGGTCTTGCCGACCCCGGCGTCCCCGACCAGAACTGGGTTGTTCTTGGTCCGGCGGGAGAGGATTTCTGCCGTTTCCTGGATTTCCTTGTTCCGGCCGATGACCGGGTCGAGCTTGCCTTCCCGGGCTTCAGCGGTCAAGTTCCGGCCTAACTTTTCCAAAATGCCGTTGGCCTTCTTTTGCTTGCCTTGGACATTCTTAGCTTGTCCTTGCCCTGGGAGTTGCCCGGTCTTTTGGTATTCAGCGAATTCTTCCGGAGTTACCTGCCGGCCGTTGATCAAGTAGCGGCGGTTTTCGGAATTAAAGCCGCCCATTCCGTTCATTAAGTCTCTAAAAAGATCATCCATATCGTTAAAGTTGTCGTAAGCCATGATTTTACCTCTTTCTGAGTAAAATAAGGTGCTGGTTTTAGGCTAACTAAAAAGCCCTTCTGCATCAATCGAAATCAACACAATAGGACTTGCTCAGCGGTTAAACCAACCTTCGTATTTAGTTTAGTCATCATCGTCATCGCTGAGATAATCATTCTCCAGCTCACGCAGAACCTGCCACATCGCCACGTGCTGGGCCCGGGCGATCGCGTCGAGATCGCGCAAGTTGATTGACGTCGCATTTGATTGCTGCTTGTTAAATGACTTGTGAAGGGTAGTGTAGCCATAACCCGACTCTTTCGCCACCCGGTAAATGGTCAGGTGCTTGTCGTCGAGGTATCGAATAATATCGATCTTCATCGTTCTCACTTCCCTACGACAATTATTATACCACATCTGTGGTATAGCACAAGTGTGAAATAGCAAAATTTTTTAAAAAATCGCGAAAAAAAGACCAGCTCCTAAAAAGCTGGTCAAAAAGCTGTCTTATTGGGCCACGCGGGCAGCATGCCGGTCTAAAATCATGTCCACCAGGGCGCTGGCGACATTCTCGTTCTTAAGCATCGGGCCGTGGGACCAAGAGCCGATGAAGTTCTTGTAGCGGACCCCGTCTTCCTTTTCCTCATGGTTGTTGCCGTAGCCTTCAACCACCTTGGCGAAAGGCTTGAGCATTTCCCGGTCGTCCAGGAAGGTCTGGCCGGAGTGGTTTTCAAAGCCGATGGTCGGGCCCCATTCAGTTTCGTACTTGGTGTCGCCGATCATCCGCTTCTCCGGGTCAAATTCCGTGTGCAGGGGCAGGATCCCCAGGCCCTTGATCTTGGTCCCGGAAATGGTGTTGTAGTAGGTCCCCATCAGTTCGTAGCCCCCGCAGATGGCCAGCATGGGGTTGCCGGCCTGGATGTAGTCGTTCAGGGTATCCTTGAAGCGCTGCAGGTCCTTGGCCACGATGCTTTGTTCATAGTCCTGGCCGCCGCCGAAGAAGACAAAGTCATAGTCAGCCGCGTTGAACTGGCTGCCCAGGGAAATGTTGTCGATTTGGGTCTGGTAGCCTTTTTTATGCAAAAAGTAGCGGAGGATCTTGACGTCACCGGAGTCCCCGTAGGTGTTCATCAAGTCTTCGTAGAGGTAGGCAATGCGAATCAAATTATCAGCCATAGTCAAATTCTTCCTTATCGTAATCAATTACACTGATTATAAACTAAAAGGGAGAAAAATAATAATCTAAAGACCAGGTCCTTTTAGCTTGCATTTTTCACAAACTGGCTTAGACTTAAATGGTAAGCGTTTTCGCAAAAACGGCGAAAAAGCAGTAAGTAAAGCAAAAAAGGATAAGTTTAAAGGAAGAAAACATGAGCGAACAATACATTTTGGCAATCGACGAGGGGACGACCTCAACCAGGGCAATCATCTTCAACCGCGCCGGCGAGCAGGTGGCCAGCGTGGCCCGGGAATTCACCCAGTACTTCCCCAAGCCCGGCTGGGTAGAGCACCAGGCTGAAGAAATCTGGAACGCGGTCCAGATCACGACTTCAACGGCCTTGATCAATTCAAGCATCCGGCCGGACCAGCTGGCGGCCATCGGGATCACCAACCAAAGAGAAACCACGGTGGTCTGGGACAAGGAGACTGGCCGGCCAATCTACCCGGCTATTGTCTGGCAGTCCCGGCAGACCAGCGAAATCGCTGAGCAGCTGGTTAAAGACGGCTATAGCGATATGATCCGGCAAAAGACGGGACTGGTGATCGACCCTTACTTTTCCGCCACGAAGATCCGCTGGATTTTAGACCATGTGGAAGGAGCCCAGGAGCGGGCAGAAAAAGGGGAGCTCCTTTTTGGCACGATCGACACCTGGCTGGTCTGGAAACTGACCCGGGGGCGGGTCCATGTAACTGACTGCACCAATGCCAGCCGGACCATGCTCTTTAACATTCATGACTTGACCTGGGACCAGGAGATCCTGGATTTGCTGAAGATTCCGCGGGCCATGCTGCCGGAAGTTAAATCAAATTCTGAAGTTTACGGGGAAACCGACCCATACCAGTTCTTCGGGGGCAGAGTGTCGATTGCCGGGATGGCCGGGGACCAGCAGGCTGCCTTGTTTGGCCAATTGGCCGTCAAGCCGGGGATGGTCAAGAACACCTACGGGACCGGGTCCTTCATCGTGATGAACACGGGGGAGGAACCGATCGAATCCAAGAACAATTTGCTGACGACGATTGGCTACAAGCTGGGCGATCAAGTAAACTATGCTTTGGAAGGGTCCGTCTTCGTGGCCGGGTCAGCCATTCAGTGGCTGCGGGACTCAGTCAAGCTGCTGAACTCAGCCCCAGAATCTGAGCAGGCGGCGCTGGAATCAAAAGATGCCAATGAAGTCTACGTGGTTCCTGCCTTTACCGGCTTGGGGGCACCATACTGGGACAGTGAAGCCCGGGGGGCGATTTTTGGCCTGACCAGAGGCAGCAGTGACAAGGACTTGATCAAGGCGACCCTGCAATCATTGGCCTACCAGACCAGGGATGTGGTCGATACCATGCAGAAGGACTCGGGGATTGAAATTCCAGTTCTCAGAGTCGACGGCGGGGCTTCAAACAACAACTACCTCCTCCAGTTCCAGGCTGACCTTTTAGGCAAGAAGATTGAGCGGGCAGCGGATTTGGAAACCACTGGCCTGGGGGCAGCCTTTTTGGCTGGTTTGGCCGTCGGCTACTGGGAAGATGTAAGCAGCTTGAAAGAGATTGCCAAGACCGGGGCTGCCTTTGAACCGAAGATGGAAGCAGAGGAAAGAGACCGGCTCTATGCGGGCTGGCAGCGGGCGGTTCTGGCCACCCGGGTCTTTGCCCACGGTAAAGATTTTTAGTTTTTGACAGGATGAAGGGTGTGACTGCTAACAATTATTCATTTCATCCGATGCTAAATAGCAACGTTTCTTACCAATTCTTGATAT
>NZ_JBJEES010000153.1:0-5046 GCF_051873315.1 Lactobacillus sp.
TCATGGAAGACCAAAACATCATTCTTTTGGACGAACCAACCCGGGGCATCGACAAGAAAGGGGTCAAGCAGTTTGTCGACCTGCTTGAGCGGCTGAAAGCTGAAGGCAAGTCCGTCGTCGTTGCCAGCCACGATGACATCCCCGGCTTAGTCTATGACCGAACCTTGACCCTGGAAAACGGGGAACTGAAATAAAATTCAATCCATAACAAAACCAGCCCAAGCTTTCGCTTGAGCTGGTTTTTTTGTGCTATTATCTTGTTTTTCCGCTTGTTACTTAAGCAGGTCCTTGGCCATTTCAAAGCAGCCGAGGGTAGCTGAACCGTTGTTGGCAACGATTGGCCGCACGATCAGTTCGTCCAAGTCCGGCAGGGCAACGTAGTCGTTGTTCATTTCCGCGAAGTACTTTCTGACCGTTGGCATGTCGCCTTCGTTCAAAACTGACCCGCCGACAACCATGACGTCTGGCCGGATGGTCAGGTAGATGTTGTAGAGCATCTCTGCCACGTAGTAGGAAATCAAGTCAAAGACCGGGTGGCTGCGGTCCAGGTCTTCACCAGGAATCCCGGTTCTGCCCTTGATGGTCGGACCAGCCGTCAAGCCTTCCCCACAGGCGTCGTGGTGGAAAGGACAACCGCCTTCATACTTGTCGTCCGCCCGCTTAGGAATGCGCATATGGCCCATTTCTGAGTGGTTGGTGTAGCCGATGAAGTGGCCTTGCTGGATGGCACCAGCCCCAACGCCAGTCCCGATGGTGATGTAAAGGTAGGTCTTTTCATCATCCCGGCCGCGGGCAATGTATTCACCGTAGCGGGAAGCGTTGACGTCAGTCGTCAAAACGGCTGGTACGCCCAGTTCCTTTTCAAAGTAGCCCTTCAGTTCAGTATTTGACCAGCCTGGCTTTGGGGTCTTGGAAATGTAGCCAAAAGTCTCTGACTTCGGGTCGATGTCGATCGGGCCAAAAGAGCCGATCCCGATGGCCTTGACTGGATTCTCCTTGAAGAAGTCCCGGCAGGCTGCCAAAGTTTCCGCCGGAGTCGTGGTTGGCACCCGCTTGGTTGCCGTCGTTTCCCCAGTTTCCACGTTTTGCACGCCTAAGATGAACTTGGTGCCGCCGGCTTCAATGCTGCCTACAAAAGTATCTGTCATGTTCTCACCTATGCTTCTGTTAACTTTCGATTTTGTCTTTTAAGCTTCATCGCCTGGTTTGGAAGCGATAATCGTAGCTTGACCATCTAAAGTATAACAGGAAATCGTCGTTGGCAAAATCAGATGATCACCTTTTTTCAGCGGGTAAGTCTGCCCGTCGACCGTCAAGTCGCAAGCTCCGTCCAAAACTGACAGCAAGCGGTACTTGCCGTCCTTGATCTCAAAGTCGCCCTTGCCGTGAACATCCAGCTTGAAGACGCCGAAGTATTCCGCCATAACGAACTGGGTCACGTGAACGTCGCCAACATCCCATTCTTCATGGTTGAGCTTTGGCATCTCAAACGGCACTTGCACCGTGTCGATTGACTGCTGCAAGTGAAGTTCCCGCAGCTTGCCGGTCTTCTTGTCCACCCGGTCAAAGTCGTACATCCGGTAGGTGGTGTCGCTGGACTGCTGGGTTTCCAAAACCATGATGCCGCTGCCGACAGCGTGCACCATGCCATGCGGCACGTAGAAGAAGTCACCTTCGTGCACCGGAACGGTCCGCAAGAGCTTCTTCCATTCCCCCTTCTTCACCATTTCGGCGAATTCTTCCCGGGTCTGGGCATTGTGGCCGTAGTAGAGCTTAGCGCCTGGCTTGGCCTTGATCACGTACCAGGATTCAGTCTTGCCCAATTCCCCTTCGTGGATTCTGGCGTATTCATTGTCCGGGTGCACTTGCACGGACAGGTCTTGGTTGGCATCCAAAATCTTGGTCAGAAGCGGGAAGACATCCCCTTTGGCATTGCCAAAAAGTTCCCGGTGCTGGTCCCAAAGCTCATTCAGCTTCATCCCCTTGTAAGGGCCGTTCTTGATGGTCGCCGGGCCGTGCGGGTGGGCGGAAATTGCCCAAGCTTCACCGGTGTGGTCACTGGGAATCTGGTAGCCAAATTCGTCTTTTAAGCCAGTGCCGCCCCAAATTTTTTCATGAAAAACTGGTTCCAAAAATAATGGTTCTGCCATTTGTTTTGCTTCTCCTTAAAAAAACATGTTTTTTTACAGTTTCCATTGTAAACCTTTCCGGCAAGGCTTGTCGACCGCTTTCTTAATCAGCGTCGAGTTCGTTAGTATCGCTCAGCTTCCGGTACCAGTAAGCGGACTTCTTCAAAGTCTTCTTTTGGGTGTGGATGTCGTCGCGGATCAAGCCGTAGCGGTTCCGGTAGGCGTTCATCCAGGACCAGTTGTCAATGGCAGTCCAGAGGAAGTAGCCCTTGCAGTTGCTGCCTTCGCTGATCCCCTTGTGGAGCCACTTCAAGTGGTCGCGGATAAAGTTGATCCGGTAGTCGTCTTGGACTTCACCCTTGTCGTCCAGGAAGCGTTCTTCTCTGGAAACACCCATGCCGTTTTCTGAAACAAACCACGGGAAGTTATCATAGTTTTCACGCAGGTTGACGGAGATGTCGTAGAGGGCCTTCGGGTAGATTTCCCAGCCCTTGTCGACGTTCATGATCCGGCCTGGCATCTCGTAGTTGTCGAAGTGGATGTCCGGCATCCAGTCTTGCAGGCTCTTTGGAGAGATGGCTGGTGCTTGAACCCGCATTGGCTGGTAGTAGTTGACGCCCAGCAGGTCGATCGTGCTTTCCTTGATCAAGTCCAGTTCTTCCTGAGTAGCATCCCAGAGAACGCCATCATCAGCCAGAATTTTGACGATTTTTTCCGGGAAGGTCCCCTTGATGGCGGCCTCAAGCCAAAGGTCAACGCACCAAAGGTTGGCAAATTCCGCTGCTTCCAGGTCAGCTGGCTCGTTTGATCTTGGGTAAGCCGGGGTCAGGTTCAAGATTATCCCAACCGTGTGCTCGTCGTCATTGAAGCGGGCGTGGAACTTTTGAATAGCCTTGGCGGAAGCCAGGTTGATGTTGTAAGTTACCTGGACAGCCAGCGGGCCGTCAACTTTGAGCGGGTAGTGGAACTTGTACAGGTAAGCCCCGTCAACGATAACCTTCGGCTCGTTGAAGGTGAACCAGTGCTTGACCCGGTCGCCGTAGAGCTCGAAGCACTTGTCAGCGAACTTGGCGAACAGGTCGCCGACGTGCTTGTCTTCCCAGCCGCCGTACTTCTTTTGCAGTTCATAAGGCATGTCGAAGTGGCAGAGATTCATGTAAGGTTCAATGCCGTTTTCCAGCATGCAGTCGATCAGGTCGCTGTAGAACTTGGCCCCGTCCGGGTCAACTTCGCCCGTCTCAAAGTCAGCGATCAAGCGGGACCACTGGATTGAGGTCCGCAGGTGCTTGATGCCGGCTTCCTTCATCAAAGGCAGGTCCTTCTTGTAGTCATTGTAAAAGTTGGACGCCGTGTCCGGCCCGACCCCATTGTAAAAAGCTTGCGGGTCAGTGTCGTACCAATAGTCAAAAACGTTACGGTGACGCTTGTTAAAGCGGCCTTCAGTCTGCGGGCCTGAGCAGGCAGCACCCCAGGCAAAATCATCTGGAAACTTCAGCATTATTCTTCTCCATGTTCTTGTTCAAAATCATATACGCAGCCGCGCAAGTTGGCTTCACCGCGGTATTCACACACGGCCAGGTCTGGCTTGACGGTGGCAATGCCCACCTCTTGGCGGATTCGTTCAATTTCTTCATTCAAAAGGCCCAGCAGGTCAGGGTTGTTGGAAATCGCCCCGCCGATGATGATCTTTTCCGGGTCAAAGCCGTGCTGCAGGTTGAAAATAGCAGCTGCCAAAGCCTTGATCGACCGGGTTCTTTCCTTAAGAGCCAGAGGATCGCCGGCCTTGGCCAAGTCGTAGACTTCCTTGCCGGAAGTTTCATGGCCGCTGGCAGCGCTGTAGCGTTCAGCCATTTGGACCGGGGAAGCAGCCTGGCTCAAGGTCATACCGGCTTCAGCCGTGGTTTGGTAGCCGAACTCGCCCCCGTAAAGGTGGGCACCGTGCCAGATCTGCCGGTTGAAGATGATGGCCCCGCCGACGCCGGTACCGATGACCATAAAGGCCAGGGAGGAATTGTTTTTGCCGGCACCGTCAGCCAGTTCAGCCAGGGCCGCGCAGTTGGCGTCATTTTCGATGCTTACTGGCAGGCCGAAGATCTCTTCCAGCTTTGGCACGATCGGGAAATTATGGATGTAAGGCAGAGCGCTGGCCCCTTCAATGACCCCGCTTTGCTTGTTCACGGCACCTGGTGAGGAGATGGCTACCCCGGTCACGGCGCTTTCCGCCTTGATCTTGGCCACTTCCCCGCCCAAAAGGCTGTAGAAGTCTTCCAGATTGTCCGGGGTTGGCAGAGCGTGCACTTTTTGCAAGCGGCCGTCTTCCCAGGTCGCGAACTTGATTGTGCTGCCGCCAATGTCGATTGCTGCTAAATTCATTCTTTGATCACCTTGTTTGTTAAATGACTGGCCTAGCCAGGTCAGCTTGGACGACATTTTTCAACTATGAGCCGCTTGTTTTCAGTTCTTGTCGCCAGCTGGCTTTACTTCTTTTCTGCCATCTTTTCGTAGACAGAAACCAGTTCATTTGCCAGGTCGATGTAAGTAATCGCGGTCATCAAGTGGTCTTGCGAGTGCACAACCAGCAAGGTCAGCTGGATATGTTCACCACTGGCTTCCTTGGTCAGCATGGCAGTTTGCGAGTTGTGAGCATCTACCAAGGCGTTGTTGGCTTCCTTAAGCTTGCCGTGCGCCTTTTCAAAATCACCTTCGTGAGCCGCGTCAATAGCTTCCTTGGCAAAAGCCCGGGCATTGCCGGCGTTGACGATCAAGCCCATGACGGACTGCATAGTTTGTTCTTCTTCACTCATTATTTTTAACCTTTTTCAATCTAAATTATCGTCGATTTACGCCTTTGCTTCAGCTTCAGCGTTTTCTTGTTCCCGCTTCAGCAAAACTTGGTCGTAACGCTTGGCAAATGGGA
>NZ_JBJEES010000154.1:0-19430 GCF_051873315.1 Lactobacillus sp.
TGATTCCTTACTTTGGCCCGATTTTGGGCTATGGGATGGTAATTTTAGCCTGCACCCTCAGCCAGAACATGACGGCCCTGATCGTGGGGATGATCATTCTCCTCTTGATCCAGGCGATTGACGGCAATATCCTCAACCCCAAGCTTTTGTCTTCAGCCATCCATATCCACCCCCTGTACGTTATCGCCTGCGTGATTGCCGGCGGGGCCATGGGCGGCTTTGTCGGGATGCTGATTGCCGTCCCAATGGGGGCCTTGCTGAAAACTGAATTCGAGCGCTTGATTGCCTACCGGCAAAAGCAGCTGGACAAAAGCAAGCAGGTAAGGGAAGATTAATCAGCAAGCAGTAAATAGTATAAGAACAAAGTAAAAGGACTCGCGAAAGCGGGTCCTTTTTGGTCAGATTAAACAGTAATAAGTATCAAGCATTTAGTATTTAGTAGTTAGTTAAATTTGCCTTACTGGCCATTAGCCAGCTGGACCTTTTTCAGGCCTGCTGCCTGCCGAACCAGGTCGCTGATTCTCTGCCGCTCTGCCAGGCTAATGTGCTGGTAGGAGACTCCATCTTGGTTAAAACCGGTTCCGTGGGTGTAGTCGGTTTCCAGCTGGTCGCCGCTGGCCCGGTAAGACTTGGCCATCTGGGTCAAGTCACTGAAAGTCAAATCAGTTCTGACCTGGCTGGAGACAGAATTAAGGAAGGCAGGCTTTAAGAGGCTCTGGACATCGGCTCCGCTCTTAATAATGGCGGTCAAAACCTGTCTTTGCCGTTTTTGCCGGCCGTAGTCGCCTTCTGGGTCGTCATAGCGCATCCGGCAGTATTCCAGGGCCTTGTCCCCGTCCATGTGGGTCGTCACGCCCTTTTTGTAGCTGTAGCCTTCGTAGTCAAAGCTCATGAGGGGAGTGATGTCGACTCCGCCCAGCTGGTCGATGATTGACTTCATCCCGCCCATGTTGATCAAGGCATAAGTATTGACTGGAATCTTGAAATACCGGTCTAAGGTCTGGCTGAGCAGCTTAACCCCGCCATAAGTATAGGCGGCATTGATTTTAGAAGGGGAGTATTGCGGATATTGGGGGAAGTTGACCTGGAAGTCCCGCTCGATGCTGACGATGGTTGACTTCTTGGTCTGGGGGTTGAGGACTAAGACCATGATGGAGTCGGTCCGTCCCTTGTAGTTTCGGCCCAAGGCCCCGGTGTCAGTCCCCATCAAGAGTACGACCAGGGGCCTGTTTTTCTTTAAAACTTCCTCCTTGCTGCCATTTTCAGCCGCCTTTAAGCCGCTTTTTTGGTAGGACCGGCTTACGGCTCTTTCCACATTGAAGTAGCTGTAGGCCAGCATGCCGGATAAGATGACCAGCAACAGAATTGCCAGACTCATGATGATTCTAAAAATTCGCTTACGCATTAAATTCTTCTTTCCCTGTAAAGTTAATTGGCAAAAAATTAGCAAACACACATTTATTTGTTACTTGTTCTTCATGACCGGCTGGTAGACCAGATCGATCAAGACGGCGGCCAGGAAGGCCACGGCCAGTGAGGTTAAGAGCTCCTTGATCCCGATGGCCGGCATGGCGATCCCGCAAAGAGCCAACAGGCAGGTCAAAAGAACATCGGCGATCTGGACACTGGCTACCGGCTTAGATGGGGCAGACTGCCAGAAGAAGCGCTTGGTCCGGGTGATTAGGACGATCATCATGGCGCTCATAACCAAGAAAACGTAGACCATGGTGCCAACTTGATCATGATTTACCCCGGCCTTTGTTAAGGCAGACACGAATGCAAAGCCAATGACGGTCCAGGCAGCGGCCAAGGAAAAAGCGATTTTAGCCAGCTTGCCCATGTCCCAGTTTTCCGGCTTATAAGTGATGTGGGTATTGTCGGTCCCAATCATCATGGTGACCATGTTGTTCATGATCGTGTAGATGACCATGGCATTCAAAGCCATCGGCAGATAGCCGAAAATAAGGTAAGAGAAGGTCAAGAGCATGGTCAGTTCCGCAGTTCTAGCCAGTTTGGTCAAAGACCAGGTGGTCATCCGCTGGTAAACCCGGTGGCCGGCATCCAGGATCTTGACGATTGGAGCCAGGCCGTCGTCCAAAAGGACCATCTTGCTGCTCTTTTTAGCCACGTCAGCGGCATTTGACACGGCGATGCCGACTTCAGCCTGCTTGAGGGCAGGGGAGTCGTTGACCCCGTCCCCGGTCATGCCGACGATGTAGCCGGCCTTTTGGAAGTATTTCACCATAGCCAGCTTGTCTTCCGGCAAAACATCAGCAATCCCGGCCAAATCTTCAGCCTTTACTCCCTCTTTAAAGTCGCTGATGGAGATGACTTTGCCAGTCAAGCCGACTTCTTCAGCCACGCTGGCGGCGGTTTTCTGATTGTCCCCGGTCAGCATGATCGGCTTGATCCCCCGCTTGACCAGTTCGGCCAAGGCAGCCTTTGAATCAGCTCTGACCTTGTCTTTAGTGATAAAAATCCCTGCCAAACGGTCATCGAGCAAAATCCCAACTGACCGGCCCAGGCTGAGGTCGACAGTCGCCAATTTTCCAGAAACAGCCGGATCAATCTTGCTGAGCTGCTTGACTGAACCCAGCTTGACGTCGTGGCCGCCAGCTTGCCCCTCAGAATAGCCCTGGCTGGAAGTGAAGGGGGTAAAAGTTTCTGCTTCTTTAACTCGAATCTTTTTCTCTTGCAGATAGTCCATTAAAGCCAGGTCGATTACGCTTTGGTTGCGCTGGTCGATGGCCAGGCTGGTCAAGGCCAGGACTTCTTCATTTGAGAGCTTTGAAAAATTCGCAAAAGAGGCAACGGCTGTCTTATTTTCAGTAATGGTCCCGGTCTTGTCCAGCAAGAGCAGGTTCAAGTTAGCCGCGTCTTGAATCCCGGTCAGGTCACTGGTCAAAACGCCCTCTTTAGACAGGCGGGTAGCCTCAAAGGAGTTGGAGAGGGCAAAAGTTGACGGCATGGCTACCGGAATAGAAGCGATGAACATCATGGCCAGGAAGGGCAGCATTTCCAGGACGTTTTCGCCCCGGATCACGGCCGCGATCAAGAGGATAACCGTCAAGACTCCGTCCAAAAGGCAGAGGTAGTAGATGATCTTGGTCAAAAGCTGTTGCAGGTGGCCAGGTGCCGCGGACGTGTTGATCAAATTGATGGTCTGTCCGCTTCTTGAATTGGTCCCGGTCGCGCTGACCCTGCCCAGGGCTTCACCATCCATGACGGTCGTGCCCGCAAAGGCAGTGGAGCCAGCTTTTTTGTGAACATTCTTGGCTTCCCCGGTGATTGAGGATTCATCCAAGGTCAAGTCCCCGTCCAAAAGGTCAATGTCGGCAGCTAAAATGTCCCCTCTTTGCAGGTTGACAATATCGCCAACTACCAGATACTTGGAGTCGATCTTTTGCCAGCGGCCGTCTCTTAAAACGGCGACTACGGGGGTCAGCTGCTGGGAAATCGAGCTCAAGACCTTGCGGGACTTCTTCTTCTGCGTGGCTCCGTTGTAGGCGGCAAAGAGCAGCATGAGCAAGACGAAGAGGGACTGGATCCACTTGCCCAGGGCACATTCAAGCAGCAGGGCTGCTTCCAGAATCCAGGCACTGAGATTCCAGAGCTTGCCGGCAAATTCCTTCCAGAAGCTGAATTCCGGTTCCGGGACTTGGTTGAGCCCGTCTTTTTTAAGGCGCAGGTCAGCTTCGGCCTGCGTCAAGCCTTTTTCATTCATTCTAAACATCTCCTTGTAATTATTCTTCAGTCGTGACGTGTTACGTATAGAAGTTATTTTTCTCACTGTTTATTGTAGCCCCTGGGTTGATATAAATAAAATACTGATTTATGATGTAAGATATCTAAAAAGTTGATATCTGTTAACTGGAGAAAGCAAAGAATAAGAATGATGAAATAGAAAAGAGAGGAAAAATGAATTTCAAGCAGCTTAATTACTTTCTGGTCGTAGCTGAAGAAGGGCAGATTACTTCAGCTGCCAAGCGGCTCTTTGTCGGCCAGCCGGCCCTCAGCTACCAGTTAAAGCAATTAGAAGAAGAATTGGGGGCAAAACTTTTTGTCCGCCAGCCCTACGGAATCGAACTGACTGAAGCTGGCAAGAAGCTGCGGGATTATGCTAGCCAAATATTGACCTTAGCCAAAAATGCCCAGACCGAAATTACTGAGCTGGACCAAGGAAGTCGGGGGAGAGTCAAACTCGGTTCCGTCTCTTCTTCAATCGGTGAACTCCCTTCAGCCCAATTGACGGCTTTTGCCCGCCAGCACCCCGGCGTCTCCTTTGATATCTACGAAGACAATACCTTCGGGATCCTGGACAAGCTGCAGGGCAATCTGCTGGACTTGGCCATTGTCCGCACCCCCTACAACCGGGTCAACTTGAATTTTGTCGACATCAGTGATGAGCCGATGACCGCGGTTACCTGCCAGAATTTTTTCCCAGGCAAAGAAAAAGTAGGCCTAAAAGACCTGGCCGGCCAGCCCCTGGTCATCTACCGCC
The DNA here is from genome assembly GCF_051873315.1 of Lactobacillus sp. GTDB lineage: Bacteria > Bacillota > Bacilli > Lactobacillales > Lactobacillaceae > Lactobacillus. Next base: position 4,502 of record NZ_JBJEES010000154.1, read on the forward strand.
GCTTTGAGGACATGTTCAAGGAAGCTTTCGCGGAAAAAGGCTTGACCCCAAATTTCGTGGTTACGTGCGATGATTCCAGAACCGCCATCCGCTGGAGTGACTCCGGCCTGGGGCTTGCCTTGGTGCCAGAATCAATTGCCAAAACTTACGCCAAAGGCCGCCTTTACCCGGTTGACCTGGCCAAATGGCGGACCCGCCTGCAGCTGGTCTGGCGCAAAGACCGGGTGGTCACCCCGCTTATGCGGCAGATAATCTCCCTCTATAATTAATTTGCAAGCTGGTATGACAATAAAGTATTATGAAAAAACGGATTTTTACATTATAATAGATAATGATAGTCTTTTTCATTATTTGCTGGAGTTGGCTGAAAAAAACAAATGCATCATGAAAGAGGGAATGCTAAATGTTGGAAAAGACCTTTTATAAGACCCTGCTGAGTCACTCCTTCAACATTCCAGTCAAGGTCAATTACTGGGATGGCAAGTCCGACCTGTACGGCGATGGTGATCCGGAAGTAACCATTACTTTTCATGAAAAGCTTCCGGTCAAGGAGATCACCAGCAACGCCTCCCTTGCTTTGGGTGAAGCTTACATGGACAAGAAGATCGAGGTCGACGGCAGCCTGCAGAAACTGCTCACGGCGGCTTATGAAAGTTCTGAAAGTTTTATGCGGTCGGCCAAATTCCGCCGCTTTTTGCCTAAACAAAGCCACTCAGAAAAGCAGTCAGCCAGTGATATTCAGAGCCACTATGACGTCGGCAACGACTTTTACAAGCTCTGGCTGGACGACAGTCTGACTTATTCCTGCGCCTATTTCACAGATGGCAATAAAGATGACCTAAAAGCTGCCCAGTTGGCCAAGGTCCACCATATTTTAGACAAGCTGCATCCAGATAAGGGCAAGACTCTCTTGGACATTGGCTGCGGCTGGGGCACCTTGATGCTTACGGCAGCCAAGGAATACGGTTTAAAAGTCACCGGCGTTACCTTGAGTGAAGAACAATACCGGCTGGTAAAAGAAAAAATTTCCGAGCAAGGTCTGGAAGACGTGGCTGAGGTCAAGTTGACCGACTACCGGGAACTGGGTGACCAGGAATGGGATTACATCACCTCTGTAGGGATGTTTGAACATGTCGGCAAGGAAAACATGGGCCTTTACTTTAAAGATGTCGCTCGCTACCTTAAGAAAGACGGGGTGGCCTTGATTCACGGGATTACCCGTCAGCAGGGCGGAGCGACCAACGCCTGGATCAACAAGTATATTTTTCCGGGCGGCTATGTGCCAGGCCTGGAAGAAATGGTTGGCCACATCGTGGAAAACGGCTTGCAACTGGCAGATATCGAAATGCTGCGCCGCCACTACCAGCGGACTTTGGAAATCTGGGACCAGAATTTCAACCTGCACAGAAGCAAAATCCAAGAGGAATTCGGGGAACGCTTTACCCGGATGTGGGACCTTTACCTGCAAGCTTGTGCCGCTTCTTTTGAATCAGGCAATATCGATGTCATGCAGTTTCTTTTGACCAAGGGCCCTTCTGGCAAAAATCTGCCAATGACCCGGGACTACATGACTGGTCATAGAGCTTAAAAATGCAAAGCAAAAACTGGAAGCCGAATCAACGGTTTCCAGTTTTTTTATGCCCGACTTGAAGTCAGGTTCATCCGCCGTTCAAAGTAGTTGAGCAGACGGGTCAGAATAAAGGTAACCACGAAGTAGATGCACATGGTGATAAAAAGTGGCATAACCCCGCGGTAGGTCGCGGTTTGAACCAGGCCGGTCTCGTACATCAATTCCCCAACCCCGATGACGGAAACCAGGGAGCTGTCCTTGGTCAAAGTGATAAATTCATTGCCCAGGGCTGGCCAGATGTTCTTCAAGGCCTGAGGGAAGACCACGTAGCGGTAGGTCTTGGCCTGGCTGAGGCCCAGGGACCGGGCAGCTTCCGTTTGCCCCTTGTCCACGGAATTGATCCCGGACCGGATGTCTTCAGCCACGTAGGCCCCGGAGTTAAGGCCGATGGCGATGATCCCGGCAGCCAGGGCCGGCATATTTTTGATCAGCATCCCTACCCCGAAGTAGACGAACATGATCTGAACCATCTGCGGGGTGCCCCGGAGAAATTCGATGTAGCAAACGGCGATGGCGTGCAGAAGCTTGTTTTTAGACAGGCGCATCAAGGCAAAGATGACACCCAGGATTAAACCAATCGTGATGGAGCAAATCGTAATGATCATGGTGTAGCCCAGGCCTGTAGCAAAGTAGCTGGCGTATTTGCTCATGGAGTTGTTCGTCTTGCTTGAGGCCTGCTTCATGGCCTTGGCAGCGGCGGGGATGTATTTCTTGTTAAAAAGGTCCTGCTTTTGGCAGTTGTTGATGGTCTTGTTGATGGCCTTGACCAGGTCGCCTTGCCCCTTGGCTATACCGACAGCGTTGCCCATCTGAGCCTGGCTGAGGCTGGACTTGACCAAGGAAAGGGAAGTGTCGTTAGTGGCGTAAGTCTTGGCGTTCAGTTCACCCAATAAAACCGCGTCAACCTTGCCGGACTTAAGGGCCATGAGCAGGTTGCTGATCTTGGCCAGGCCCTTAAGCTTGATTCCGCTCTTAGCAGCGTTTTTCTTCAAAGAAGTGTATTGAAGCGACCCAGTTTGGGCACCAACCGTCTTGCCCTTGAAGGAAGAAGTGCTGGTGTATTTGGCCTTGTTGGTCTTATTGATGACAAAGTAGTCGGACTTTTCAGCGTAGTAGATCTTGGAGAAGTCGATGCTCTTCTTCCGTTCTGCCGTTGGCGTCATCCCGGAAATGATGACGTCGATCTTGCCGGTTTCCAGGGCAACCAGGAGGGAGTCAAAGTCCATGTTCTTGATTTCCAGCTTGACTCCCAGGTCCTTGGCGATTTGCTTGGCCAATTCCACGTCGACGCCGACGTACTTGTTTTTGCCGTTGACGTTCTTGGTAAATTCCAGTGGTGGGTAGTCAGCTGACATGCCGACGACCAATTTGCCGGACTTTTTGATCTTCTTCATGACCGTCCCACTGGCCACTTTCTTGCTGCTTGCGGCATCAACAGCTGGAACTGCCGCGGTAAAGAGACCGGCCAAGAGCAGGAGGGCGGTCATAATTTTAAAAAGTTTCTTCATCTTGCTTCTCATCCTTTGCTAGCTACGCTTCCAAAATCTTTGCCAAAAAGTCCTTGGCCCGGTCACTTTGCGGGTGGTCGAAGACCTGATCTGGACTGCCTTTTTCCAAGAGGTAGCCGTCGGCCATGAACCAGACTTCATCAGCGACTTTTCTTGCAAAGCCCATTTCGTGGGTGACGACGACCATGGTCATCCCGGTTTGGGCCAAATCCTGCATGGTCTTTAAGACTTCCCCGACCATTTCCGGGTCTAAGGCACTGGTTGGTTCGTCAAAAAGCATCATGTCCGGCTGCATGGCTAAAGCCCGGGCAATGGCGACACGCTGCTGCTGGCCGCCGGACAGGCTGGCCGGAGAGTGGTCGGCAAAGTCATCCAGACCAACTTTTGTCAGGAGCTCATGGGCTAATTTATCAGCTTCCTGGTCGCTCATTCCCTTGACCTTCATCGGGGCCAGCTTGACATTTTCGATGACGGACATGTTGGGGAAGAGGTTGAAACTTTGGAAGACCATGCCCATCTTCTGCCGCAATTGGTCCAGCTCTTCTTCTTTAAGGTCGGTCAGTTCGGTGCCTTCAAAAATTACCTGGCCGCTGGTCGGCTTTTCCAAGAGGTTAAGGCAACGCAAAAAAGTACTCTTGCCTGAACCAGATGGGCCAATAACCGTGATGACTTTTCCTTTTTCGATGACGGCATTGATGTCCTTGAGAACTTCCTTGTCGCCGTAATTCTTCTTCAGATGCTTAACTTCGATGATCTTGTTCATGTTTAATCCTTCGTCTAAAAGGACACAAGCAATGAAGAGCTGACAAGCGGCAAAGTTCTGGGCAAGAGTACTTAAAAATGTTCAAGTTGACAGTAATGAAATACTGGAGCCAATGAGCGACTTATGACTGTGACAGCTTTTCATTGCCAGTCCTTGCCTTGCAATGAAACAGCTTCAGTCACCATCATGGATGGTGCTATGTTCGGTGGTGGTAAGTCCTCGTCCTCATTTTGATTTGCTCCTTTTTGAAAAAATAAAAAGTAAAGTAAAGATAAACTTGTAATTAAATCTCTTATTGATTTTTAATTTTAGCGCAAACAGAAGGCAGATGCAAGAGCAAATGACAACTTTCATGAAAAATGTTGTAAAAATAAGTAAAACAAGCAGATATCCGTATACAGCTAGGAAAAGCAGCTTTTTCCCGGCAAATTACTAAGATATTTAGAAATGACGGCCTTTCTGATTGTTTTTTTCAAGCTGCCTTGCTATGATAGGGGGCACGTAAGGAGGGACTTTTTTGCAAAAAAGAACAGATAAAGGGTCCGGCAGAAGGACAGGATTTCTCCAAAAAATAATCGGTATCTTGATTGCTATGGTATTTTTGGCCGGCGGGATCATGATCGGCCAGCACTTGCCCAGGAAAAGCCGGGACCAGGTAACGGTAGCCACGGTTTCCGCCAAGTTAAAGGCCATCGGGGAACTGGCGACTGAGCAGTACACCTATACCGGCATTTACAAACTGTCTAACGGGCAGATCCCTTTTATCACCAAGAAGGGATTTACCATGGTCTATACGGCGAATTTCAAGGCCGGAGTCAAGGTCAAGGACATCAAGGTGCAAGTTAATAAAGAGCAGGTAACCGTGACTCTGCCACAGAGCCAGCTGCTGGACAAGAAGATCGACCCGTCTTCAATCAAGTTCTATGACCAAAGCTACGCCCTTTTTAACTGGAACCAAAAAGAAGACATTACTAAGGCTGAGCAGGCGGCTTTAAAGAAGGCAACAGGCGCAGCCAAAAAGTCCGGCCTCTTATCCCGGTCGCAAAAGAATGCCAAGAAACTGATCAAGCAGCTGCTCCAGGGGACCCTGGACGGAAGGAAATTGGTCATCAAGACGGCTGAATAAAGAAAAAAGTAAAAAATAAATAAAATACGGCATAAAAATACGCTCAAATCAGACTGATCTGAGCGTATTATTTTTTGTCAACTGTTATTCTGCAGGACTGTGGTCAACATGGGTGTGGGAGTATTGGTAACGCCACAGCCAGCAATATAGCCAAGGGGATGCCAGGAAGCCAAAGGGAATTGCCAATACAATCACGAAGACAAGTCCCCGCCATAATATGCCTAAGGCAGTCCCGTCATAAATCAAGCGGTCATTGTTAATGATCTGGTGCTTGGTCTGCCAGCGAAGAATCATATTGTGAGTCCATGGGTAGGCCAGGCCAAAAGTCACTACTAAGAACAGGAATTGGACGATGTTGTAGCCAATGTACTGGAAGGTGTTACCGTCAAAGCGGGAATCTTCTGCGCCATTTTCACCTTCATAGTAGGTGTGGTTCATGTTCCATTTTTGCAGGCCAACAGGGATGAAGAAGGCAAAAAGCCCGCAAGTGATAATTGTCAAGAATTCCCACAGAATCCAGTGGCCCAAAAGAGAAGCACCAGTCCCATTAAAAGTTACCCGCTTGCCGTCAACCACCATGTGCTTGGTTCTCCAGCGCTGAATAGCGCAGTTGAGCCAAGGCGCGGCGAAGCCGCAGGTAATGATGGTCAAAAGGGTATAGAGCAGATAAGTGCCAAACAAGGCAGCACCAGTCCCGTCAAAGTAGGAGACAGGGCCTGCTTGACCATTCTTGGCTTTCTCTATTTCTTCCTTTTCAGCTTTTCTTCAGCTTCATGCTTGGCCCGGTAGGTCTGGTAAAAGTCCTGGTAGGCGGCCAGGTCCCGGCTGATGATTGGTTCAACGGCAATGCCTAAGTTCTGCAGCAGGACACGGGAGCAGGTATCGATTCCCCAGACAACGGCCACCCAGCCTAAGATCTTGAAGGTATGTATCAAGGCAGGATTGTAAAAATTATATGAATATGACTGGTTGATCCCCAGACAGCCCAGGAAGGATAAAACTGAAGCCGCGCCAGTAATCCAGCCCCAGACCGTCCGCTTGCTCTCGTCTTTATACAAAACATAGCCAACTGCTACAACGCCTAGGCCAGACCCGACCAGGAAGATGGCTCTGACCAAAAAAGTAGCAACCATGAAAACTGCGTAAAAGATATCATTTAAAGGCAGCAGGTACTGGCCATAGATCCAGCCAGACAGGCGGTTCAGCAGCCACAAAGCCACCGTCATGAAAAGAGGGAAGAGGAGGGCAACGCTGGCAAATTTCTCCAAATTGTCAGGCGTCAAGTAGTCCCGCCAGTTTTCCCAGAAATCTCCTGTCTTTTCGCCAGTCGTCTTTAAACCGGAAGTGATGTCTTTGGCGGCATCATCAATGCCCTGGCCTATTTGCTCGCCCATCTGGTCAATGCTGTTGTCAACCTGGCTTATCACTGATTGATCTTTTGGAGCTGTATCTTTGGCTGGAGCCTTTGCAACTTCTGCCTTAGCATCTGACTCAACTTTTTCAACTGGTGCCCCGCACTTTATGCAAAAGTTGGCACCCTCGGGCAATTTAGTCCCGCAGTGTATGCAATACATTATTCCTCCTAAAATAGATAAAAGCTAAGAAAATTTACAGATTTCTGCCCACGCCAAAACAGACCGCGATAAGGAGAAGGGTAAGCAGAAAGAGAGTTTCCCCCAGCTTGAAATCTTCTTCTCCCTTGAGAACGTAACGGCCTGCCTTATAGAGCAGGTAGATGGCAAAAATCGGCAGCAGGGTCAAGGAAAGGGGATTATACTGCCAAGCCTTGGCAAAATTTCCCTCCAAAATAGCAAGAGCCGCCCGGGTCATCCCGCAGCCGGGGCATAAATAGCCCGTCATTGCCCGAAAAAGACAGGGCAGGCCGTGGCCAGTCAAGTGGTAGCTGGCCAGCAGGGCCGAAGCCGCGGCAATTATGATACTCCCATTGCTGATGACTTCTTTAGCCCGCTGTTTAACACTGCCGTTTTCTATACTCATCTGATTAATACTTTTCTTAGGCATTCTTATCTTTATACAAAATTACAAATTATCATTACTAGTATAAAGAGCAGGGGATTAACTGTCAATTCAACTGGCGGAATTTGGGCACAAAAAAAGATCCGCTTATGCGGATCTTTCTTGAGCTAATCTTTTAATGATTAGTCTTGAGCTGGGAAGAAGTCGAGACGTTCGCCGTCACCGAGTTGTTCTTCGATTCTCAACAATTGGTTGTACTTTTCAACACGTTCTGAACGAGCTGGGGCACCAGTCTTCAGTTGGCCGCCGTTAGTAGCAACAGCGAAGTCAGCGATGAAGGTGTCACCAGTTTCACCTGAACGGTGAGAAATCATGGTGTTGTAGCCGTGCTTACGTGAAATCCGGATGGTTTCCAAAGTTTCAGTTACAGTACCGATTTGGTTCAGCTTGATCAATGAAGCGTTACCTGCGCCTTCCTTGATGGCCTTTTCCAGCAAGCGTGGGTTAGTGCAGATAAAGTCGTCAAGAACGATTTGCAGACGGTCCTTGTGGCTTTGAGTGAACTTAACCATGCCTTCAGTGTCGTTTTCGTCGTATGGGTCTTCCATTGAGATCAATTCTGGGAATTCTGCGAGCAGCTTGTCGTAGTATTCTGCCAATTGGTCACCGTCAAGAACCTTGCCTTCCAGGTGGTACTTGCCGTCTTCCTTGTTGTAGTAGTATGAAGCGGCACAGTCACAAGCGATGGCAATGTCTTCGCCAGGAACGTAACCAGCACGTTCGATAGCTTCGTGCAAAGCCTTCAAAGCTTCTTCTGAGTCCTTCATGTTAGGAGCGAAACCACCTTCGTCACCCAAGCCAGTTTCGTAACCCTTTTCTTCCAAAACCTTCTTCAAGGTGTGGTAAGTGTTAACGATCTTTTCGAAGCCGTCACGGAATGAAGTCTTCTTAACTGGAGTGATCATGAATTCTTGGATGTCGATGCCGTTGTCAGCGTGTTCACCACCGTTGATAACGTTGTGGAAAGTTTGAGGCATTGACAAGTCAGTACCGCCAAGGTAACGGTAAAGAGGTTGGTGGGTAGCCTTAGCAGCTGCTACAGCAGTAGCCATTGAAGTACCCAAGATAGCGTTAGCGCCCAACTTACCCTTGTTTGGAGTACCGTCAAGTTCGATCATAGCCTTGTCGATAGCTGGTTGGTTGAATGGGTCTGCACCTTGCAGTTCGTTGTTGATGGCAGTGTTAACGTTGTTAACAGCCTTCATAACACCCTTGCCGCCCAAACGTGAGCCACCGTCACGCAATTCAACAGCTTCGTTTTCACCAGTTGAAGCACCAGATGGAACTTCAGCGCGGCCAACTACGCCGTTTGACAGAGTAACTTCAACTTCAACAGTTGGGTTACCACGTGAGTCAAAGATTTCTCTAGCATGAACGTTTTCAATAACAACCTTGGTCATTAAAAAATCCTCCTTAAAATACGCTGTTGAAGGAATCCTTCGACAGCAAGAGCATTCGCTCTGTAATTATTTACAAGTTCATTATAGTATAAGCTTGTGAATCCGTAAACAGCTGATTTGTTGAAAACGGATACAATAACCAACTTTTTACAAATTTTACTTTTTGCCAAGAATTTTGCCAGCTTTTTTATCTTGAAAGCGGTTAGTGAAAAAATCCCCCAGTACGGCAAAAACTGTTAAAATAGATTTAGAAACAGGTAAGGCAGAAGAAGCTGCCGGAAAAAAGTAGAATCGGGATAATATTATGGAAAACGTGAGACTGATAGTTGATTCAAGCGCCAATACTTTGAGCGATCCAAGCCGCGGCCTTGAGGTCGTGCCATTGACTTTGACCATCGGCCAGGAAAATTGGCTCGATGACGAGCAGCTGAACATGGCTGCTTTTTTAGGCAAGATGGAAGCCAGCCAGGAAGCAGGCAAGACTGCCGCTCCAAGCATCCAGCGCTGGCTGGACAGTCTGGAAGGCTGCGAGAAGGCAGTGATTGTGACGATCACCAGCGGTTTGTCGGGGACGTACTCTTCAGCCTTGCAGGCCAGAGACATCTATTTAGAAACCCACCCGCATGCCCAGATCGTCGTGGTTGACTCCCGGTCAGCGGGGCCTGAATTGGAAGTAATTCTGGAAGGAATCGAAGAAATTCTTAAAGATGACAAGCTGCGTTTTGCTGACTTGGAAGCAAGAATTGCCGACTACCGGACCCAGACCCACCTGGTTTTCGTCCTCCAGTCGCTGAGAAATCTGTCTTTAAATGGCCGGGTTTCCCCAGCTGTAGCCAAAATCGCGGGAATGCTGAAGATCAATTTGATCGGGACGGCCAGCGTTGACGGTGACCTGCAGCCTGTAACCAAGGCTAGAGGGATGAAGAAGGCCTTGCGGGAACTGGTCAAGCAGATGAAAGAAGAGAAGTACCAGGGCGGCCGGGTAGTGATTGACCACTGCGAAAATAAGGCCGATGCTGAAAAGCTGAAGGAAATGCTTTTGGCTGAATTCCCCGATGCTGAGATTTCCATCCGGCCGATGCGGGGCCTGTGCTCTTTCTACGCGGAAAGAGGGGGGCTCATGGTCGGCTTTCACAATTAAAAGCAAGAATAAAAAGTCCAGAGTTCTGTTAAATTAGAACTCTGGACTTTTTGTCTCTATTATTCTTATCGTCTATTGTTATCGGTACTATTATTTTTACTTCAAAAAGAGGGCGGCGTAGATTGTTTGCACGACTGTAAAACAGAAGACTGACAGAGCAACCGCCCCGATCACGTCAGAAGGGTAATGAGCCCGGAGATTGAGGCGGGAAATGACGACAAAGAGCCAGTAGATGATGAGAAATACGGCGAAATACTGGTCAAACAGCCGGCGCAAAAGAGCGTAGAGAATGAGGCACATGGTTGTCGCCCCTAAGACGTGGCCGCTGGGGAAGCTGTAGCCCTCTTCTTCTGACAGGTGGGCATGAGGGCGGCTGCGCTTGACCAAATGCTTGATGATCACACCCGCCGCGTCGGTCACCCCCAGGGTGGCCAGGACCCAAAGGCCCAGGCGGTAGTTGCCTTCATTTAAGAGGAGGCCGGCGATCAAGACATCCCAGACAATGACCAGTTTTGGCTCGTTGATGAAGGCAATGATCTTCCAAAAAATATTCTTCTGTGTCCGCACCAGTTTCTTGTGCAGCTTCTTGTCCAGGCGGTTGAAGGCCGGAGAGTAGAGAATGTTGAGAATCAAGACCAGCAGGACCAGCCCTGAGATTGTCAGTGAAATAAGGTCGATTCGCAAATTTTCATTTTCTTTCTAACAAAATTTGACTTGTCCAGTTAAAAATACAACTGGACTTTTACGGAAAATATTCTACACGTCAGCGGCTGGAAAATCAACCATCAAAGGGAAGCGCATACAAAGCTGATAAAAGTTGACCAAGTTTAATGAAACCGCTTGCTTCACAAGAGCCTTTTTGTTAAATTAGACCAGGAGAAAATAACAGTTTGTAAGTGATAAACCGTGTTAGGAGCACATTTAGGGAAAAATGAGAACTAAAAAGAGAATATGTGACATGAATGTGGCGATGATTGACCGGCAGAATCTGCCGGTCTTGCTGGCGGAAGGGAAAATCGCGGCCCGGGCGGAAGAAGACTACCAGATAAACCAAAATACGGCCGCGGCCTATGACTTCCAGATGGACCAGCTCTTAGGCAAGTATAAGACAATCGTTTATGATGCTGAATCCGGCTGGGTCTTGCTGAAAAAGAAAACTTGCCGCCGCCTGGTTCATGAACTGAGAAAGAAGGAACCTGCTCATGAACTGACCATCAAAAAGCAGCTCTGCCGGCAGCTTGGGATGTCCGACCAGTACGTGCAGTCCTTTGGCTCGCATGCTTATTTTTCTTTCTTCATCATGCGCCACAAGCCGCTTGACTTGGTGGGCCTGCACCAAATGAAGCGGTTTGAATGCCTGGACAATTGCGGCCTGTTTTTAACTTTAGACCGGCAATACTGCTTCAAGCTGGACATGCCCAGACAGTCAGGCCCGGGCCAGCAGATCCTGCAGGACTGCATCACCCACAATGCCGCCTTTTTGCACGTGGCAGCTGCCCGGGCAGCCAGCTGGGGATGCGAGTTAAAGCCTGTTACCCGCAAGTCACTTTTGAATGACCATGCTTATATCAGAGAAAGCCGGCTGGCAGAAATCAAGGCCATGGACCCCCGGCAGATCCTGGAAGAAGCAGAGGACCACTACTTGAACTACTGCTCTGAAGAATTTTTGAAGGAATTCCGGGCCTGGAACTGGGGCAAGCAGGACATGCGGCAATTGATCAACTACTGCAATAAGTCCTTTAACGAAATCAAATAGGATAAGGCAGAAAAGTGGTAATGAAAAATGCTCATCAAACGATGAGCATTTTTTGCATATGATTATAATTTTAGCCCAGGTTTTGTGCCTTGAGCCAGTTCATCAAGTCCAAAACGTGTTCGTTGAGGACATCCTTGCAAGTAAAGAGGGTCAAGTCTGAGCTGACCTTGACGTCAAGCGGAACCCGCTTTAGGCCGTTAGTTTCGCAATTGTCATCGTCAAGCGGGCCAGCGTATGGCTGGATGGCCAGGCCTTGCTGGGTGTAGACCATCATGGTTTGGGCCACGACGTTGTTGGCGAAGAAGATCCGGCTTTGCTTGCAGTTCTTTTCGATCCGGTCCTGCATCAAGGTAATCAGCGGTGATGAACATGAAAGGTCCAGGAAGACCAGGTCCATGCCATCCAAGTCCTTTTCTGAGAGCAGGTCCTTTTCAGCCAGTGGGTTGTCGCTTGGCACCAGGGTGCACCACTTTAATTTGCCGATCGTGTAGGAGGTGAAGTCCGGGTATTTCGGCATGGCTTCCGGGGTAGACAAAACCAGGTCCAGTTCATGGGAAGCCAACTTTTCAAACAAAACCGGGCTGCTTTCAACGAAGAACTCAATGTTGACGGTATCCCGGCTTCTGCGGAACTGGCGAATGAGGCCAGGAAGGATCTGCTGCTCGGCCAAAATCCCAATCAAGCCGACCTTCAAGGTGATTTGCCCTTCTGACATGGCGATCCGCTTAGCCTTGGAAACAGCGGTCCGGTAGTCGTTAAGCTCGCTCTTGATGCTGTTGTATAAAGACCGGCCAGCCGGGGTCAGCAGCATCTTGCGGCGGGAGCGGCTGAACAGCTGGTAGCCCAGTTGCTTCTCGATTGAGGATATAGCCAGGGAAACCGCTGGCTGGGACATGTTCATGTTTTGTGCAGTCTTGGTAAAGCTCTGCGTCTGCGCGGCGTTTACAAAGATCTCTAGGTGTTCGATTCTCACGGGTTTACTAAGCTCCTCATAATAAAAAGATTGAAATGTCAGATAGATATATGCTACGCGTATCAAACAGTTCTGATATAATAATATATCAATTCCACAAGAAATAAAAACACTTGTTATTAAAAAACTCGAAACTTTTAAAAAAAGCAATTTTTCTCTAACGATTTCTAATTTTTGCGGCTAAAAAGCGCTGCCAAGAAATAGAAATAGAGCTATTTGCGATAAAAAGTGATTTTACTTGATATTATGACTAAACTTTATTGCTAATCAAAGAAAAAATCAAGTGGAAAAGCTGGAAAAATGAGAGACTTAGAAATAATTTTAGAAAAATCCCATTGTCGATTTTAATAAGAATAAAGTATGATAGAATCTTGAAGTATCAAAGAATTTAAGGAAGTGGCATATGAAATACGTCTTTAGCTATCTCAAAGACTTTAAAAAAGAGAGTATTCTGGCTCCGCTCTTTAAGCTGCTGGAGGCTCTTTTTGACCTGTTCGTCCCCCTGGTCGTGGCCAGAATCATCGACTATGGGATTAAAGAAGGAAACCGGGCTTATGTTTTCCAGCAGACCGGTCTTTTGGTAATATTGGCAATTTTGGGCATCAGCGCCAGCATCACGGCCCAGTGGTTCGCGGCAAAGGCCAGTGTCGGCATTGCCAGCCAGCTGCGGCAGGCGACTTTTGACAAGGTCGAAAACTTCAGTTTTGCCAACCTGGACCAGCTGCCGCCCAGCACCTTGATCACCCGCTTAACTAGCGATATCAACCAGGTACAGACCGGCTTTAACATGGCCCTGCGGCTGCTTTTAAGAAGTCCCTTTATCGTTTTCGGGTCAATGATCGCGGCTTTTACGGTCAACTTTAAAGCAGCTTTGATCTTTGCCGTGGCGATCCCGCTTTTGGCCTTGGTCGTTTTTGGCATTATGCTGATCAGCATCCCCCTTTACCGGAAGGTACAAAAGCGGCTGGATGAAATTACCCGCCTAAGCAATGAAAACCTGGCCGGGGTCCGGGTTATCCGGGCCTTTAGAAAAGAAAGATCAGCCGTGGCCAAATTTGATGAAAAGGTCTCAGCCATGACCAAGCTGAACGAGTTTGTCGGCCGTCTGTCAGCTGCTATGAACCCGGTAACCTATGTCATGATCAACATCGCGGCTATCGTCTTGATTCAAGTTGGCGCTGTTCAGGTAAATACCGGCTCCATGGCGCAGGGGCAAGTAGTGGCTCTTTACAACTATCTGGCCCAGATGATCGTGGAACTGATCAAGCTGGCCAGCCTGATTATCACTATCAACCGGGCCTGGGCCTGCGGGGACCGGGTTGGCCAGGTCCTGGCCACGGAAAATGGCTTGACCTATCCAGAAGAAGGGCCTAAGGTCAAAAACAGTCAGGTCGACTTTAAGAACGTATCCTTCACATACCCGGAAGCTGCCGCGCCAGCCGTCGCCGGCTTGACTTTTACAATTAAGCCAGCTTCAACCGTCGGCATTATCGGAGGTACGGGCAGTGGAAAGAGCACCCTCTTGCAGCTGCTCACCCGTTTTTATGACTGCGGGGAAGGGGAAATTAAGCTGGGCGGTACTTCTTTAAAAGATTTGACCAAAGAGGAACTGCTGAACCAGTACGCGCTTGTGCCGCAAAAGGCCCAGCTTTTTGCCGGCAGCATCCGGGACAACTTGCTCATGGGCAATCCTAAAGCCAGTGACGATGATCTGTGGCAGGCTTTGGAATTAGCCCAGGCTAAGGAGGTCGTCTTGGCTAAGCCCGGCCAGCTGGACTTTAAACTGGAGCAGGAAGGACGCAACCTGTCCGGCGGGCAAAAACAGCGCTTAACGATCGCCCGGGCCCTGGTCAAGCAGGCTCCCTTATTGATCCTGGATGACAGCGACAGCGCCCTGGACCTGGCGACGGGAGCGCGCCTGCGGCAGGCTCTGGCCAGCTTAAAGGACGTGACCAAAATCCTGGTTTCCCAGCGGGCTTCCAGCATCATGCAGGCTGACCAGATTCTGGTCTTGGATGATGGCAACCTGGTGGCCAGCGGCAAGCACGAAGAGCTTCTGGCCAATTGCCAGGTCTACCAGGAAATCTACTACTCCCAGTTCCCTGAGGAGAAGAATAATCAAAACAAGGAGGAAACGCTGTGAAGAAGCAAGACAAAAAAATGGACAGCTGGCAGGCAATGAAGCAGCTGCTGCCAATCATCGGCCGCTACCGGCTCCTCTTGGTCATCAGCATCATATTAGCGGCAGTTTCCGTTATCCTCCAGCTTTATGTGCCGATCATTTTTGGCCGGGCCATTGACCAAATCGTTGGCCAGGGCAGAGTTGACTTTCCGGCTATTGGCCAGGATTTGGTCCAGATCTTGCTTTTGGTTCTGGTCTCAGCAGCTGCTACCTGGCTGATGGGCCTTATCAACAATAAACTGACTTACCGGACTGTCCAGGACATCCGGGAAAAGGCCATTCGGCAACTGCAGCTTTTGCCTCTGTCATATTTAGACCAGCACCCAAGTGGGGACATCGTCTCCAGAATCATCGCGGACACTGACCAGCTCTCTGATGGTCTTCTCTTGGGCTTTTCCCAGCTTTTTACCGGG
>NZ_JBJEES010000155.1:0-5002 GCF_051873315.1 Lactobacillus sp.
AGGATAGGAAGCTGCCGCGCGAGACAAGAGTCAGACGGAAGTCTGGCTCTTTTTTGATATATTGAAAACTTTTTAACAAATTTCTGCTGACTTTTTGGCTCTTTTGCTGAATAATTGTTATAGTGGAAAATTAGTTGAGAAGACAAATTTTTTGATTCAAACCGTAAACAGGAGATGAAAGAAATGAGAGAGACCCCGAAATACGTCCTGATCGCCAACCAGCTTAGGCAGGAGATAGCTGAAGGCAAGTACGCTCCAGGCGACCAGTTGCCCCAGGAAATGGCCATTGCCAACGACTTTAACGTCAGCCGGATCACGGTCCGCAACGCCCTGCAGCAGCTGGAAAATGATGGCTTGATCTACCGCATTCAAGGGGCCGGGACCTTCGTCAAGGATTCTGAGACTAATACCGCCAGTCAGCTTGATTATGATGATTTTGAAATCATCGATTTTGACCGCTACCAGGTCAAGCTGCTGGACTTCCGGGTGGCTAAGCCAACCAAGGCCCTGCAGGACAGTCTGGAATTGACCAAGTTCGACCTTTGCTACCAAATCAAGCGGGCAATTTATTATCACAGCGACCTGGTCGGGATTCAGAAGCTGGCCATGCCGGTCAAGGTAGTCCAGGGATTGGGCATGGATGCCTTGACTCAGTCGATCTATACTGTCCTGGAAAATGAGCAGGACTTCAATATCAGCTCAGCTGAACGGGAATATACTCTCGTTGACGCCAATGAAGAACTGGCCAAGGATTTGTCTTGTTCTATCCATGACAAATTGCTGATGGTCGAGCAAAAATCCTACCTGGCCACCCAGCAGATCTTCGAGTATGCTCAAACTTACTTTAAGACCGCTGGTTTCAGCATCAAACGGATTCTCCGCTACAAGCCGACCAAGGCAAAAAGTTAAAGACAAATACAAGAATGCAGAAATTTGTATAACTCCTGCAAACCCTTGAAGGATCAGCCTTCAAGGGTATTTTTTTATCCCTTGGCAAAATATTTGTAATAACAAATCATAAAAGGTATTGACATTATGAAAGGGCTTGCTAGAATATAGAGTGTAAACGTTATCAAGAATTGAATTTGTTAGTACAAATGTTTTTTGGGAGGAATAAGTATTATGACTAAGAAGATTGCGCTTTTCTGCAGCGGTGGTTTTTCAACCAGTTTGGTAGCTAAGAAGATGCAGGACGTCTACACGGCTGAAGGTGCCGACGTCAAGGTTGATGCCTACGACCTGGGCATGGCTGACGAACTTGGCGACGACGTTGATGCAATCGTTCTGGCACCACAAGTTGCCTGGGACGAAGACTCAATGAAGAAGGAACACCCGGACACCAAGGTAGTTGCCTTGACTATGCAGCAATTCGGTTCAATGGATGGGGCAACGATCGTTAAGGCCTTGAAAGAAGAAGGGATCTAATAATGACTGGTTTACAAAAATTCCAGGCCAATTTTACCAAAGTAGCTGGTAAGATCGCGGCCAACAAATTTCTGCTGACCCTGCGTGACTCCTTTATCATCGTAGCGTCCACTTCCATGATCGCTGGTTTCGCGATTATGCTGCAAAACGTCTTCATTGACCCAATCAACGGGCTGATCTTCGGTAAGCAAGGCTTGCAATTGGGCCGGATGATTGCCGGCTCCTGGTCAGCTTGGGAAGCCAATGGCTTCTGCAAGGCTCTGCAGAACTTCGCCAACTTGATCGGCTTGGTCTCAAACGGTTCTTTGAACGTCTTCGCCCTTCTTTTGGTCGTGATCTTCGCCAACACTTTCTCAAGAAAGTACTACCCGAAGTCCAAGGAACACATGACGGACGTCCTCTACGCTTTAGGGGCCTTCTTCATCTGCCTGCCATGGCACTTCTCTTACACGCCAACCGGTTCGAAGAAGGCGATCGATGTTTTGAACTACATCGATACCTCATTCCTGGGTACTAAGGGTGTCTTCGCTGCCCTGCTGATCTCCGCTTCGGCGGTTTGGATCTACAACAAGATGCTGGCCAAGAATATCACCATCAAGATGCCGGACTCAGTTCCGCCAGCTGTTGCCCGCTCTTTTGAATCATTGATTCCGGGGACCGTGACTCTGGGCGTCTACATCATCTTGACTGGCCTTTCAACTACCCTGGCTGGGCAAACCATGCCAGAACTGCTTTTGACGCTTTTGCAAAAGCCGGCTATGGCCATCTCCTCAACTGGTGCCTTCGCCTTTGTTTCTCAAACTACCTGGAGCTTGCTCCAATGGTTCGGGATTCACCCGACTTCCATCTGGGGCCCGATCTTCGGTTTGACCTGGAACATCAATGACACGCAAAACATGCTGGGCCAGGCACACCACATCTACTCAACCCTGTTCATGAACTTCTCAACCATCGCGGCTGGTTCATGTTCAGTAGCCCCAGTTTTGGCCATCAAGCTCTTCTCCAAGAGAGTTGCCGCTAAGAAGATCTCCAACATCGCCTTGATGCCAGCCATCTTCAACATTTCTGAACCAATCACTTTCGGTTTGCCAATCATCATGAACCCGATCTACTTCGTTCCATGGCTGCTTTGCCAACCAGTAGCTTTCTACATCGGTATCTTCTTTACCAAGATCGGCTTCATCGCGCCAATCGTCAACAACGTTCCATGGACGGTGCCAACCCTGATCTCCGGCCTGCTCTACACTGGCAACATCAAGGGCTTGATCGTCCAAGCCATCATCCTCTTCGTATGTACCGCTCTCTACGTGCCATTCGTCAGAATGGACAACCGGCTGAATCCGGACGAGCCAATGGATGAAATGGCTAAGGCTGTTGCTGAATAAGCTAGGAATCAGGATTAATAGAAAAAGAATCAAGAAGGATTTTAATTATGGATGAAAAACAACTTGCCAAGGCAATGCAACTGATTTCTTTCGCCGGCGACTCCAAGTCGGCATCAATCCGGGCCATGAAGGCCGCCGAAGACGGCGACTTTGCCGCCGCTGAAGACTTTTTGAAGCAGGCTCATGACTCCCTGCACCAGGCCCACAACATTCAAACCGCCTGGATGTCAGCTGAAATGGGCGGCGAAGAAGTGGAAAAGTCACTCTTGCTGATCCACTCACAAGACCACTTTATGGCCGCGGACATCATGATGACTGTTGCTGAAAAGCAACTCAATTTGCAAAAAGAAGTCAAAGCTTTGCAGGAAAAACTGCAATAAGATTGCACTAGGTGAAGAAAAATGACGGGCAAACTTTTAGCGGATATTTTTCAAGACGGCATGGTCCTGCCAATTTACAAGGACTTCCGTTTAGGCGGGCAAACCGCCAGCGGAGCAGTAGTTACGGTCAATTTTGCCGGACGCCGCTACCAAGGCAAGGCCGATGAACAAGGCCACTGGCAGCTCCTTCTGCCGGCATATGACAAACAGGAACTGGCTGAACTGACGGTAGTCAGTCACGGGCAGACGCAGACTCTGAAAAATCTGCGCTTTGGCCGGGTGATCCTCCTCAGCGGCCAGTCCAATATCGAATACCGGCTGAAAGATGACGCGGAATTTGCCCAGGCTAAGGCCGCATTAGCAGCTGGAAGCCATCCGAACCTTTACTATTACAACTGCCCGCAGATCGACTACCGTGACCCGGAAACCGGGGCGGTAAAGCCGGATGTGGCTGAAGAAAAATGGCATGAAGTGAATGCCGAAACGGCCGGCGAAATGTCGGCCATCGGCTTTTACTGCCTGGCCAAACTGCAAGAGCTTGACCCAAGCCAAATTTACGCGGCAGTGGACTGCTTCAAAGGTGGTACCTCAGCCTCCAACTGGCTGCCGGTTGACCTTTTGAAGGAAGATCCGGAACTGAAGACGGCCTTTATCGACCCATATGAAGCAGCCGTCAAGGGCAAAAGCTGGGCTGATTTCGACGCTGAAACCGCCAAGTGGCAGGCGGCTGTCGACCAGCACAATGTGGACCTCAAGCAGTACCTGGACCAGCATCCGGAAAGCAGCTTGAGCCAGGCCAAGAATATCGTTGGCCACACGCCATGGCCGCCGCCAATGCGGCCGGACAGCTACCTGCGTCCAGGTGCTCTTTATGAGACGATGGTCAGCCAGATCCAGGATATTACCGTGACCGACTGGGTCTGGTACCAAGGGGAAAACGACACTGACCGGCCAAGATACTACTCCAAACTCCTCAACTTACTGCTTAACACTTGGCGCCGCGTGCTCGCTGACCCCTCTTTGCCAGTCAAGCTGATCCAGCTGCCTGGCTATGCCGACAATCCGGAAAACAGCGTGGCCATGATCCGGCAGACCCAGCTGGAAACAGCTGCCAGCCGACCATACGTTGACCTGGTTTCCATTGCCGACCTGGGCGAGGCCCACAATATTCACCCGACTCACAAGCGGGAAGCCGGCCAGCGGCTGGCCGCCTGCATGTCCGGGGCATCCTACCCGGCAACGCCAACGGCAGTTGCTTTTAAGAAAGAAGCTGGCCGGCTCAGCTTTAAAGTGATCAACAGCTTCCAGCTGGAAGTCACCGGCGAAGTCAAAGTCAGCTTTTTGACCAAGGACAATTGGCAGCCATATCAAACTGTCAAGGTCCAGGTTAAGGGGCAAGAAGTCAGCCTGGATTGCCCAGATGACGCGTTAGGTCTGCGTTATGGCTACGCCAACTATCCGGACTTGGCGGTCTATAATGAACTCGGTGCTCCTTTAGCACCATTTGAAACAAAACTATAAATAAACACTCTAAAACTTTTTCAAGCTAAAGATCCTCGAAAAAACAAAAGACATATTTTTTAAAACTACTAGACATACTCTTTACGCAAGCGTATAATGTGTTTTGTAAGCGATAACACATTATACGTGAAGAGAAGTTCTAGGAGGTAATTAGAATGGCTGAAAAGACGGTTATGCTTTGCTGCTCAGCAGGGATGAGTACCAGCATGCTGGTTAAGAAGATGCAAGAAGCTGCTAAGAAGGACGGCTTGGACTACGAAATCTTTGCTTGTCCAGCAGCTGAAGCTGATT
>NZ_JBJEES010000156.1:0-18855 GCF_051873315.1 Lactobacillus sp.
AAGGAGACCGACAAAATCTGGGAAACCCCAGATTCCTGCATGACCACCCCGTAGAGCTGGTCAGCTTGTTCCATGGTCCCCCGCCGGTGCGTAATCACGATAAATTGTGTCTGGCTGTCATACTGGCGCAGGAAATGGGCAAAACGGACGACATTGGCATCGTCCAGGGCCGCTTCCACTTCATCCAGCACGCAGAAAGGCACTGGGTTGACTTCCAGCATGGCAAAAAGCAAGGTGATCGCCGTCAGCGACCGCTCCCCGCCGGACAAAAGGCTTAAACGCTGCAATTTCTTGCCAGGTGGCTGGGCGATGATTTCCACCCCGCTCTCCAGCAAATCGTCCGGATCCGTCAAGGCCAAGCGGGCATTGCCGCCGCCAAAGACCACCGGGAAAAGGCGGCTGAAGGAAGCCGAAATCTGCTGGAAGGTCTGACTGAAGCGGTCCTTCACTTCCTGGTCCAGTTCATCCATCGACTGCTGCAGGTTGCTTCTTGCTTCAAGCAGGTCGTTTTGCTGCCCGTTCAAGAAGTCATAGCGTTCCTTGACTTCCTTATATTCGTCAATCGCCCCCAAGTTGACCGGGCCAATATCTTCCAACGACATCCGGTGCAGCTTGACGCTGCGGCGCAAGCTTTCCTGGTTTTCTTCCGTATTTTCCAGCTTGGCCTGGGAAAGCGCGGCTTCATAAGTCAAGGAGTAGTCTTCTCTTAAACTGTCCAGGTGCTGCTTGAGCTCGCCTTTAACCGTGGCCAATTTGACTGAAAACTCCTCTTGTTCACTAGCCGCGTCTTTTCTTAAGTCATAGTTTCTGGTCGCAACTGCTTCCAACTGGTTGATCTGCCCGTTTAACTGCCCCAAAAGCTGGCTGGCTGAATCCAGGTCAGCCTGCTTGTCTTTTTGCTCAGCCAGGAGCCGGTCTTTCTCAAGGCCCAGCTCCTCTTTCTTGCTGGCTGACATTTGACTGGAACTGTCCAAAGCAGCCAGTTTTTCTTCCAGCTGCGCGATCTGCTTCTGGCTGCCCGCCTTTTGCCGGCCGCGCTCAGCTTTTCTGGCCTGCAGGTTTTCCTGCTTGTTGGCCAAAACCGCCAATTGCGGGTCAAGCTCTGCCAGTTTTTCCTGCACGCCCTGGTTTACATCAGTGTAGTTCTGAATGGTTTCTTGCAAACTGGCCAAGTCGCGTTTTTGCTGGTCAGCCAAAGCGGCCAGTTCTTCTTTCTTAGTCTTTTGAGCTGCCTCTTTGTCTTGCAAATCTGCCAGGTAGGCTGCTTGTTCAGCCTGCTGGGCCTGGTAAAGCTTCACGGCGCTTTCCAGGCGCTTGACTTCTTTTTCCTGGTTTTGGAAGGTCAAGACTGCCGCGCTCAAGTCCTGCTGCAGGCTCTGCAGGTCCCGGCTGATTTGCTCCCGGTTCTCCTGCTTGTCTTTGACTTGCTTGTCTAAGCTGGCCAGCTTTTCTTCTTTAATATGGAACTGCCCTTCTAATTCCTCCAGCATGGCTGTCGTTTTGTTGATTTCAGCCGTTGTCTGCAAGGGAGAATTGCTCCGCTGGTTGCGGGCCCCGCCAGTCATGGCCCCGCCAGGACTGATGACATCCCCGTCCAGGGTAACGACCCGGTAGTGACCGATCTGTCTTGAAACGGCCAGGGCCGTGTCCATATTGTCGACGATAATGATGCTGCCCAGCAGGTACTGGATAGCTTCTGAAATATCAGTTTCGCCTTTAGCCTCAACCAATTCGCTGGCCAGGCCTTGGAAGCCGGCAAAGCGTTCCAGAGCCTGCCGGGTTGAAGCTGGAATTGCCCGGTATCTTAATGCATCCAGGGGCAAAAAAGTTGCCCGGCCCAGTCTTCTGACCTTCAGCTGCTGGATGGCATCTTTAGCCGCCAAACGGTCCTTGGCCACCAGACTTTGAACGCTGCCGCCAAGGGCGGTCGTCATGGCTGCTTCCAGGTCAGCCGGGAAGGTCAAAAGTTCCCCAACTGCCCCGATGATGCCTGGGAAACGGTCAGGCTGGTTTAAGACCTGCTTGACCCCGGCATAGTAGCCGTCATGCCGCTTTTGGATGTTGACTAAGGCATCCCGGCGGGCAGTCAGGCGCTGGAGGTTAGTCAAATCCGCCTGCAGCTGCTTTTGCGCGACCTGCTGGTCGGCAGCTAAATGCCCTAATTGGTCGCTAGCTTCCTTTAATTCCGCCTGCAGCTGGTCATTTTCTGCCCGCAGCTTTTGCCCCTTAGACCGCAAGCCTTCCAGTTCTTCCTGGCTCTTGGCCAATTGACTTGAGGCATCTTCATAGCGCTGGTCCTTGCTCTCCTTGGCCCGCTTGATTTCCCCTTCCAGGTAGACCAGCTGGTTGTTGGCGCTGGTCTGGTCCTGCAAGGTCTGAATGTACTCTGAGCGCAGGTCTTCTACTTTCAATTTGAGGCTGGCCGGGTCTTCTTTCAGCTGATCGGCCAGCTTCTGTCTTTTTTCTTTCAGCTGGTCCAATTGCCCGGCATATTCAGCTTCCTGGTCAGCCAATTTGGCAATTTCCGCGTCCGTAGCCGCCAGATTTTCCTTTAAATCAGCCAGCTGTCTTTGGTATTCCAGCCTGGTTGCCTGGTCAAACTGCCGGGACTGCTGGGAAACCTGCAAGGAAGTGTTGATCTCAGAGAGCCGGTTGGTCAATTTCAAGACTTCAGTCTGCAGCTGGTCCCGCTTCTGGCTTTCCAGCTGGAATTCTTCTCTTTTAGCCGCCAGCTTGGCCTGGGACTGCTTGACTTCCGCGTCCAGCCGGCTTAAAAGTTCTTGGCTCTGGGCCAGTTTTTTGGAAACTTCCTTTTCTTCCTGGTCTAAGTCAGCGATTTCAAAGGCCAGCAGGGTCTTCAAGTCCTCATCTAGCCCGGCTTTTTGGAATTGGTATTCCTGGGCCAAAGAGCTCTGTTCATGCAGAGGCTCCAACCGCTTCTCCAGCTCATTGACCAGGTCGTTGATCCGGATCAAGTTGTCATTGGTTGTTTCCAGCTGCCCCTGGGCCTGCTGCTTTTGCTGCTTAAAGTGGAGCACCCCGGCTGCTTCTTCGAAAATCCCCCGTCTTTCCCGGGCCTGGGAATTGAGGATCTGGTCCACCCGCCCCTGGGAAATGATGGCCAGGCTGTTTTGCGAAATGCCGGAGTCCAGAAAGAGGGCCCGAACGTCCCGCAGGCGGACAGGCTGCTGGTTGATCAAGTATTCATTGTCGCCAGATTTTAAAATTCTTCTGGTGATTGAAACCTGGTCAGCTGGAAAGTCCAGTTCCTTGTCCCGGTTATCAAAAACCATGGTTACTTCGGCCCGGTTCAAGGGCTTGCGGAACTGACTCCCGGCAAAAATAACATCTTTCATGTTGCGGCCACGCAGGGATTTAGCGCTGCCTTCCCCCATGACCCAGCGAATGGCTTCCGTGATGTTGCTCTTGCCCGACCCATTAGGACCGACAATGCCGGTAATCCCCTTGGTAAAGTCGATCACCGTCTTGTCAGCAAAAGACTTGAAGCCTTCCAAAATCAAACTAGTTAAAGGCACTATTTTCCTCCATTCAAGTGCTCCAAGGCGTGGCTGGCCGCGTCCTGCTCAGCCTTCTTCTTGTTGCGTCCTTCCCCGTTTGCCAGCTTCTTGCCGTCGACCAGGACTTCAACTTCAAAGTGGGGCGGCTGCTGGCTCTCATTCAACACCCGGTATTCGATGGTCACGCTGCCGTTTTGCTGCAAAAGCTCCTGCAGGTCCGTCTTAAAGTCACGTGACGGGGTAAAGTAGCCAGCCGCGATTAAAGGATAGACGGTCTGGCTAAGAAACTTTTCAACCACTTCAATCCCCTGGTCCAAGAACAAGGCGCCGTTGAAGGCTTCAAAGACATCTTCCAAAAGGGCCTTGCGGTTGCGGCCGCCAGCTTTTTCCTCGCCGACGCCCAGGTTGATTTCTTCTTTAAAGCCGCAGTCCAGTGCCACTTTCGAAAAGCCTTCAGTGCGGACGATATTTGATCTCAGTCTGGTCAGTTCCCCTTCATTTAAGTGCTGGAAGTGGCGGTAGAGGTAGTCAGAGACCGTAAATTCCAAAACCGCGTCCCCCAGAAATTCCAACTTTTCGTAATTCCCCAAAGTTTTGCCTGGATTTTCATTGACATAGGAGGAATGGGTAAAGGCTTCCTCTAGCAGGCGGGCATCCTTGAAGCGGATCCCGTATTTTTCATCCAGCATTTTAATAAATTTAGTTGAGACCATGAACTATTCATCCTTTCATAACACTAAAAATTATATCAAAAGCCCGCCATCAGAGCGCCTTTTTTACCTAATTCCAAGAAAAAACTCTGCCTTGTCCGGCAAATGGACAAAACAGAGTCGCAGATTATTTTTTATAGCCGATTTTATACCATAAAGGATGGCTGTTGTTCATTTCTGCCGGTTCATAGGAGTAGTTGACCAGCTTCTTGTTGATGGCTGTAATCTTGTAGGAACTGGTCAAAGGAATTACAAAGGCTTGCTCTTGCATGTATCTTTGCCACTCTTTGAAGACCTTGATCCGGTAACTGATATTAAAGGCTTCGTCTGAGTCCATTGCTTCCAAAAGCTGGGTATTGGTCTTGGTGGCAAAGCGCTCCAGGTTGTACTGGGTGCCGGCACCGTAGATGCCATTTTGGGAAGGCTCATTGTTTAATGTCCAGCCGGCAATAAACATGTCGACCTGGTTATCGTCTTGGAAGAGCAGGTTGTAAAAAGTATTGAACTCCAGCAAGTGACCGGTGGTCAGCTTGACGTTTAAGCCAATTTCCTTCCACTTCTTAATATAGTTCTTGATGATCTTGCTTTGGCTGGAGTCACCAGTCATGGCAGCCAGGTGGATTACCAGCTTATGCCCCTGTGGGTCCCGCCGGTATTTTTCACCAGACCTGAGCTTGTAGCCTGCCTTGTCCAAAAGCTTTTTAGCCTTAGCTGGGTTATATGGATAACCCTTGCTCTTGTCGTCATAGTAGTCGCCAAATTGTGACGGGATCAGGCTCTTGATGCGGAAGGTCAAGCCAGAAGTGTACTTGCGCTCGATCTGGGTAACGTTCATTGCATAGCCAATCGCCTGTCTGAGAGACTTGTTGGCCATCTTGGAATTCTTGTTCATCTTGACTGAGTTGGTCTTCTCGTCCCATTTGCCCAGCTTGAGGCCCAGGTAGTTGTAGCTCAAGGGAATCGTGGCAACAAAGCGGTAGTTTTTGGTGCTCTTGATCTGCTTCCACTGGGAGTTGACCACTTCGATGATGTCGTAAGTTTTTTCACTGATGGCCGTGGCGACTGACTTCGGGGAAATAATGGAGATGGTGATCTTGCTTAAGCTTGGCGTCCCCCGCCAGTAGTATTCATTGCGGGTCCAAACCACCTTCTGCCCCTGTTCAATGCTCTGGACCTTGTATGGACCAAAATAGACGGGCTTTTTGCGGATTTCGATGCAGGTTCTCAGCTTGCTGAAAGGCACATCTTTAAGGTAGTGATATGGCAGGGCTGATTCCCAGAAATAGCCGTTGCCCGACTTCAACATCCCCGGGTGCATTTCCTTAAAGTGAATTACAACCTTGCGGCCGTTTTCCCCGTCCGGCATTTCAATCCCGCTGATTGTCTTGGCTTTCCCGTCATGGTATTTCTTTAGGCCCACCACATCTTGCAAAGAAGAAGTGTAGTGGGAGCTGTTAGTGGCCTTGTTGGCAATTACCTCGTAGGCATATTCCACGTCTTTTGCCACGACCTGCTTACCGTCAGACCACTTGACCCCTTTTTTAATCTTGATGGTGATCTGCTTGGCCTGCCGGTCCAGGCTGAAAGTTGCTGCCCCGCTGTCAGTGATGTTGTAGCTGTTGTCCGTGTCAAACAAAGATTCAGAGCCGAACTGGGCCAAAGTGGCGTCGGTTGTCGAATCTGCCAGTTCATCAGAAAAAATCCCCGTAAAAGGGGTATCAGTTTCCAAGGCAACCTTGATGCTGCCGCCTTTTTTAGTCTTGGCAAAGCTGGTGGCCACAGGGAACTGCATGGCATCTTCAGCCCCGCTGTTATTGTCCTGCTTGCTTTTGCTGGTCTTTTGCGCGCAAGCTGCCAGGCTTAGAGCCGCCAAAAAGCAAATTGCTAATTTTGTTATTTTCTTCATCAATCAAGAGTCCTTTTTGCTAATTGCTACAATACTTAGTTTACCATAACAAAAGGAGCAAGACCGGGCCGAAGCGAGAGAACAGAAAAAAAGAGGAGGGAAAACCTCCTCTTTTGCGTAATTAGATATTATTTTTTACTTCTTAAAGCCAGTTTCGTACCACAGGGTTGCCGTCTTAGATGGCTTGGTTGAGTAGTTGACCAGCTTGCTGTTGACCGCGGTAATCGTGTATGAGTTGGTCAAAGGAATTACAAAGGCTTCCTTTTGCATGTATTGTTGCCATTCGTGGAACTTTTGTACCCGGTAGCTGTGGTTAAAGGCTTTGTCACTGCCCATTTCCTTCAACAGCTTGGTGTTTTCGCTGGTTGCGAAGCGGGTGAAGTTGTATGGAGCCTTGGCACTGTAAAGGTCATCTTGGGTAGGTTCACTAGACAGTGACCATGCGGCCATGAAGACGTCGACTGACGGGTCATCGTTTTGTACCTTGTCATAGAAGGAGTTGAACTCGATCAAACGGCCAGTGGTCAAAGTTACGTGCAGACCAATCTTCTTCCATTGCTGGATGTAGTTTTGGACGATTGCTTCCTGGTTTGGAGATCCACTCATGGCAGCCAGGTGGATGGTCAGTTTCTTGCCATTTGGATCCCGGCGGTAAGTTTCACCCTTCTTCTTCTTGTAGCCGGCCTTGTCCAGCAAAGCATTAGCCTTCTTCAAGTTAAGTGGGAAGCCCTTCACGCTCTTGTCTGAGAAGTCGCCAAAGGATTCTGGAACCAAAGTCTTGACTCTGAAGGACAGGCCCTGGGTGTAGTGCTTGGTTACTTCATCAACATTCATAGCGTAACCCATGGCTTGGCGGAGATAGCGGTTGCTCATCTTTGAGTTCTTGTTCATCTTGACTGAGCCAGTCTTCTTGTCCCACTTGCCGACCTTGAAGCCCATGTAAGAGTATGACAATGGAATTTGGGCAACAAAGTTGTAGCCCTTGGTCCCCTTAACTTCCTTCCATTGGGAGTTGACAACTTCAATCAAGTCAAACTTCTTGGACTTGATTGACTGGGAAGCTGAGTTTGGAGAGATTACTGAGATAGTGATCTTGTTTAACTTGGCTTGGCCACGGTAGTAGTAAGGGTTTCTTACCCAAGTTGCGGATTGGCCACGGACCAGCTTGGAGAGCTTGTATGCACCAAAGAAAAGCGGGTTCTTCCGGACCTTGTCGCTGGACTGCAGCTTGCTGAATGGGACATCCTTTAGGTAATGGTACGGTGCAGCGTATTCCCAGAAGAAGCCGTTACCGGACTGGGTCATGCCTGGCTTCATTTCCTTAAAGTGCAGAACCACCTTGCGTCCGCTTTCACCGTCAGGCATTTCGATCCCGGAGATCTTCTTGGACTTGCCTTCGTGGTATTCTGCCAAACCGACGATATCTGCCAAAGAACTGGTGTAGCGGGATGACTGGCTGGCCTTGTTAGCGATGATTTCGTAGGAATATTCAACATCCTTGGCAGTTACCTGCTTGCCGTCAGACCACTTGACCCCCTTCTTGACCTCGATCGTTACCGTC
The DNA here is from genome assembly GCF_051873315.1 of Lactobacillus sp. Taxonomy (GTDB): domain Bacteria; phylum Bacillota; class Bacilli; order Lactobacillales; family Lactobacillaceae; genus Lactobacillus. Next base: position 7,696 of record NZ_JBJEES010000156.1, read on the forward strand.
TTGGCCTTCCGGTCCATCTTAAAGGTTGCGGCCCCCTTGTTGTTGATCTTGTATTGATCATCGGTTGCAAACAGACCTTCATTCCCAAAAGCCATAAAGTCTTGGTCATATTGGCTGTCTGAAACTTCGTTCAAGAAGACACCCTTGACTGGCGTGTCAGATTCTTCAGCGATGCTAAGGCTGCCGCCCTTCTTAGCCACGCCGGTTGCCGTAGCTTCCGGAAACTTCTTCGCGTCTTTAGCCCCGCTGTTACTGTCAGTTGAGCCACTCTTGCCGCAGCCAGCCAGCAAAGCTGCACCAGCCAGGAATACTCCTAATGTTCCGAGCATTCGTCTCTTCATAATTTAATTTACCTCCACACAATATATTCAAAAGACAAAATACACAGCATATGAATAGTTATCAAGATAGCAATTCACAAAATTTATCTTTCATGCCTTTTACTTTAGCATTTTCATTTTAAAAGTCAATGACAAATTTAATTTAATACTAATTATTTTAGTTTTCTCTTTGCCGGGCGTCGCCAGCCTTTTGCAAAGCTTGGCCGACGTAGTTGATACTCAAGCAGATTACCAAAAGCAAGACAGTTGCCGGCAGCCACAGCCATGGCCGGTCGATGATGTTGACCGGGTCATTGGCAAAACCAATCAAGGTCCCCAAAGATGGAATCTTGGTCGGCAAACCGTAGCCGATGAAGGACAGGACAGTTTCAATCCCGATGTTGCCGGAAACGCTCAAAACGACATCGATGATGATCATTGATGCAATATTTGGCAGAATTTCCCGGAACATGATCTTGGTGTTTGAGGAGCCTGAAGTCTTGGAAGCCAGAACATAGTCTCTTTCTCTCTGTGACAAAATAAAGGACCGGTAGTATCTTGCTTCAACCGTCCAGCCGAACATCGAAATCAGCAAAACCAAAGTCATGGAATTATAGTTTGGCAAAACCGTTACCAAAACGATCAAAATTGGCATTTGCGGCAAAATCTGCACAAAGTCGACAATCCGCATGATGATGGAGTCAATAGTGCCGCCATAGTAACCGGCAACCAGACCAACTACCAGGCCAACCAGTTCACAGAACAAAGTGACCAGGAGACCAATCATGATGGAATTGCGCCCACCCATGATCAACAGATTCAGAATGTCCCGGCCACCGTCATCGGTTCCCAGCAGGTGGCCATTTTGTCCCCAGCCAGCGTAAGATTCCAAAATGTGCATTTCAGTAACCTGGCTGCTGTTCAAGAACAAAGAACCGCCAAAGGTAAGCAGCAAAATAACGACGATGGTGCAAAAGGCCACAGTCGCGGCCTTGCTTTTAAAAATTTCTCTAAAAGCAATCTTCAAAGCGGATGGCGGAATTTGGGCTCTGTCATCTTGCTTCTTTTTGCCTACAGTAAATAAAGCCATCATTTCACCTCTACTTCACGCGAATTCTCGGGTCAACCAGACTCATGATAATGTCAGACAAGAGGTTGCCCAGCAGAGTCAAGGTCCCGTAAATCATGATCAAAGCCGTCAGAGTCGTATAGTCACGCTGACTGATCGAATCAAGGAAGAGCTTACCCATCCCTGGGAAGGAGAAGACCGTTTCAATGATCATTGACCCGCCTAGCAGACCGGTGATGGTGTTACCCATAAAGGCAGCGATCGGCAAGAAAGAGTTCCGCAAGATATGCTTGTTGAAGACGACTTTTTCCGGCACGCCCTTGCTGCGGGCAGTCTTAACATAGTCTTCCACCTTGTTGTCAATGATCCCGGTCCGCAGGTATTGCACCGTCCCAGTCGTTGCGATGATCGCATAAAGAATTGCCGGTAAAATCATGTGCTGCAGGCGGCTGAAGAAAATTCCCCAAAAGCCGCTGGCATTAGCGGAAACCGTCCCGCTGATCGGGAACCAGCCCAGAGTAAAGCCGAAGAGCCAGAGACCCAGCAGGTAAAAGACAAAGCCAGGGATAGCATAAGTCACATAATTGAAAACTGAGATTGCTCGGTCCTGCCATTCGCCTTCATGCTTGCCGGCGCTGATCCCCATTGGGATGGCAATGCCGTAGAGCAAGACAGTTGACAAGAGCGAGAGCCAGAAAGTGTTCTGAGCCCGGTCAGCAATCAAAGACGCAACCGGTACGTGCTGGATATAGCTTTGCCCTAAATCACCATGAAGCAAATTCTTAATCCAGCGCATATATTGAACCGGCACTGGGTCATTCAAGCCATAAGCCTGCTTTAAGCGGGCGATTTCCTTTGGGCTTGAGTTAGGGTTGATCAAGCCGGTAAAGGGGTCCCCAGGCATCATTTTCGCCAGCATAAAGACAATAATACTGAGCAAGATCAGCTGCGGGATCATAATCAAAACCCGTCTTAAGACTGTTTTCCACATTTGCTATTCTCCTCCCTTAAGCTGTTCTTTCGGCAAGGCAACCTGGTGGTTAGGTGCAACCTCGGTCAATGGGTAGACCCGGCCATCTGCATCATACCAGTTTGCCTGGTCCTGCAAAAATTCCTTTTCTATTTCCCGCCGTCTGGCCGCGTGTTCAGCCCGGTGCTCAACGTCAACCTTCGGAATGGCTGACAAAAGGCGCTTGGTGTAAATATGCATCGGATTCTTGTAGATCTCTTCCTGGCTGCCCACTTCCACTAAACGGCCCCGGTGCATGATCGCCAGGTTTTCGGACATGTGCTTGACCACGCCAAGGTCATGGGAAATAAACAAGAAGGCAATGTTGTACTGCTGCTGAATGTGCTTCATGAAGTTCAAAACCTGGGCTTGAACTGACAAGTCCAAGGCACTCGTTGGTTCATCGGCCACGATCAGCTTCGGGTTAGTAGCAACGGCGCGGGCAATCCCGATTCTCTGCCGCTGGCCACCAGAAAATTCATGGGGGAACTTGTAGATCGCGTCACTTGGCATCCCTACGATGTCCAGCAATTCCTGAACCCGGTCACGTTCCTGGTCAGTCGTCAGATTTTCAAAATTCCGGATCGGTTCAGCAATAATGTCCTCAATCCGCTTGCGGGGGTTAAGACTGGACATGGAGTCCTGGAAGATCATCTGCACGTCTTTGTTGTAGTTCATCTTCCGGCGGACTGATTCCTTGGTGATGTCCTTGCCTTTGTAGAGAATCTGCCCGCTGGTCACCTTTTCCACGCCAACGATTGCCTTGCCAGTCGTGGACTTGCCGGAACCTGATTCACCAATCAAGCCGTAAGTTTCCCCTTCTTTGATTGAAAAAGAAACCCCATCAACAGCCCGGACATAATCAGTAATTCTGTTCCAAAAGCCCGACCGGATTGGGTAATGGACCTTCAGATCTTTAACTTGAATAATTTCTTCTGCCATACTTGCTACCTATCCTTCATCTTGAAAGTGGAAAGTCTTCCAGCAGGTGCAGCGGACAAAGTGATTTGGCTCTACTTCGTGCAGCTGTGGATCTGCTTCATGAGCGTCAGCTGGAATCCATGGAATTCTCGCGGCGAAACGGTCACCGGTCCGCGGCATGTTTTTCAGTGACGGAACCGTGCCCTGGATCACGTGCAAATCATCTTTGTCATCATCTGACTGCGGCATGGAGTTTAGCAGTGATCGGGTGTAAGGGTGCAAAGGATGAGTAAACAAAGTTTTCACATCAGCTTTTTCTACAATTTGCCCGGCATACATCACGGCAACTTCATCAGCCGTTTCTGCCACGACGCCCAAGTCGTGAGTGATCAAGATGATGCCTGAGCCGGATTCTTTCTGGATCTCTTTAAGCAAATCCAGGATCTGGGCTTGAATAGTCACGTCCAAAGCAGTCGTTGGTTCGTCAGCAATAATGATCTCAGGCTTGCAGGCAATGGCCATCGCAATAACCACTCTTTGCCGCAAACCACCGGACAGTTCATGCGGGTACATGTCATACATAGCTTCCGGCTTCGGCATCCCGACTTGCTTGAAGAGTTCAATCACCCGGCCGCGGCGCTGCTCTTTATTTAGGTCCGTGTGGTAAAGCAAGGCTTCCGCTACCTGGTCCCCGACTTTCATCAAGGGGTTCAAGCTGGCCATCGGGTCCTGGAAAATCATGCCAATATTGTTGCCGCGAACTTGGTTAAACAAATCCTCACTCAAATTCACCAAGTTCAGGTTCTTGTACTTAATTTCTCCTTGAACCCGGGTGTTTTTCCGGTCATAGAGGCCAACGATGCTGGAGGCAATCGTACTCTTGCCGCAGCCGCTTTCGCCAACAATAGCTAAAACCTCGTTGCGCTTGAGAGTAAAATCGATGCCATCAGCCGCGTCATAGAACTCGCCTTGCAGGCGGTAGCCGGTATGAAGCTGTTCGACGTCTAGTAAAACGTTTTGCTGATTGTCCAACTTTTTTCTCCTTCAAAATAATTATTAGTTAGTAAATAAATATTACACTAGTAGATTTTAACTTTTCTCAAATCTTTTTCAATAGATTTTTAACATTTTTCTAGTGTTTTTTACTTATTTCTTCATCATTTCCGCCAATTCATATCATAATTGTTAAATTATCGTTCGATTTTTATCATATTTTTCTGCCTTTTCCGGAAAATGCGCACAAAAAAAGCATTTGCCACAGATTCTTCTTTGGCAAATGCTAATTAAATATTAGTTGTTTTCAATTCACTTTCAATTTGCTTTCAATCCACTTAACCTTGGTGGCTCTTGATGTAGGCTACCGCATCAGCAACAGTGGTGATCTTTGCAGCGTCTTCGTCAGGGATTTCAGCGCCGAATTCATCTTCCAGCTGCATGATGAATTCCACCAGGTCGATTGAGTCCGCGTCCAGATCCTTGGTAAAGTCAGTATCCATGGTGATCTTGTCCTTGTCCAGCTGGAAGTTGTCCGCGATCAAAGTGGCAATCTTGTCAAAAATTTCTGCTTCAGTCATTATTCTTTCTCCTATAATTTCTAATCTTCCTATTTAGCAGGGTATTCTTTTTTGCTTATCCTTATTTGCTAAATTCTTTCTTAAAAATACTAATCAAGTCTTCAGCTAAAATCTTGTCGATCTGCTTAACCGCGTAGTAGACGGCCCGGGCGTCAGACCGGCCGTGCTGCTTAACTACTGGTGAGTTCAAACCGAGCAAAACAGCCCCGCCGTACTTGGCCGTGTCAAAACGGCTGGCGACAGACTTCAAGGCATCTTTGGCTAAAAGGGCACCCAGCTTGGCCTTAACCCCATTGTTCATCAAACCGTCTTTCAGCATGTGGATGATGACACCGGCTGTCCCTTCGATGCTCTTTAAGACCGCGTTGCCAGTAAAGCCGTCCGTAACGACAACGTCTGCCTTCCCTTGCAAGAGCTCATGGCCTTCAATGTTGCCAGTGAAGTTCAAGGAACTGTCCTTCAAGAGCTGGTAGACTTCCTTGTGCAGGTCGTCACCCTTGTCAAATTCTGCCCCGTTATTCAAAAGAGCTACTCTCGGCTTGGATACGCCGCGGACCTTTTCAGCATAGTAGGATGCCATCTCAGCCCATTGCAGCAGGTATTCCGGCTTGCTAGTGGCGTTAGCTCCAACGTCAATGATGTTGAAGCCGTCATCTGAAGATTCAACCGGCATGGTCGGCATGAGGCCTGGCCGGGCAACGCCCTTGATCCGGCCGACAATAAAGATCCCGCAAGTTAACAGAGCCCCGGTATTGCCCAGTGACAAAAGGGCGTCTGCCTTACCTTCCTTGACCCAGTTAGCTGCTACGACCATGGAAGAGTCCTTCTTGGTCCGCATGGCCTTGACTGGCTCATCTTCATCCAGGATCACTTCCGTGGTGGCTACTATTTCGATCTGGTCATCGCCTGCTGGCAGCAGCTGCTTCAGCTTGCCTTCATCGCCAAAGAAAATGAACTTGTCTTCCGGCAATTCTGGCTTGGCCTTCAAAACTGCTTCTACAATCGCCTCAGGGGCATTTTCCCCGCCCATGGCGTCAATCGCGATTTTTCTCATCAATAATCTCTTTTTCTATTTGGACTAAGCTCTCGCTTGTACGATTTTCTTATATTTTATCACAGCTTGCAGGTCTGCCAACTTTTCTGCTTTCAAGTCTGGATCAGCCTGGACGATCCGCTTGGCCTCGTCTCTGGCCACCACCATGACCTGGTAGTCGCTGACAACGCTGCCTGTCCTAAATTCCGGCAGGCCTGACTGGGCCTTGCCAAAGAGGTCACCCTCGCCCCGCATCTTGAGGTCTTCTTCCGCGAGCTTGAAGCCATCGTTGGTTTCAGCCACGATCTTCATCCTCTTCTTGCCGGCTTCAGTCTTGGGGTCAGCCAAAAAGACGCAGTAGCTTTGCGTCTGCCCCCGGCCGATCCGCCCGCGCAGCTGGTGGAGCTGGCTTAAACCAAAGCGGTCAGCATCAAAGATCACCATCAAGTTGGCATTGGCCACGTCTACTCCGACTTCGATCACGCTGGTTGTAACCAGGATATTTATCTCTCCAGCCGCAAAGCGGTCCATGATGCTTTCTTTGTCAGCTGCCGCCATTTTGCCATGCAAAAGAACAACTTCCTGGTCTGGAAATTCGCCAGCCAGCCTTTCATGTAATGCTTCAGCGTTCTCTAGGTCGATTGTTTCCGATTCGCTGATCAAGGGCGTAACCGCGTAGATCTGGAAGCCTTCGGCCAGTTGCTGGCGCATCAGGGAATATACCTCATCCAGCTGGCTGCTGGTCTTCCAATAGGATTTGATCGGCTTACGGCCGGCAGGCAGGTGTCTGATTTCTGACAAGGCGGTATCGCCATAGACAGTCAAGGCCAATGACCGCGGAATCGGGGTGGCCGTCATGGCCAGGATATCCGGCCGGTCGCCCTTGTTGATCAAGGCCAGACGCTGGGCAACGCCAAAGCGGTGCTGCTCATCAATGATCACCAAGCCCAGCTTCTTAAAAGCCACTTGCTCTTGGATCAAAGCATGGGTACCGATCACCACGTTGATGCTGCCATCAGCCAGTTCCCTATAAATTTCCCGCCGCTCCATGGTCTTGGTTGACCCGGTTAAAAGGGCCACCCGGACACCAAAATCTTCCAGCATGGCGGAAATCTTTTGGTAGTGCTGGTTGGCTAAAATTTCCGTTGGCACCATCAAAGCTGCTTGGTAGCCAGCCGTTACTGCTCCATAGATGGCAAACACCGCAACCACAGTTTTCCCGGACCCAACGTCCCCTTGAAGAAGGCGCTGCATCTGCCGGTCAACAAACATGTCGGCAAAAATCTCATTGATGACCTTTTTCTGGTCAGGCGACAGGTCAAAAGGCAGGGACTTGGTCAGCTTGCCAATTTCTTCCAGGTCATAGTGCTTGGTATAGCCGCTGTGACTCTTATTCTGGCTGGACATCAAGGCCAGCTGCATCTGAAAGAGGAAGAATTCCCGGAATACCGCGCTTCTGCGGGCCTCTTTAGCTTGAGCCAAGTCTTTAGGGTGGTGCATGGCGATAACCAGATCCTGGTCATCCATAAGCCGGTAATGCTGCCGCAAGTCCTCCGGCACGGCATTGCCCATCTCGTCCATGCTTTCGGCGATCGCCAGGTCTATCATGGTCTGCAGCTTCTTTTGCTTGATCTGCCGGTTGACCGAATAAATGGGTGCCATTCCGTCATCTTCATGCTTGCTGGCGATGAGCTTATAGGCTGACAGGCTCTGCTTTCTGAGCTCATATTTACCATAGACGGCAATTTCCTGGCCCACGCTCAGCTGCTTGGTCAGCCATGGCTGGTTAAAAAAATTGACCATGATAATATCATGATCAATTCGCAGTTTGAAGCTGACCCGGCTCTTGTGGTAGCCAAAGTAATTCTGGTAGGGGTTGGTTGCCACAATTCCTTTCAGCATGACCTTCTGTCCGTCTTCCAGCTGGTCCAGCGGAAGGTTCTCCAGTTCGTCATAGCGGTAGGGAAAGTAGAAGAGCAAGTCGTAGATGCTGTAAATGCCTAGCGACCGCAAAGCCTCTGCCGTCTTGGCTCCTACCCCCTTCAAGGCCGTCACCGGTCTGAAAATAGCTTCGTTTAAAGTCATTATTCTACAGAAATCAAGAAGTTATAAACTGGCTGGCCACCGTCGTGAATTTCGAATTCGCAGTCATCATCTTCATGAGCTGCTTCCAGGCGGTCAACAACTGCTTGGGCTTCTTCTTCAGTAGCGTCGCTGCCGTACATTACAGTCACGATTTCAGAGTCTTCGTCCAGCATCTTTTCCGTCATGGCTACAGTTGCGCTGATTGGGTCAGCGTCATCAACCATGATCGTGCCGTCTACGATACCAATGAAGTTGCCCTTGTGGATTTCAACCCCGTTGATTTCAGTGTCACGGGTTGCCCGGGTTACTTCACCAGACTTGACTGAACCGAGTTCATCACTCATGGCTTCAACGTTCGCGTCAACGCTGGCTTCCGGGTTGAAGGCCAGCATAGCGGTCAAACCTTGCTGGATAGTCTTGGATGGCACGATGCCGACCGGAATTTCAGCAACTTCAGCTGCCTGCTTAGCGGACATGATGATGTTGCCGTTGTTTGGCAGGATAATCGCTTGTTTAGCACCGGACTTGGTGATGGCATCAATGATGTCTTGGGTTGAAGGGTTCATGGTTTGCCCGCCGGAGATGATTCGGTTGACCCCTTCGCTTTCAAAGAGCTTGCGGACACCGTTGCCGGAAGCAACCGCGATCACTGCAAAGTCAACGCTCTCTTGTTGTTCTTGTTCGTTGTCAACGATCGTTTCGTGCTGAATCCGCATGTTGTCGATCTTGATCTTGCCCAATTGACCAAATTGTGACCCGTAAAGGAAGACCTTGCCTGGGTATTCAGTGTGCACGTGAACCTTGGCGATTTCCCCGTCAGAAACTGCCAAGAGGGAGTCACCCAATTCTGACAGATAGCTTCTGAATTCTTCCAGGTCAAATGGCTTCTTGTTTGGCACGTCAGCCTTAAGGTCAACCATGATTTCAGTACAGTAGCCGTTGGCGATGTCTGAAGTTGCCAATTGCCCTTGCACAGCCTGGTGGTGAGTCGCGTTGATCAAGGAGTTCATGTCGTCGGCATCTGGAACGTACTTGTCATCGAAGTTTTCGCCCAAGAGACCTTCTAAGAAGCCTTCATAGATGAAGACCAGACCTTGACCACCGGAGTCAACCACGCCGACTTGCTTAAGAACTGGCAGCAGGTCAGGAGTGCTCTTCAGAGCTTCCTTAGCGCCTTCAACCACGGCCTTCATTACTTCTTCTACATCATCGGTTTCATTAGCCTTGTTAGCACCTGCTTGAGCGCCGACCCGGGCCACAGTCAAGATGGTCCCTTCAACCGGCTTCATCACAGCCTTGTAGGCAGTAGCTACACCATTGCTAAAGGCATTTGCCAATTCCTGGGCGTTCAAAGTGGTCTTGCCCTGGGTTGCCTTGTAGAAGCCGCGGAAGAGCTGGGAAGTGATAACCCCACTGTTGCCGCGCGCGCCCATCAGCATCCCCTTGGCCAGGCTTTCAGTCAAGTCGCCGACACTGCTGCTTGCGTTTTCGGAAACGGCCTTAGCACCGCTTTCCATCGTGAGATTCATATTCGTGCCAGTGTCGCCGTCAGGAACTGGGAAAACATTTAGATCATTGACGAATTGCACGTTCTTGCTCATCCGGTGAGAGGCAATCCGCACCATGTCTCTAAATTCTTTACTGCTAATTTCACTTAAAACCAATATTGAATCCTCCACTTATCTAGTCGTCGAGAACCTTTACACCTTGGACAACGACGTTGACCGCCTTGGTGTCGATCCCCAGCTGGCTTCTTAAGTTATATTTGACACTGTCTTGTACATTACGACTTACTTCAGAAATTTTCAAGCCGTAGCCAACAATAATATAGACATCAACAGTTACTTGATTTTCGTCAGACTTAACAACGACGCCGCGCTTGTAGTTTGCCCGGCTTAAAATGCTGTCGACTCCGTCTCTGATGGCATTCTTGGATGCCATACCGACAACGCCATAGTTAGACGTAGCTGCACCACCAACAACAGTTGCAATTACACCGTTTGAAATATCAATCAAACCATACTTTGTCTTGATTTTAACAGCCATGTTTATCCTCCGTCTTATTTCCAATATACACCCTTATTTTATCATAACGAGATAAAAAGCTAACCCTAACGACTTTATTTTCTGGAAAATACTTTTCAAAATAACAATTGAAAAAGCTCAAACTTTATGGTAAAGTCTAATAGTATGACATGACATGTAAAGGGGGTTTAGCAGCATGGCAAAAGATTTCGTAACCGGTAAGAAGACCACTTTTGGTAACACGCGTTCACACGCTTTGAACTCATCACGTCGTTCTTGGAAGCCAAACCTTCAAAAAGTTCGCATTCTTGTAAACGGCAAGCCTAAGCGCGTTTGGGTTTCAACCAAGACTTTGAAGTCTGGTAAAGTTACCCGTGTCTAGTGACGAAACGAGCCCGTCAGATCAATGATCTGCCGGGTTTTATTTTTCTCTAAAATCATCAGCAAAAACAGGCAGCTTGAATAGCTGCCTGTTTTTTACTTCTCCGCCAAATTGACCACCCGGTCAAACATGGCTATTTCTTCATCTGAAATCTTGTGGGCTACTTCAATTACGGTGCCAGGGAAATTCTGCAGAATTGTCTGGTGAATCTGCTTGGAGAGGCGGGGATCCAATGCTGAAGTAGCTTCATCGGCCAGAAGAACCGGCCGCTTGGCCAAGAGAGCTCTGGCAATTTCCAGCCGCTGGCCCTGGCCGCCGGAGAGATTTTTACCTTCTTTGCCAACTTGATAATCCAAGCCCTTTTCTTCAACCAGGCTGGTTAAACCAGCTTTTTGACAAACTGCCAGCAGGTCTTCCCGGCTGACTTCTCTGCCTAAGGAAATGTTGTATTCGATAGTATCATCGAGAATATAGGGCTTCTGCTGGACAAAGGAGAAGTACTCGTGATCCCTGCTCCAATCGCCATTCGCGTCTTTTCCGTTGATCTCGTAGTCCCCATCTGCCAGCTCGATCCGGCCAACAAGGACGTTAAGCAAAGTTGACTTCCCCCAGCCAGATGGTGCTTCCAGCAATACTTTTTCACCATTTTTAACAGTTAAATCAAGATCATTCAAAAGCTTCCGGTCCCCTCTTTGCACACTTGCATCGTCTAAAGAAAGCTCCTTAAACTCATCCCGGTCTG
>NZ_JBJEES010000157.1:0-4938 GCF_051873315.1 Lactobacillus sp.
AACCATTCAAAGATCTTGTCTTCGTCAAGCTTCAATTCCTTTGGTTGTGAAACTGGGTTGTAGTAACCAACTTCTTCGATGAAGCGGCCGTCACGAGGTGCACGTGAATCTGCTACAACAATCCGGTAAAATGGCTTTCTCTTAGCACCCATACGGCGCATACGAATCTTAACTGACATTAATTAGTCCTCCTAAATTTCAATAGTTATACTATAACACCCAAAGAGCAGTCTGTAAAGTATTTTTACTTAACAGCCTGCTCTTTTTTAAAAATTATGAGTGGAAGCGCTTGACTTTCTTCATTTTCTTGGCCTTCTTCTTCTTGAAGCTCTTCCCCATCCGCCGCATGGCCATCTTGGCCATCGGGCTGTTCATGCCAGGCAATTTCTCCAGGTCCTTGAAATTGCCCTTGGTCACCTTGGACATCATGTCCTTGGCGGTCTTGAACTCCTTGATCATCCGGTTGACTTCCACGATCGGCACGCCGGAACCGGCCGCGATCCGCCGGCGCCGGCTCGGGTTGAGCAGGCTTTCGTCTTCTCTTTCTGCTGGAGTCATAGAGTAGACGATCGCCTTGGTGTGGGCGATCTGCTTCTCATCGATTGAGAAGTTCTTCAGCTGCGGGTTGTTGGCCATGCCCGGAATCATCTTCATGATTTCATCCAGCGGCCCCATCTTCTGCACTTGTTCCAGCTGGTCAATGAAGTCGTTGAAGTCGAAGCTGTTTTCCCGCATCTTCTGGGCAACTTTTTCTGCCTGCTTGGCATCGTAGTCCTGCTGGGCCTTTTCAATCAAGGTCAGCATATCCCCCATGCCCAGGATTCTTGAAGCCATCCGATCCGGGTGGAAGACTTCCAGGTCAGTCAGCTTTTCCCCTTGCCCGGTGAAGAGGATCGGCTTGCCGGTAATAGCTCTGATGGATAAGGCTGCCCCGCCCCGGGTGTCACCATCCAGCTTGGTCAAGACAACCCCAGTGACGTCCAGGCGTTCGTTAAAAGTCTTGGCCACGTCAGCAGCAGCTTGCCCAGTCATGGCGTCAACTACCAAAAGGATGTTGTCCGGGTGGCTGACTGCCTTGACTTCTTCCAGTTCCTTCATCAACGGTTCATCGATTTCCAGCCGGCCGGCCGTGTCGATGATCACGTAGTCGTTTCTGTGGACGGCTGCTTCGGCCAGACCGTCTTCCACGATCTTGGCCACGTTCTTTTCATCCGGCTCGCTGAAAACCGGCACGTTCAAGTCCGCCCCGATCTGCTTGAGCTGGTCAATGGCGGCTGGCCGGTAGATGTCGCCGGCGATCAAAAACGGCCGGGCCTTTTCTTCCTTCATCAAGCGGTTGGCCAGTTTGCCGACCGTGGTGGTCTTACCAGTACCTTGCAGACCGACCATCATGATAACGGTTGGGATATGCGGGGACTTGTTCAAGCCGACCGCTTCTTCCCCCATCATCTTGGTCAATTCTTCGTTGACGATCTTGATGACCTGCTGGCCTGGAGTCAGTGATTCCTGCACTTCCTGGCCCAGGGCCCGCTTCTTGATGGTCTTGATGAAGTCCTTGACCACCTTGAAGTTGACGTCGGCTTCAAGCAGGGCCAGGCGGATTTCCCGGGAGGCAGCGTTGATGTCTTCTTCAGAGATCTTCCCTTTCCCGGTCAAGTTGCGCAGGGCCTTCTGCAAACGTTCGCTTAAATTTTCAAATGCCATCTTATTCTCCTCTAATTACCTGCAGCAAGTCTTCCAGCTGCATTTTGGCTGCTTCCTGGTCGCCTGCCTGCAAGCTGGCTAAGGCCTGGCTGATGCCGTCTTCCAACTGGCTGTAACTGGCCAGGAGCTGCAGCTTGTCTTCGTATTTTTCCAAAGACTTGGCGCTGCGCCGTAAATTGTCATAGACCGCTTGTCTTGAAACATGCCGGTTGTCGGCAATTTCCCCTAAAGACAGGTCGTTATAGTAATAATCTTCAAAATAATCCTGCTGGCCCTGGGTGAGCAAGGCACCGTACATGGCGTACAGGTCACCCAGAGTTTCGTTTTTGCTTAATTCATCCATCTTTTTCACCTGGTTACCAGTATAGCAAAAAGCACTGCAAGTGCAGTACTTTTTAAAGATTTTTATCCATATTGAAAGTCAGCTTGGACAGCTTGATGGCCTCCTTAAAGAGCTCGCCCCAGAACTTCTCGCTTTCCTGGCGGCAGTAGGCTACCGTTTCCTGGTTGGCCTTGGTCAAAAAGGCGGTCAGTTCTTCGCCGGATAAGCCTTGGACCTGGTCAGTCACTTCAGCCACCCGGCAGCGGAAGTAGCGGTTCAGTTCAGTCAAGTACTTGGCGTCCATTTGAACGAAGTGAGAATAGTGACTTTCCACCAGAGCCGCTAAAGACTTGTAGAACCACCAGGCATCTGACTGCCGGTATTCCAGGGAAGTATCGTTATAAGACGGGTCAGTGTCATTCATGTTGGTAAAGAAAGGCACAAAGGGGGTGAAAGTCGGCCCACCAATGCAGAGCCACATGATTCCAGCCACGCCATCTGCTTGGTCATCTCTAACTTCCAGGATGTGGGCGTTTTGCGTCCGGTTGAGGCCGATTGGCCGGTAGCGGTGGTGTTCTTCATCACTGCCCTTGACGGCAAATGGGTCGTAGACCGTGTCCTGGTAGTGAGAACCCAGGATATATTCGATGTCTTCCTTGCTAATCTTCTTTTCTGCCCGGCGGATAAATGGCAGGTCAGGGTCTTCCGGGTCCTGGTCAATGCTTGGGTTCAAGATCTTTTGCCCGTACCAGACACGGGAAGTATTGTAGTGGCGGTCTTGCTCGGTGAAAGTGCCAAAGATATGACGGAAGTTCCAGCCTTCCAGGTCGGGGTTAAGCTTGTTTTTGGCAACAAAGTCCTGGATTCCTGCACTCCACATGAAGTCATCCGGCTTAGAAAAGTCAACTTCCTGGATGGAGACCCGGTTGGCGGCGATGGCGTAGGCATCGTCCGGGATTCTTTGGGCGACCCAGTGGTGGCCGGTCACGATTTCCATGTACCAGATTTCATCCTTGTCGGAAAAAAGAACTGAGTTGCCGGCAGCTGACCCGTACTTGGCGATCAAGTCGCCCAGGCGCTTGACCCCGCCTCTGGCTGAATCGATGTAAGGCAAGACGACATTGACCATGCAATCTTCGTCCAAACCATCAACCACCAAGGGGTCAAAGGCCAGAGTGCGTTCATTGCCGTAAGTTGACTCAGTAGCTGACATGGCCACGTTCTTTTCGTTGATGCCGCTTTCTTCATAGTAGCCGTACTTCTTGTAGTCGACATTAGGCACGGCTGGATAGCGGTAGGCGTCTTCCGGCAAGTCCATCGTGAACTTGTTCAGCCAGGACTTGATCTTGCGGCCCTTTTCCCCGTGAACTGCCGGGTTAACGACAAACTTTTGCTGGTTTAAAGGAGAAAAGGTGTCGTCATTGCGGGCAATCAAGTTATTGCCATCCATGGCAGCTTTTTTGCCGACTAAAATTGAAGTACATGCATCGTCTTTCATTTTTCTTTTTAATCCTCTAATTCTAACTTAGCTTCTTTGAAAAAATTACAGCAGATCGTGGAAGAGGCCAACGGCATAGTTGGCCGCGTCAAAGTCGGCCAGGTCTTCAGCCTTTTCGCCCAGGCCAACCAATTTAACAGGCAGCTTCATTTCGTGGCGGATGGACAGGACCACCCCACCCTTGGAAGACCCGTCCAGCTTGGTCAAGACTAAGCCAGTCAGTTTGGTCGTCTTGTCAAAGTCCTTGGCCTGCAGGAGAGCATTTTGCCCAGTTGACCCGTCCAAAACCAGGAGAGTTTCAGCCGGCTGGTCGGGCAGGCGCTTCTTGATGGTCCGCTGGATTTTTTCCAATTCGTTCATCAAGTTGACCTTGTTTTGCAAACGGCCGGCCGTGTCAACCAGGAGGTAGTCAGCCTCTTCAGCAATCGCCCGCTCTAAGCCGTCGTAAACCACGGCAGCCGGGTCAGCCTTGTCCGGGCCAGTTACGACTGGAACCCCGGTCCGCTTGCCCCATTCAACCAGCTGCTCAACCGCGCCGGCTCTGAAAGTATCGGCAGCGACCAAAAGGACCTTCTTGCCCTGGTCATGGAAACGCTTGGCCAATTTGCCGACCGTAGTAGTCTTGCCCGCCCCGTTAACACCAACGAAGAGGTAGACATTTGGCTTGGCGTTAGGATCGTAAGCCAGCTTTTCATTTTCGCTGTTGGCATTTTCGTCGTAGACTTCCACCAGCTTTTGGACGATGACCCGCTTCAAGTCATCCCGGCTCTTTGCCTTTTGCAGCTTGGCTTCTTCTCTGAGTTGGTCAGTCAGTTCTTCACTGGTTTCATAGCCCACGTCAGATTCAATCAGCAATTCCTCCAAGTCGTCGAAGAAGTCTTCGTCAACCGTTCTGAACTTGGCCAAAAAGGCGTTGAGGCGGGCACCAAAACCCTTGTTGGACTTCTCCAGTCCCTTTTCATAAAGCTCAGTAGTTTTTTCTTCTGTACTTTCTTCTGCAGGTTCAGTTGTCTCCTCTTCAGCTTCAGTCTTTTCTTCTTCAACTGTTTCTTCTGCGGGTTCAGTGGTCTTTTCTTCAACTGTTTCTTCTGCTGTTTCTGTAGTTTCTGTTTCTTCTTCAGCAGAAGATTTAGTTTCTTCTTCAACAGTTTCTTCATAAGTTTTAGTTTCTTCTACACTTTTTTCTTCGGTAGTTTCTTCACTGGTCTCTTCAGTAGTTTCTTCTGCTACTGCTTCTTCAGCCTTTTCTGCTACTGACTCATTTTCCGCTTCAGCACTTTCTTTTGCGGCTTCTTCCTGGTCAGCCTTGACTTCTTCTGGCTTTTCTTCGTCTTTTTGGCCAAACAGGCTCTTTTTGATTCGATCAAATAATCCCACGGTTATACCTCATCTTTTAAATCTTTCAAGGAGACCG
>NZ_JBJEES010000158.1:0-4894 GCF_051873315.1 Lactobacillus sp.
CCTATCGGATCCTTTGATTCAACAGGTTTTGGCAACCAAGGGCCTGAACCTGCAGGAGAGGTGCAACAAGTTGGTCAATGAAGCCAATCGCCTGGGCGGCGGCGACAATATCACCGTTTGCCTGGCCGTAAATGAGGAGGATGGCGCGAGTGATCAATAAAGGTTATTTGCTTGGAGACCGCTACCGGATCGTCGACACCCTGGGTGAAGGCGGGATGGCTAACGTCTACCTGGCTGATGACATAATTTTAAAGAGACAGGTCGCCGTTAAAATTATTCGCCTTGACTTGCAGAAGGACTCCCAAGTTCTGGCCCGCTTTCAAAGAGAAGCTCTGGCCACCAGTGAACTGAGCCACCCAAATATTGTTTCTGTTTTTGACGTAGGGACCGACCATGGCCTGCCATATATGGTCATGGAATACGTGAAGGGACCCGACTTAAAGGACTATATCCGGGAAAACAGCCCGATTCCCCTGCCGCAGGTCATCAAAATCATGGACCAGATTTTGTCAGCGATGGAACTGGCCCACAAGCACAACGTGATTCACCGCGACTTGAAGCCGCAGAATATTTTGATGGATGAAAAAGGCAACATCAAAATTGCCGACTTCGGTATCGCGGTTGCCTTGAATCAAAGCGCGATCACCCAGACCAATTCGGTCCTGGGTTCGGTGCACTACATGTCTCCTGAACAGACCCGGGGCGGGATGGTCACCAAACAGTCTGACATCTATTCTTTGGGGATCATCCTGTATGAGGCCTTGACCGGCCATGTGCCTTTTAACGGAGAAACGCCGGTAGCGATTGCCCTCAAGCATGCGGAAGACGATATTCCGTCCCTCAGAAAGCAAAACAAGGCCATTCCCCAGGCCTTGGAAAACGTCGTTTTAAAGGCGACGGCCAAGGATCCGCGGGACCGGTATGCTTCCGTGGCTGAAATGAAGGCTGATCTGGACACCAGTCTGGATCCGAGCCGGGCAGGTGAAGCCATTTACCGGCCAAGCCACGGCAACAATGATGAAACCAAGATCCTGCCAGCCTTGAACGGCAAGGTCATGCAGGCTGAGAAGGCCAAAGAAGGCAAGGCTGAAGAGCCAAAGAAGCGGTCTTTATGGGCCAATATCAAGAAATATAAGTGGTGGTGGATCGGGTCATTATTCCCGGTCTTTGCCATTCTGCTTTTTATGTTTTTGGCAGTTGGCCACAACAATGTCCGGGTGCCTGACGTCGTGAACATGACGGAAAAGGCAGCCAAGACCTCTTTGAAGAGTGCCGGTCTGGCGGTAGGGGCTGTGAAGCGGACCTACTCCAGCGAGGTCAAGAAGGGCAAGGTGATTTCGACCACGCCGGAGGCCAACAGCCCCGTTGACAAGGGGCGGAAGGTCAGCCTGCTGGTCTCCAAGGGGCCAAACTTGACCAAGGTACCAGATGTAGAGGGCCTTTATTTGTCGACCGCCAAAAAGAAACTGAAGAAACTGGGCTTCAAGGTCAAGAGCCGGGAGGCACCGTCTAATGAGTACCTGCCAGGTTTGATCATCTCCCAGAGCGTCAAGGCTGGCCGTAAGGTAGATGCTTCTAAGACAACGATCACTTTGGTGGTGGCCGTGGCTTTGGAAGACCAGCCCAAGCCCTCCAGCTCCTCCAGCAGCAAGACCACTTTTAAACTGGAAGATTTGACGGGCAAGAGCTTGGAGAATGCCCAGTCTTACGCTAAGAGCAAGAAGTTGAACCTCAAGGTTGTGAAGGATTACTCTGACAGCGTGGACAGCGGCGACGTGATTTCAACAGATCCGGCAGCCGGCAGTGAAGTCGCTGAAGGGGACAGCTTGACGGTTACGGTTTCTAAGGGTGCAGAAAAGAAAGAGGTCAAGAAGACCTACACGGTTGACTACCAGGCTAAGGAGAGTTCATCAAGCTCTAGTGAATCAAGTGACGAATCCAGTGAGTCCAGCTCCAGCTCTTCCTCTAACCAGGGCAACCATGTCCGGATTTATATCCAAGATGATGACCACAGTCTTGGCAATATTTACCGGGACCAGTACATCACCAAGGATACGGACTTCACGATCACTTTTTCTGTTACTAAGGGTGACGGCAAGATCAAGATTGTGCGTGATGACCAAACCGTTGTTGATGAGACGGTTTCAGCAGATGACAGTGAAAGCGGGAATTAAATGGCAGAAATAGTACAAGGGACGGTTGTTTCTCTGATAGCCGGCTACTACGACGTGCAGACGCCGGCAGGAGTCGTGCGGACCAGGGCCCGGGGCGTTTTCCGCAAGAACCGGGAGAAGCCCCAGGTCGGCGACAGCGTGCAGGTCAAGCTGGATGAACAGGGCTTGGCTTATTTGGTGAAAATTCTGCCCCGGAAGAACCGGATCGGCCGGCCGGCGGTCGCTAATGTCGACCACGTGCTTTTGGTCATTTCGGCAGTGGAACCGGATTTCTCCACCGCTCTTTTGGACCGCTTCCTGGTCTTTTTTGCCTGGCAGGGGGTAGAGGTAACGATCTACCTGTCAAAGAGCGACCTGCTGGAAAAGGAAAAACTGGCAGAAGTAGAAAGCCAGCTGGCATACTATCAAAAGATTGGCTACCGGGTTTATCTGGACAGGGAAAATCTGGCAAGCGACTTGCCAAAGCAGATCATGGAAAGCGAGATCTGGACTCTGGCTGGCCAGTCAGGGGCCGGGAAGTCGACCCTGCTGAACTTTATCAAGGAAGACGCGGGGCAGGCGACGGGCGCGATCTCGACCAGCTTGAACCGAGGAAAACATACAACTAGAACGGTTACCCTTTTTAAATTAGGGGAAGGCTTTTTGGCGGATACCCCAGGCTTTTCGGCAATTGATCTGACGCCGATCAAGCTGAATGAACTGTGTACGTATTTCAAGGAATTTAAAGCCTTGAGTCCGGGATGCAAGTTCCGGGGCTGCCAACACCTGCATGAGCCGAAGTGCGCGGTCAAAGACCAGCTGGCTTTAGGTGAAATCGCGGCTTTCCGTTATGACGATTATCTGGCCATGCGGACGGAAATTGAGGAAGGCCGGATGCCGGAGTATTTGAAGTGATGAGATAAGACAGGATAGGGTGTTTTGTGATGGATGCTGCAGTATTGCTTGGCGGGCCAAAGGAAGAATGGCCGGCTGATTTGAAAGATCAGCTGAAGCAGGCGCAAGAAAGTGGCGACCTTTTGATCGGGGTTGACCGGGGCGCGCTTCTTTTGCTGGAATTAGGCTTTAAGCCGGATTTGGCGATCGGGGACTTTGACTCACTGAAGGCTGATGAACTGGCCTGGGTAGAAGGGACGGTTGCGGATATCCGCTATTCAGTGCCAAAGAAGGACTGGACCGATTCTGAGCTGATGCTGGGAATTGCTTTTGGCGATTATAAGATTGACCAGCTGAAGGTTTACGGGGCTACTGGCGGCAGGCTGGACCACGCGGCGATTAATGCTTTTGGCATTTTGAATCCCGATCTGCGTAAGTATGCCAACCAGTTGACCTTGATTGACAAGCAAAATATGATTTTTTACCGGCAAGCTGGCAGCTATGAAATTCAGAAGCAGGACTATACCTACTTTGGGGTAAGTTGCTTAATGCCGGTAGAAGATTTGACGATTGAGGGAGCCTTGTATGACCTGGCGCCTTATAGTGGCGACTACCTGCGTTCCTTCACGTCTAATGAGTTTTTGCCGGATAAGGATAGCTGCCGGTTATCCTTGAAGAAAGGCTTAGTAGCGGTCGTTTATTCTAAAGACTTGAACCGTTATGAGCAAGCTTGATTTGCACAAGCTAATATAATTAAGATAATAAAAAAAGTCTCGCTGAAAAGCGGGACTTTTTTGCTTACCACCCTTTTTTAAAAAATTAGATTTCAATATTTACATTCTAATTTTTCAGTAGTATTATTTTAAGCATATTTAACGATCTTACTAAAATATTTACGAGGAGGAGAAAAATGACGTTAAAATATGCCAGCAAGTGGAAACTGCTGGTCTTTGCGGTCTTCGCTGCCGCCAAGGCAATGCAGGCGGTTTTTATCGCTTATGTCTTTCAGAAATTTATTAATTTTGCCGGAAATCCCAAGGGGAGTTTATTACAATTAACTGTTAAAGCAGTTGTGGGTATTGTCCTTTTTGCTTGCCTGGCCCTAATCTACCAAATTATGCAGGCAAATATCATCAAGGATGTCAACTTGAAAATCAAGGAGCAGGCAACAGAATATCTCTTGTATTCTGATAATGCTGATCCAAAACTTGACTTGTCCTTTATGACCAATGACTTGAAGCAGGTCGAAAGTCACCGGGTGGAAGCTGAGCTGGATATTGTTTTTAATGGTTTGCAGTTTATTGCGGCATTTGCGGCGGCTCTGCTGTCTTCCTGGGCTCTGTCCTTGATCTTCCTGGTCGCATCCCTGGCACCTGGTCTACTGCAAAATATTTTCGGGCCAAAAATCGAAGCTGCTTCTTCTGCCTGGGAAGAGGAGAACAGCAAATATACTGAGGCAATGACGGATACCATCAATTTTGCTACTTTTGCCAGACTTTATGACGCTGAAGACAGCATTTTTTCCAGAATGCTCCACTACAGCCAGAAAATGGAAGCGGCCCTGGCCAAGATGAAGCGGACAGAAATGGTGACGGGTGAAGTCATCACGGTTTTCGCCTATGTCTGCAGCATGATCATTCCTTTTAGCCTGGGCATCTACTTTGTAACCCAAGGGCAGATCACTTTGGGGACCTTTATGATGATCTCCCAGCTGGCCAACAACTTTATCAATCCGATTGTCGGCATCTTTTCATCTGTCAATGACATTAAAACCAGCAATCCGATCTGGAAAAAGTATACTGCCGTGGCAGGTTTTACAGCAAAAGAAAGTGCTGCAGACCGGGATG
>NZ_JBJEES010000159.1:0-4855 GCF_051873315.1 Lactobacillus sp.
AAAATAAAAACCTCCTTTTCAATGATTCACTGTCTATTCTATTTGTTTCACTTCTGAAAATAAATAGCTAGGTATCGAATTTTTAAAGAGAAAAAATAAAGTATGGTCAAAAAACATAGCCTTAAGAAGACAAGAGCAAAGAAAAAGGCCTGCCAGACTCTGTCTGGCAGACCTGAGGCTTAATTGCCTTGTTTATTGTCAGTATTATTGTTGTCCTGCTTGTTTTCTTCAGCCTTCGGGGCTTCGCTGCTCTGGCTGGACGAAACAGCAGAGCTGGAGGAAACCGAGCTTGAACTTGCTGAGCTGGATGAAGATGAGGATTTTGAACTTACTGAAGAACTTGAACTGGACTTAGAAGAGCTGGAACTGGAGCTGGACTTGACGCTGGAAGTTACAGTTGAGCTGGAACTTGTAGTAGAACTCGTGCTTGAGCTGACATAGTCGGCATCAGTCGGTGAATGCCCCTTAACGAAGAGTTCCCAAGTATATGACTGGCCAGGGGAGGCCACTTCGTCTTCAGTATTCTTGACGATCCGCTTCTTAACGACCGTTGATGGCATTTCCCAGTCGGTGCTGTCTTCGTCAGCCATCAAGTAAGACATCATATACTTGTAAATCAGCTGGGCCGAATACTGGCCGACCCCGGAAATCGTCCCGTCCTTTAAGTTGTCATAGCCTGTCCAGATCCCAATCGAGTACTGTTTGGTGTAGCCAACAAACCAGGAGTCCTTTGGCGTTGAGCTGTAGCTTGGGTACTTAACTAGCTCTGAGTCGGAGTACTTAACCGTACCAGTCTTGCCGGCCTCGTAGATCCCGCTGACCTTGGCCGTGGTCCCGGTCCCGCTGGTGAAGACGCCCTTGAGCATGTCAGTGATCATGTAGGCGGTTGACTTCTTCATGACCCGCTTGCCAGTAGAGTTGTATTTGCGCACTTGCCCGTCAGCCGTTTCGATCTTGGAGACGAACTGCGGCTTGCGGTAGACGCCCATTGTCGCAAAGGCTCCGTAAGCAGCCGCCATCTGTAAGCTGGAGGCGTCAGCCCCGATCGCTGTTGACAAACCAGCGTTGGCAGAGACGTTGACGCCCAGTTTTCTGGCAAAAAGTGATGCTCGAGAAATCCCAACTTCATTCAAGGCTCTGACGGCTGGCACGTTTCTGGACTGAACCAGGGCGTAGCGCATGCTCATTGACCCTTGGTAAGTGTTGTCCCAGTCATAAAGCTGGATGTTGGTACCTGGGTAA
Organism: Lactobacillus sp.; assembly: GCF_051873315.1. Lineage (GTDB taxonomy): Bacteria > Bacillota > Bacilli > Lactobacillales > Lactobacillaceae > Lactobacillus. Next base: position 1,243 of record NZ_JBJEES010000159.1, read on the forward strand.
GTGTACTTGGTATCCTGAAGGATATGGCTGGTTCCCCAGTTGAGATATTCAATTGCCGGACCGTAGTCTAAGACTGGCTTGATCGTTGACCCGGTCGACCGGCCGGTTTGGACTGCCCGGTCAAGTCCCAGCTGGACCGATGGCAATTTTCGGCCCCCAAGGATGGCGATGACGTGGCCGTTCTTCGGGTTGACGACCGTGGCCCCGATCTGCATCTTCTTACTGGTGAAAGCAACGCTGCCGCTGTTGGCCAGGGAGTAGAGCTTGTTTTGGGCAGCCTGGTTGATGTTGATGGTAATCTTCAGGTTGTCGTTATATGGGTCATAGCCGTCAGCCTGTACTTCAGCAATTGCTTCCTTGATGTAGGCGTCGTCGACCTTGCGCAGCTTGGATTCAGTGCTGGTCGTGTGCTTCTTCAGACCCTTCTGCACGTCTTCAGCCTTGGCAGCCAGGTACTGCTTTTTGGTGATTTTCTTATTGTCGTACATGGCCTTTAAGACCAGGTCCCGCCGGTACTTAGCCTTCTTTGGGTATAAGTAAGGGTTGTAGGCCACCGGGGCGTTAGGCATCCCGGCCAAAAGGGCCAGCTGGGCCAGGTCCAGCTGCTTGAGGGACTTGCCATAGTAGTAGTTGGCTGCCGTCCCCATCCCATAGGTCCCGTAGTTCATGTAGACCTTGTTGATGTAGAATTCCAGGATCTGGTCCTTGCTGTATTCTCTTTCAACCTTCATGGCCAGCCAGGCTTCCTGGGCCTTTCTGGACAGGGTCCGTTGGGAGCTGGCGGTTGAGAAGCAGGTCAATTTGACCAGCTGCTGGGTGATGGTTGACCCGCCGGCCACGGTGCTGGAGCTCTTGACGTTGGTCAAGAAGGAAGACACAATCCGGAAGGGGTCGATCCCCAAGCTTTCAGAATAGAAGCGCTTGTCTTCAATGGAGACGACCGCGTCTTTCAAGGTCTGGGGGATATCCGAATCTTTAGCATAAACCCGGGTTTGTGAACCCAGTGACATTAAAAATTTGCCATCGGTAGTGTAAAAACTTGATGTGCCGCCGCTTTGCAGCTTGGCGGTGCTGATGCTCGGCGCGTCTTTGGCATAATAGGCGAAGACGCCGACGCCGGAGATGATCAGCAAGAAAAAGAGCAGAAAAAGCCATTTGATTACCCGCAGAACGGGCCGGGCCTTCTTGGCGCCGTCATTGGCATGCAGGCGCGCCATCCGCGTGTTCTTTTGCTCTGGACTATTTGTTGCCATGTTCTTGTTTCCTATCCGCAATGATCCGGTCGACCGCCTCTAAATAAGGCAGGGCAGGCCGGAATCCGCTTTTAATTTCAAAGGAGTTAGCTTCGATTTCAGCAAGAGTCATAGAACTCTTGCCGGCAGCCTTCCAGTTTTGCCAAGCTTGAATCAAAAAAGATGCCGGGGTAACGAAGTAGCGCTCCAAACTCATGAAACCGATAAGGGCAAAACAGATGCCCTCTTGGTCCAGGCACTGCTGCAGGTGCAGGATTTGGTGGTCATGAAAGTTCTTTAAAGGAAAAGAAGTTTTGTTGCGCGTCTCCTTGGCTTCAAAATCAAGGTAGTAGCCCTGATAAACGCCATTGTAGTCAGTCGTTGAGGCCTGTCGGAAGTAGGCCTCGCGGATGACGGCCCGCGATCTTTTCGGGTAGTCGACCTTGACGATCTGGATCGGGGTCGGTTTCTTGTGGACGACCGCGATGCCCGCGTCGAGGTAGTACTGGTTTGATTCGTTGATCTGCTGCTCCAGGGTCATCCCGCGGTCGGAAAAGCTGGCCTTCTTAAGCAGGGCCTTTTCTCCTTGCCGCTGGGCTGCCCTTAAGGGGATGACAGATCCAGTTGGGTATTTAACCATAAAGTTCACTCCTGGAAGTCATTATAACAATAAAAACTTGAGAAACCTAATCAGATTATTTTTGCGCTAGCGCTAAAGCTCGATCATCCTTGCTTTTTCGGTTAATGTTACAATGTTTTTAAAGACCTGGCAAAGCAAAAGAATTAAGGAGGAAATTTGCATGCAGCGAATTTGGATCAGCGGCTATCGCAGCTATGAACTGGGAACTTTTGGCGACAAGGATCCAAAAATCACGGTGATCAAATACGCCATTAAGCAGTACCTGACTAATCTGCTGGAAGAAGGACAGCTGGACTGGGTCATCACCGGCGCTAACCTGGGCGTTGAGCAGTGGAGCGCGGAAGTAGCGCTGGATTTGCGGCAGGAATACAACTTGCGGGTTGCGGTGATGCTGCCTTACTTGGACTTTGGCAGTCGCTGGAGCGAAAACAACCAGCTGAAGCTGCAGAATTTAAAAAATCTAGCTGACTTCTGGTCCGCGACTTCAAAAGGATCTTACCAGGGTGCCCGCCAGCTTAGGGACTACCAGCAGTTCATGTTCCAGCATACCGACCGGGCCCTTTTGGTCTATGACCCGGAATACCCAGGCAAGAGCAAATATGACTACGAGATGATTGAAAAATACCTGCAAAAGCGCGATGACTACCAGCTGGACCTGCTCGATTATTATGACTTGGAGCAGGCCGCCCGGGAATATGAAGAAAATCAAAGAGAATGGTAAATTTTAACTCTTTCTTTCTTTTTTATGGAGTCGCTTTTTGATAAAATGACTTTAGTATAAAGGAGTCAAGAGTTAATGGCAGATTTAAACGATATTAAGCTGTCCGCGCAGGACATTTTAAAGAAGCAGTTCAGAAGCAAGGTCAAGGGCTATGATCCGGATGAGGTTGATTCTTACCTGGACCAAATCATTTCCGACTATGAGACCTTCCAGGACATCATTGAAGACCTATACGGGCGGATTGGTGAACTGCAGGGGCAAGTGATCGACGCTGAGAAGCAGGTCAAGCAGGAAGAAAAGGCCGTCAAGGAAATCCCGGCAGCCGTACCGGCATCAGCGACTACTGAAAGCAAGGAAGAAGACGTCAAGACCTACGTGCCGAGCTCACAAAGGCAGCGGACCGACTTCGCCTTGGATAGCAGCAGTACTAGCGGCGAAATTTCAACTAACATGGCAATCATTCAAAGACTTTCAACTCTGGAGCGGAAGGTCTACAATCTGGAACAAAGAGTTTACGGAATTCAGGACTTACAAAAGTAAGAAAGTTTGCTATAATAGTAATGTTGCAAATTTTGAGCAGTCGCGGCCGGCCTTGAGCCGGCTGAGGAAAGTCCACGCACGCACGGGCTGCGATGCCCGTAGTGATCGTATTCAGCCCAATAAGCTGGAGGAGGCCTTGAGCCTCACGGCAGAGAAAGCGCTAAAGCCTGGCCATGCGTGAATATCTTGAAAGTGCCACAGTGACGGAGCAAGCCGGGAAACCGGCTTGGTGGAACGAGGTAAACCCTGCGAGCGTGTAACCCAAAATTTGGTAGGGGCGTCTCAACTTAGGCAAATGAACCAAAAGTTGGACTACATCATGTAGAGATAGATGGCTGCTGAAACCAGCCGCGGCCGGCGGTTGGTGGAACAGAACGTGGCTTATAGAAATTTGCAAGGCAGAGAGTTGGACTTCGTTTGAAGCCCAACTTTTTCTTTTTTAAGGAAAAAGCCTGCAAAGATAAAAACAAGATAAAGATC
>NZ_JBJEES010000160.1:0-18082 GCF_051873315.1 Lactobacillus sp.
CAGCTGGTGCAGTTCTTGTTCATTAATCATGGGATTATTGTAGCTGGTCAGTGCAGAAAAAGCCAACTTTTACTCTTCGGCCAGCAAGATCCCGTCTTTCATTCTTAAGCGGCGGTCGTAGACCAGGCCGGGAATTTCGTCGTGGCTGGCCACGATGACGGTCTTGTTTTCGCTGCGCAAGTCTTCTAGAAGCTTAACGAACTGGTCGACCCCTTCCTTGTCGATCCCCCGGGTTGGTTCATCCAAGAGGATGATGTTCTGGTCTTCCATCACGGCCTGGGTGATCCCAAGCTTCTGCCGCATCCCGACTGAGTAGTTGCCAACGGCTTGCGGGTTGTCCGGGTCCAGGTCAAAGGCCTTGAGCAGGTCCCGGGTCTTTTCGGGCTGGAAGCGGTGATTGAAGTGACCTAAAAAGGTCAAGTTGTCCCAGGCAGTTTCATATTCGATAAAGCCAGGGTTTTCGATCAGGGCACCGAGGTAGTCATCCTTGTCAGTGTGAATCTCCCCGCTGTCAGCTTTTAAGAGGCCGACGATGATTTTGAACAGGGTGGACTTGCCGCAACCATTGACACCGGAGATGTGGACCAGTTCACCCGCTTTGGTTTCTAAAGAGATGTCCTTTAAAACGGCCAGTTTTTTAAAGCTCTTCTTAACATGTGACACTTTTAACATACAAACTCCTCCTCGACTTAGAGTATATACATGTGGTGGATGGCCCGCCAGAGTGGGTCATAAATATTAGCGTATTTTGGCAAAAGCCAGGCCTTCTCCAGCCAGTAATGATAAAGAATTGGCAAGGTGCTGCTGATGACAATGATAAAAAACGGAAATTTCGCCTTGATGCAGGACAGGACCAGCATGAAGCAGACAATGAAGAGCAGGTAGTGGGCCAGAAGCAATAGGCTGCCAGTTAGGGCTGATCCAAAGCGAAAGAGCGGATTTTTGCCAAAGAAATATGGAAATATAGAGAAAAACAGGTAGATTGCCAGATCCAAGGCTAAGAGCTGGGCCAGGCGCTGGTCAAAAAAGTTCATCTTTCCCCGGGGAGCCAGCAGGGGGCGGACCGAACGGAAAGAGAGGATTTGAATTGCCGCCATGACGGTCAAGGCTGGCTGGATGTACAGGCTGATCAAGTTGGCATTCAGGTAGTACATGGGCATTTCACCCTTCCCGCCGTCTAGGGCAAACTGCAGGCCGCACCATAAGCTGACCGCAAAGTCCAAAATGAGCGTCAAGGCGATTAAACGTTGATAACGCGCTTTTAACATAAGCTATCCCCTCTCCACATTCTTCAAGTACCAAAGTCTTAGTAATACAGCCGTCAGCGCGATGTAAAAAACCGCCGTCGTCACGTAATTCAGATAGTAGATTGCGGGGGTGGGCAAACCTGCTATTCCCTTTTCCAATGGATTAGTGATATTGGTAATATCCCAGATATTGGAAATATTGGTCAAAACTCTTCCCACATCTGGAGCAAATTTTTCTTGCAAAATAATCACGAAGCCAATAACCGGCCCCAAAGACAAAGCTATGCTTACTTTGTTGATAAAAAGAGCCACGCTCAAAATAAACAAAGCATAAATTCCCCAACCAATACCGTTTAGGATGATCTTAATTAGCAAGTTCGCCAAGCTGTTCAGCGAAAAGTAGCCATACCCACCTTGCAAAATATCATTGCTAAACGCTGTATAAATGAATGGATGATAAAAAGTGTTGATCATCAGAATTTCAAGCAAACATCCTAGCCAGTACAGGCCAGTTGCTCCCCAAAAAGTATATCCCATGCACTTTTTAAAGAAGCTTTTCCAACCTGTTCGTCCAATCACACTGTACAATTCATGATTGTTTTTGATGTAGATTGCTAAAGCTGAACCTATAATAGGCAAAAGCAAAAAAATCGCAATGGAGCCAATCATAGTTTCATCAGTTCCATAAGGTTGAACTGTGTCGAACAAGTAGTTAAAAGCGTAATTATCAGTTGCTGATACAGGAAGGTTATCATAGATCGCATACTCCACTTGCCCTGCTATGATTAACAGGTACGCAACAATTCCTGTGATGATTAATCTCTTAGTTTTAGTTAACATTTTCCTCGCAAAATATAAAAAGGCGAAAGAGCATCTCCACTCATTCGCCTTTTGCTCACACCAATTAGCTACTTGTAATCTGCACTAAAGTGAAACTTCACTCTTGTTGAATGTGGATCATCCTTTTCTGTTCGAGCATCTCCCCAATACTTACGGTCTCTTAATCCAGTATTGTTAGCTGCATGAACAGTCTTGTTTTTCTTTAAAACGACCGTATTCGATCTTCTTTGAGCCTTATTGTTGATCAACTTCACCTTAATAACTCTGTTTGAGCCAGGAAGTGCGTCACCATTGAATGAAGCATACGATGATTGAGTCTGCTTAACATTAGGATTTCCCCAACTGCTCCATCTCCCATAGGATGACACATCTTCGGCACTAATAGTCCAAGTTCCCGCAGCTTGTACAACAGCCGCACTGGCAAATGGCAGTAGCAACATTCCACATAAAGCAGCTTTGGTTAACACTTTATGTTTCATTTTCTTATCTCCTTTCTATATAGCACAGTTATTATACAAATCAGTGAACAAAAAATATCGTTCACATTTATGATTATATTACACTTCGCCACTCTGTCAATACTTTTCCCTAAAAAACATAAATACTCACTTTTTGACACTTTTTTAGTGTCATAGCCTGCATTTTTTAACCAAATTATTCTTGTTAAAAAACACACTTATCCTCTCTCAACATTCTTCACGTACCAAAGTCTTAATAATACAGCCGTCAACGCGATGTAAAACACCGCCGTCGTCACGTAGTTCAGATAGTAGATTGCGGGGAATTGGTTTTCTCCTACCCATCTTTCCAATGGATTAGTCAGATTGACGATATCCCAGATGTTAGAAATATTACTAAACGTTTCTCCGACATCAATTGACAAATTTTCTTGAAGAAAAATGAGATAGCCGACAACTGGCCCTAAAAACAGGCAAAGACTTGTCTTCTTGATAAATAAAGCCACTGCAAAGATAAAAGCGGCATAAATTCCCCAGCCGATACCGAAGAGCAACACTTTAATTAGCAGGTTGGCCAGGTTATTGAGTGAGAAATACCCGTCTCCTCGCATCAACATTATTTCCGCTCTGGGCATATACACAAATTGGCGGTAAAAAATACTGAATATCGGAGCTTCCAGTAGACAACCTAACCAATATAGGCCAGCCGCACCAATGAACGCCTAACTTAAACTTTTTTGAAAAATTTTTTTCCAGCCAGTTCTACCGATCACACTATAGAGTTCGTGATTATTCTTGATATAGATTGCTAGAGCTGAACCCACAATAGGAAGTAATAAATAAACGGCAATGTTCCCAGCCATCGTTTCTTCGACGCCTTCAGGCTGAACCGAATTAAACATATAATCAAAGCCATAGGAGTTGCTTTTCAAAGTTGGAAGGTTGCCATGTATCGCATATGCTAACTGACCAATAATAATCAACAAGTAGACAGCCACAACTCCTACATATATTTTTTTCGTCCTGGTTAACATTTTTCTCTCCTCCATTGTTTTACACTGCCGCACTCGTGAAAAAATGAGCTTTACACCTTGAATTATAGTCTACTTCAAAGTGTAGTCAATACTTTCCCTTTTAAAATCCGTATTTTTCCATTTTAAGCTGCTTTTTTCGTTTTTATAGCCAGTTCACACATTATAAAAGGGCTATCATCCTCGCCATTTCAAGGCGTTTGCCTTTGAATTCATATATCTATTTCCTTATATCTTTTCTTCTTACATCAGCTTATTTTACCTTCCTCGCCTTCTTGTTTTTCCACGCAAAAAAGCCTGGACTTTCGTCCAGGCTTCTTATTTAACTTTTTAGCTATTCCGTTGATCAGCTTTTCTCTCAAAGAACTTAACGATTTCGACGATCACGATCATCAAAACGCCCATCCCCAGCACAGTCAGCCATTGATCCAGGTGCAATTCTGAAACTGCAAAGACTCTGGTCAAGAATGGCAATTCAACTGCCGCCATAATCAAAGCCGACAGAATAATCGCGCCATTGAACCACTTGTTGGCAAAAGTGCTCTTTTGGAAGATTGACTGCTTCACGTACTTAGAGTTGACCGCGTGGAAGAGCTGGATCAGACCCAAAGTGAGGAAAGCCATGGTCAACGCGTCTTCATGCGGGTTGGTCCCCCGCGGCAAAACGTGCAGACCCAAACCATAAGCGGTCAAGACCAGAACACCTTCCAGGATCCCCTGGTAGATAATCGAGCTGGCCACGCCACCTGAGAAGAAGTTGGAATTCTTCCCCCGCGGCTTCTTGTTCATGATCCCCTTTTCAATCGGTTCAACACCCAAGGCAATAGCCGGCAGGGTGTCAGTTACCAAGTTGATCCACAAAAGCTGCACTGGCTTCAAAACATCCCAGCCCAGCAAAGTCATCAAGAAGACCGTCAATACTTCGCCGACGTTGCAGCTCATCAGGTACAGAATTGCCTTCTGAATGTTGGCGAAGACCTTCCGCCCTTGCTTGACCGCTTCCACGATCGTCGCGAAGTTGTCGTCAGCCAGAACCATGTCGGCCGCGCCTTTGGAGACTTCCGTACCGGTAATCCCCATGCCGACCCCGATGTCGGCCTGCTTCAGACTCGGCGCGTCGTTGACCCCGTCACCGGTCATGGCCACGATCTTGCCATTTGCCTGCCAGGCCTTCACGATTCTAACCTTGTGTTCTGGTGAAACCCGGGCATAAACGCTGTAGTCACCGACATGCTTGGTGAAGTAGTCGTCGCTCAGCTTGTCCAATTGCGCCCCGGTAATCACGGCATCGTCACGGCCCTTTTCAACCAGTCCCAGCCGTTCGGCAATCGCCTGCGCCGTAACTTGGTGGTCACCAGTAATCATGATCGTTCTGATCCCGGCCCGGTGAGCTTCCGCGATCGCGTCCTTGGCTTCCGGCCGCTCTGGGTCGATCATGCCGACCAAACCGGCAAAGATCAGATCTTGTTCAACATTGTCAGTCGTCGGATCAGCGTATGGCTCAGCAACAACCTTGTAAGCCATGGCCAGAACCCGGAGGGCCTGCTTGGCCATTTCGTTGTTGCTTGCTAAGATAGCCTGCTTTTGTTCAGCGCTGATTTCGCTCAGCTCGCCGTTGATGTTGACATACTTGACTCTTTCCAAAAGCATGTCCGGCGCGCCCTTGACGGCAACCATGAACTGGCCGTCATACTTGTTGACCGTACTCATCAGCTTCCGGTCAGAGTCAAATGGCACTTCCGCTACCCGCGGGTGTTCTGCCAAAAAGTCGCTCACTGGCAGGTCCTTGTGGAAGCCATATTGCACCAAGGCAGTTTCAGTCGGGTCACCCAAGAGCTCCCCGCCGTCCTGAATCTTGGTGTCGTTGGCCAAAAGCATGGTGATCATGGCCTGGTTGGTCAAGTCGATGTCGTCGCTGGCATCATGCAGGATCCCGTCGTAGTAGACCTTTTCCACCGTCATCCGGTTCTGGGTCAAGGTACCAGTCTTGTCAGAAGCAATGATATCCGTTGCCCCCAGGGTTTCAACGGCTGGCAGCTTTCTGACGATGGCCTTGTGATCAGCCATGGTCTGGGTACCCAGAGCCAAAATGATCGTCACAATCGCCGGCAGCCCTTCCGGAATAGCGGCAACCGCCAGGGAAACCGCCGTCAAGAACATATCGATCAGCAAAGCATTCATCGGTTCATGCTGCGGGTTCCGGATAACCCCGATAATGAAGACAACCACACAGATGGCCAGGATCATGTAGGTCAAGGTCTTGCCCAGCTGGTTCAAGTTCTGCTTAAGAGGAGTGTCAGTTTCATCAGCTTCGTTCAGCATCTTGGCGATGTTGCCGACTTCCGTGTTCATCCCCGTAGCGACAACTACACCTTCCCCGCGCCCGTAGGTCACGTTGGTGCTGGAGTAAGCCATGTTGATCCGGTCACCCAGGGCAATGTCCTCCCCTTGCAGGGTTTCATTACTCTTTTCCACCGGAACTGATTCCCCGGTCAAGGCAGCTTCTTCAATCTTCAAGCTTTCCGCTACCAAAAGACGCAGGTCGGCCGGGACCACGTCGCCGGCTTCCAGCAAGACCACGTCACCGGGCACGATTTCCGTTGACGGAACTTCAACTACCGCTCCGTCCCGGCGCACCTTGGCGCTCGGTGTGGACATGTCCTTCAAGGCTTCAATCGCTGCTTCTGAGCGAGCTTCCTGGATCACGCCCAAGATCGCGTTCAAAAGCACGACTACCAAAATAATCCCCGCGTCAGTCCATTCCTGGGCAACTACCCCGGACAAGACAGCGGCAACCAGCAGGACGATGATCATCAAGTCCTTGAACTGGTCCATGAAGCGGGCAAACATTGAACGTTTCTTCTTGCCGGCCAAAGCGTTCGGGCCGTATTGGTCCAGCCGCTTCTTGGCTTCAGCCGAACTGATCCCGTGGTTGGCGTCCGAGTCAAACTCGGCTAAAGTGCCTGGGATGTCCTGGCTGTAATACTTCTTAGCCACAGTATTTTCCTCCTTCAAAAAAGAAAAGAGACTTACGTGCCCCTTTACAAAAGCACATAAGTCTCACTAATTAAGACAAGCCCAGGAAACCAACGCGGCTCCCGGCTGTTGGGCTTGTCGCAAGCTATGCTTGCCGTTACTCCCTTATGACATGATTAATATAGCAAAAATTGGCGCTTGAAACAAGTAATTTACCAAATTCGCCGCTATTTTTTGTAATAATCGTCAAAAATCGTGACCGGCAAATGGCGCTTGTGCTCGCTCTTAGTCCACAATTCTTCGATTCTTTCAGCTGCCTTGTCGCTGACTTCCCGGCCTTCCAGGTAGTCATCGATTTCATCATAGGTCACGCCCAAGGCAACTTCATCTGGCAAGGATGGCTTTTCTTCTTCCAGGTCGGCCGTTGGGGCCTTCAAGTAAAGGTGTTCCGGGCAGCCCAAGGCAGCCAGAAGCTGCTTGCCCTGCCGCTTGTCCAAACGGAAGAGCGGAGTAAGGTCTGCCGCGCCGTCACCGTACTTGGTGTAGAAACCAGAGAAGTTTTCGGCCGCGTGGTCAGTACCCACAACCGCGCCCTGGTTGGCCCCGGCAATGGCATACTGCATGACCATTCTTTGCCGGGCCTTGATGTTGCCCTTGTTAAAGTCGGTCATTTCCACGCCCGTTTCCTTCAAAGTTGCCACCATGGCATCAGTGGCTGGCTTGATGTTTTCGATCAAGTCCACGTCCGGCTTGATGAAGGCTACCGCATCAGCGGCATCAGCGGCATCAGCCTGGACGCCGTATGGCAGGCGGACGGCGATGAACTTGTAGCTGTCATCGCCGGTTTCTTCCCGCATTTCGGAAATTGCCATCTGGGTCAGCTTCCCAGTCAAGGTTGAGTCCTGGCCACCGGAAATACCCAAAACATATGACTTCAAGAAGGGGTTAGCCTTCAAGTAACCCTTTAAGAAGTCAACCGTCTTGCGGATTTCTTCCTGGGGATCGATTTCCGGCAAAACGTGTTCATATTCGACAATTTTCTTTTGCAACTCTCTCATTTGCTGCCTCGCAATCTTCTACTTTGTGTTTTCTACCTTTTAATTATACTCAAAAAATGCAGTCCTTGTTTTCAGAAATGTATTTTCACGAGATTCTTTAAAAAATTAGCGTCTGAAGAGCTGATAGTAAATTTTCGCAGCTTTTTGACTACGGATATGTAATTTCAAAAAGGTAACCAGGTCGTGCTTCCAGGAATTTTTTCCTTCCAGCCAGGTCCCGGTAAAAAGGTGAATGGACCGGGACTGAGGCGAAGGATTGCAAAGGATCCCGTCCGGGTAAACATGGATTCCTTCCTTTAATACTTGCTCTTGGTTGCCGGTCTTAAGGCCGTACTTTTCTTTGAGAATTTCCGTGACTGACAGGGAGTTGACCCCGGCCAGCTGGTCATTTTGGTCAAAGGCAAAATCCAGGTCATCATAATAGTGCAGGATGTCAGCCATAAAAGGATGACCCTTCTCCGCCGCGATAATTGCGGCTGACAGGTAGTCATTATTTTCAAAGCCGATAAAAGCCCGGTCATTTAGCAAGTCGTCAAAATCTTTTAAGACCATGACGTCGGTGTCCAGGTAGATCCCGCCCATTTCATAGAGGGCCTTGGCCCGGACATAGTCAGAAACAAAGGCCCACTTCTTGGCCTGGTAGGCCTGCTTAACGTAGCGGTTGGCATCAAGGTCCAGCTTATCTTCGTTCCATTCGATGATTTCGTAGTCCGGCAGGCGCTTTCGCCAAGAGGCCAGACAGGTCTGGATGGTCTTGGACTTGGGATTGCCGCCGACCCAGACATAGTGGATAATTTTGGGAATCATTCTTTTTCTCCTTGCAGGCAGGCCTGGTAGCCGGCCAGAACGTCAGCCAGTTGCCGGTCTAGGGAAAAATGCTGGCTGGCATAGGCTTTTTCCGCTTGAGCAATTGCTGCCAGTTCTTCTTTTGGCAAAGCCGCGATTGCTTTTAACTGATCGGCCATGGCTTTTTCTTCTTTGACCGGCACGACCCAGCCTTTTCCTTCTGGAATCAGTTCCCTGGCCCCGCCCACGTCAGTGGATAAAAGCGAGACCAGGTTGTCGGCTGCTTCCAGCAAGACCAGGGGGAAGCTTTCTGAGTAAGAAGACAAGACGGCCAGGTCCATCTTCCGGTAGAGCTGCCTTAATTCTTCCTGGGTCAAAAAGCCGGTAAAGGTTACTTGGTCTGTTAAGGCCAAGTCCTGGCAGAGTTTTTTCAAATCTGCTTCCTGGCTGCCGCTGCCGGCAATATAGAGGTGAGCTTGCGGCAAATCGGCTGCTTTAAAAGCCTTGAGCAAGAGATCTTGCCCCTTGACCTTTTCCAGGCGGCCAACATTGATGATGTTGAAGCCGGCATGGTCTTCCTTGGCCAGTACATTTTTATTGTCCCTAAAATTGATTCCATTGTAGATGACGTGAATCCGGCTTGGCTTTACTCCGTAATTCAGCAGGATTTTTTCAAAACGGGGAGTAATGGCGAAGACCCCATCAGCCTGCTTGATCGCCCGCAGGTTCAGCTTGGTAAAAATTTTCCCCGCGATTCCCCGCCCTTCAAAATCGATCGCGGGATCTGAGTGAACGGTGATCAGCCAGGGACAAGGCAAGGAAGACTTGATCAAGCTGACAAAAAGGTTGGCCCGGGCTCCGTGACTGTGGACCAGGTCGTAATGTCCATCCTTGATTGTCTTTTTCAGCCGCTTGAGCAGGGCCAGGTCGTAGCGGCTGGATCCACCTAAAACGATGGTCTTGATTCCTTTTTCCCGGGCAGCCTGGGCAACCGGTCCTTCAGCGAAGGTCAGAAGGTCAAAATCCTGCCCGGCTCTTTTGGCCTGGGAGAGCAGGTTCACGATATGAGTCAGCCCGCCCCCGCTTTCCAGGCCGGCGTTGATGTGCAGTACTTTCATTATTGCTTGTCCTGCTTCTTGCTCTTTTTAACTTCCACGACGAATTTTGGCAAAACCATCATTCGGCCGATCCGGCTTGGTTCCTTCAAGAGGCGGTAGAACCATTCCAAGTGGGCATCCTGGAAGACCTTGGGTGCCCGCTTGACGGCACCGGCGAAGACGTCAAAGCTGCCGCCCACCCCCATCATGCTGGCTGGCAAGTTTTGCTGGCGCAAGATGGCCAGAAGCTTCTCCTGCTTGGGAAAGCCCAGGGCCGCGAAGACCAGGTCGGGCCTGGTTTGGGCGATCCGGCTGGCAATTTCCGGCAGGGCGTCTTTGGAGTAACCATCTTCAGCGCCAACTAAGTCGATATTCGGGTAATCCTTGGCGATTTTTTCCTTAACGGCGGCGATCACGGCTGGCTTGGCCCCAATCAGGTAGACCCGCAAGTGGTCTTCATTGGCAATTTGCAGATACCAGCAAAAGAGGTCGTAGCCGGTTACTCTCTCTGGCAATTTCAGCCCCAGCATCTTGGCCCCTTTGATGATGCCGATCCCGTCAGCCGTCACGTAGTCAGCTACATTGTTGATGATTTCCCTGTATTCCGGGTCTTCTTTAGCGGCCATGACGATTTCCGGGTTGGCCGTGACCACCAGGGTGGATTCTTTTTTCCGCAAGCGGTCCAAAAAACGGGCTTCAAATTCCGCCAAGCTGTACTTGTCGAAGCCAACGCCCAAAATGTTGATTTTTACCATGCTCACACGCTTTCTTTGTTTATTTTTGCTAATTTCTTCCTTATTAATAGCTATTTTTTCAAGCGCTTTTTGACAATCGTAACCAAGTCTTCGTTCAAGTCAAACTTCAAGAGCCAGAGGATGACCAGGTAAAGGGCCATAATGGCCAGGGACTTGACCGTCATGTTGATAAAAGCACTTGGAATCTGCCAAGGCCACAGCATCCCTGCCGCCAGGCTGATCCCCATGGCCAAGAAGCACTTGGGCACATCACTGAAAGTTTCCTTGAAGTCATAGCCGTCCCGCACGATCCAGCAACGAAGAAAGAGAACGACTGCTTCGGTCAAGAGGATCGCCACCATGGCGCCCGCTGCCCCGAAAGGCCGGTCCAAAAAGTAGCTGAAGACCAGCTCCAGGACCGCCCCGATCGTAACCGGAATGGCATAGTCCTTGTCCCGCTTGTTGGCCAGGGCAAACTGGTTGGCGAAGACCCCGCCCATGGGGATCAAAATGATGGTCAAGGTAAAGAAGAACATCAAGGGAGTCATCGGGATATATTTTTTCCCGAAGAAAAAGGGCACGAATTCCTTGGTATTGGCCATAACCACCACGGCAAACATGGTTCCCAGCATAGTCGTGGCTTCTAGGGACTTCTTCAAGACCTTCTTCTGGGTTTCCTTCCCCTGGACCGCCATCTGCGGCATTATTACCAGGGAAATACTGGTGATGACCCCCAGGATCATGTTGGAAATCCGCTGGGAGTTGTCATAGTAAGAGACCTGGGCCGTATTTTGGAAGAGGCCCAAAAGGGGCTTGTCCAAGGAAGTGTAAATTTGGGTCGCGATCTGGGGAATCATCAAGGTCATGATGGCCCGGCGGGTTTCCGCGAAATGGTAAAAGTGCTTGACTGGCCGGCCGACATACTTGCCGATGCTGAACCAGAAGACAAAAGAACCCAGCATGGTGGAAATGGACATGATCAAGAAATACTTCCACAAGTCAGCCGGACTTTTGATCAAAAGCAAGATAAAGACCACGCTGACAATCTTGACGATAGTGTTTCTAAGAACCACCCGGCCAAAATCCGCCAGGCCCTGGAAGAACCAGGAGATGTCAAACTGAGCTGAAATTAAGTACGGCAGCATCAGCAAGAAGTAGTTCCAGTAGCGGACCTTGAGGACCAGACAGGTCAAGACTGTTAAAACGATGGTGACTGCCCCGCCGATAAACTGGAAGTACCACAGGCCCCAGAAGGCTTGAGTCAGTTCCCCGCTCTTGCTCTTGGCCCGGGCTTTAGAGATGCTTCTGACCCCGATATTGGATAAAGACAGGACGCAGAAAATCATCAGAAACTGGACCGTGTTGTTGACGCTGGAATAGATCCCGTAGGTCGTCGGGCCCAGGACTCTGGACAGGTAAGGAACCGTGATCAAGGGCACCAGGACCAGGAAGACCTGGTAGACCGCGTTATAGAAGATGTTCAGAAAAGTTTTTTTCAAGGATCAGACCCCGCTTAAATAATCAAAAATCGTCTGGCAGGCCTGGCCGTGGTCGGCCTGGTCGCTCAGCTCCAGCCACTTTTTCCGTTCAAGACCATACTTGTCGCCTTCCCCCAGCTGCTTGACCAGGTCAGCCTGGCTGGCTACGCAGGGACCAGGGACGATTTTTTCATAAGGCCCCAGCAAAAAGCCCCGGGTCTTTTCGTACTGGGCCAGGTAGTTGGTGATGAAAATCAGCGGCTTGTCCAAGTGGAGGTAGTCAAAGTAGATCGAGGAGAAGTCGGTCATTAAGAAGTCGGTTGCCCCCAGGATTTCGTAGAGATCCAATTTTTTGGCCAGAAGATCAGAATTGTTCAAAAAAGCCACGTGCTTGGCTTCTAAGTGAAAGTCGCTAAAGAGCTTCATTTCCCAAGGGTGGAGCTTGACCAGGAGGTACTGCTTTCTAGCAGCCAGGGCCTGGTCTAAAGCGGCCAGGTCAAAGTCGCTGAAGGCAAAAAAGTTCCCTGCCTTAATCCGCTTCATCACTTCCGGGTCTTCTAATTCATAGCGGAAGGTTGGCACATAGATCCCCACTTGAGCCTCCGGGTCCTGGCAGGAGAAAAAGTCAGCCAGGAGCTGGTCCTTTTTATAAGGGGACTTGAGCAGGGAATCGATTCTGGGGAAACCCAGCTGGACATAACGGGGACCTTCAATCCCCATGCAGGCGCTCATCAGACTTTCGTAGAGCTCAGAACTGGAGGTGACCAGGTCGGCCGTCTTGTGCCAGAGCTTTTCGTTTCTCTGGTTGTCCCGGCGCTGGGTATTGTTGGCCATGGTCCCCATCCGCTTTAGAGGAATCCCGTGCCAGAGAGCCAGGTTGACCTGGCTTTTCCGGACCTTGAAGGGCTGGTGGGTGGTCAAGACGTACTTGGCCCGGCCGATTTTTTGCCAGTCCGACCAAGGCAGGTGCGAAGACGGCCAGGGTTCGATCAAGTAGGCCGTGACTTCCGGGTGCTCGCGGCGCAGGTACTTATAAAAGAGGTAGCCATTTGATCCCGACCGGCCGGCCCCATTCAAGATCACGTATGTGTTGGGATCTTCTTTTTGCCAGCGGGCCAAAAATTTCATGACTGCCAGATACAGGCGGAATAGTATGCTTTTCATAGTGCCTCGTTAATCATTAGCTAATAGTGTCAAGTCCATTTTAGCAAATTCGCCCCCTGCCGCCAAAAGCAAGTTCCATCTTTTGCCCTTTTTTAAAGGAAGGAAAAAGAGGCAGGTTTGATTCCTGCCTCTTTGTCATTCGCTTATTTATAGCTGGCTATTTGCTGAAAGTAAATTCGAAGCGCTCACCCACGTATGAAGCCCGCGTGTATTCAAAAGGCCGGCCATCGACCAGCTTGGTGACCTGCCGGCGGGTGATCAAGGCCTCGCCCCGGCGGCAGTTGAGCAGGCGGGCCTCCTGCTCATTGGCAACAGCGGCTGAGATGTACTCAGTTGCATCCCCGATCTGGTAGCCCCCCTGCTTTTCCAAGGTCTGGTAAAGGTGGCTTGACACGTCATCCTTGGCAAAAGGCGCGATCAGGTCTTCCGGCACCGTCACGATTTCATGGCAGATCGGCACCTGGTCGGCATAGCGAATCCGCTCCATGCGCAGGACCTTGTCGCTGCCTTCCAGAGCCAGGCGTTCTTTTTCCGACAGGGAAGGCTGGGTGATCTTGTAAGAAACCAGCTTGCTGGACGGAGTCTGCCCGTTGGCCCGGGTAATTTCGGTAAAGGACATGATCCCGGACATTTTTTCCTGAACCTTCTGACTGGCCACATAGGTCCCGCTGCCCAGCCGCCTTTCCAGAATCCCCTCTTCTTCCAGGGTTTTGATGGCCTGGCGCAGGGTCATCCGCGACACCTTGAACTGCTCAGCCAGCTGTCGTTCAGCTGGAATCCGGTCCCCCACCTGGTAGACATGGTTTTCAATATCCCGGCGCAGCTGATTGTGAATTTTGATGTACATTGGTTCTTGCATCGTTTTCCCCCCCACAGAATCATCCAGCTTAGATCTTAATTAAATTTTATAGCAAAAGGCGGTCTTTAGACAAGTTTACATTTAATTCCTGTCAATTTTACCTTGCCCTGGCCAGTCTGCTTGACCAGCAGCTGTTCCTGGTCGCTCTCCAAAACATTGCCCAAGATCCCGGCTTTGTCGGCTAACCGCAAGTGGCTGCCTGCCACGTTTAAGAGGGCATCCTGCAGGCGAACCTGGCTCGCGCCGCTTAAACTAAGCCAAGTGCCTTCGCTGCAGGAAAAGTGTGGCCGGCAAAAAACAGCCTTGCCCTGGCCTTCAATTTCTCCTGCCACCAAGTGACAGTTGGTTAAGTTGCTGCTCCCGCTGACCTGCTTAAATTGCTTAAAAGTGCAGTTTTGGAAAGCGGCGGAATTGGCTTTTTCCAAAAGAGCCGTCCCCTGCAAGTCACAGTTCAAAAGGTCAGCCTGGCCATTTTTCAGAGTTAAAGACATGGTAGATTCGGTGAAGTAAAGACCGTTGTTTTTTCCCAGGCTGGTCACCTGGTCAAAAGCCGTCTGGTCAAAATGGCCTTCATAAGCCGAATTTTCCTCCAGGACAAATTCTCCCTTGATTTGAGACTGGCTGATGACCAAGGGACCAAAGCCATCGCCGGTAAAAGCAGCCGGAGCTGCCTTGATTTCACTTCCCGAAATCTGGACATGCTGCTCTTCTCCGCCAACCAGGCGGATTTTTCCCCTAACTTGACAGGAGTAAAGTTCCAACCAAACCGGACCCAGAGTCATGAGGGCCGTGCTCCCTTCTCCTTCTGGCGCTTCCAGCCGGCAGCCGCGCAGGGTCAAGTAAGGAGCATTTTCGCCTACATAAACTCTAACCAGGGCCCCGGCAATTGCCTTGGTCTTGACGGCCAGGTTTTCCAGGGTCAAATAGCGGCCAGACAGGACGACTTGACCAACCAGGACCGTCATATCTGGCGCTGTCCCCGTCCCCTTGATCACGATGTTGTTCAGCTTTTGCCCAAAAGGAATTTCATAAAAGCCGGGAGCCAGCATGAGCACGTCATCGTCTTCCAGCTGGTCTAAAGCCTGCTCCCAGGACAAGTCCCGGGGGTCCTGGCTTACTTTGATTAAGCGCATGGTGGCTCCTTTCTATTCCTTCCGTTCAGTCCACTTGATCCCCAGCAAAGAGATGTTTTCCGGATGCTCACACTTGATTTCCAGTGGCGCCCCCTGGTAGTAAAGGGCGTTGGCCACTAAGCGGGCATCATTGTCTACCAAAACCGGCCAGTTTTGCGGGTCAAATTGCAGGTTCCGCCCCTTCAATACCGCCTGGTCGACCAGGAAGATAAAGTAAGGGTAGTCGCCGTTGCCTGAGAAGGTCACTAAACTCCCCTCCATGAAGCTTTTTCCTTCCAGGCTGGCCGCGGCCGCGATCTGGACATTGGACAAAAAGCTCTGGCTCTCCCCCCGCGCCTGGAAATTATAGAGCTGACTGTTCTGCATTAGCAAGTGGCAGTGGTCTTCAATCGCCAATTGGCTTGGCATTTGGCTCTCCAGGATGTTCAGCCAGCATTCACCCCGGGCATAAAGGCTGTAGTCCCGGTTGATAAAGCGGCAGGCGTAAACGTTGACCCAGCTCTTGCCACCTAAGTTGAGGTTACCAATAGCTGAGTTATTGATGTTCAGTTCGATATTGCTGGAATCAAAGCTGTTGACCGTCCCCCGGATCTCGGAATTATTGATGATGGCCGTCCCGGTTCCTTCCAAAGAGATGGTCCCGAATTTTTCTGACTCATAGTCCAGCAGGCAGTCCGCCATTTCCAGGCGGAAATTGGCTTTTTCAAAAAAGGACAGGGTCCCGTTGAGCAGGCGGCAGGAGTACATCTCCACCGTGTCCTGGCCGTTGATGGAAATCGTGGTCGTCTTGCTGCCGGTCCCGGTCAAGACGCAGCCGCGCAGGATCAAGTAGCTGTTGGTCTCTTCCGGCAAATCCAGGGTGTTTACGTCCCCATAAGGTTCCAGGGTCAAGTTTTCAAAAACCACCCGGGAGCTGTTTTCACCGATGGAGAAAAAGCTGCGGATCCGGGTGTCTTCCGGGCTGGCCCCCAGGCCCTTGATGGTCACGTCTTCTAATAGCCGGCCCCGGGGCCAAACGTAATAGCCGGGCTCCAGCAGCAGATAGTCCCCCGGCTCCATGTCGAGCATGGCCCGGTGCCAGGTCACTTCACCGCCGCCGCTGCCAACTTTGATGTATTTGCTCATGTCCGCCTCCTGGTCAAAAAACTAAATACTATTGTACCCGCTATACAGGCAAAATAGTTGAAGAATGCTTCTTTTTTCGCAAAAAAGCCGTCAGTTTCTTCCTTACTGAAAGAAACTGGCAGCTTTTACCGGTTTAAAACTTGTTTTACTTAATCTTGACATCCCAGTAGTAGGCAACAGTCCCGTAAGGAGACAGGCGGAAGCCGGTCACCTTGGACTTAAGCAGGTAGGAAACCCCGGCTTGGTAGAGCGGTGCCGCGAAAGCATCCTTTTGGATCAATTGCTTTTCAGCAGCGATCAAGCTGGCCTGCCGCTTGGCCGGCTGGGTGGCGTAAGTGCTCCTTGCCTGCTTGATTTCCTTCCAGAAAGTGCTGTTCTTGTAGTCACTTTCCAGGTTGAAGAGGCCACCGATGGTCAAGTAGTCGATCGGGTCCTGGAAGCTTGGCTGCCAAGTCCCGTAAACCATGTCGAAGTTGTGCTTGGTCGTGTCAGCCAGGCGGGACTTCAGCGGAATCGACCGCAATTTAACAGTCAAGCCCGGCAGGTTCTTCATCAAGTTGCTCTGCAGGTATTCGCCCACCCGCTTAGACGCGTCCATGTCACTGGTCAACAGTTCGATGGTGATCTTAGATTTGCCCAGCTGCTTTTTAGCCAAAGCCCATTCCTTTTGGGCCTGCTTCAGATTGTAAGTCATCAGCTTGCCGGCACTGGTTCGGTAGTCCTTGCCGTTTTCATCGTAGATGAAGTCGCTGGCGACCAGACCTTGGGCAGCCTTGCCTGAGTGCAGGACCGTCTTCACCAATTCCTGCTTGTTTACGCCCAGGCTGATTGCCCGGCGAACGTGGACATTGCCAGTGGTCTTGCGCTTGGTGTTGAAAACCATGTAGCCGTTGGTCGGCGTGGTCTTAGTGTGGTAGTCGGCATTCTTTTCATACTGCTTGACGTAGTCAGCATCAACTGGCGCGTAATCCAGCTGCCCGCCCTTGTAAAGGTTGAGGCCGGTTGAAGTGGTCTTGATGACCTGGACCTTGACCGCGCTCAAGCTGACTGACTTGGAATTCCAGTAAGTCTTGTTCTTCTTCAAAGTCCACTTGAGGCTGGACCCATCCCACTGGCTGACGGTAAACGGCCCGTTGTAGACCAGCTTGCTGGAACTGGTCCCGTAGCTGGACCCGTACTTTTTGACGATCTTCGTGTCCTGCGGGTAGAACTGGGCCCCGGTTAAAAGGTCTGGCAGGTACTGGATCGGGTTTTCCAGGGTGACCTGCAGCTTGTACTTGCCCAAGGCCTTGATGCCCAGACTGGACACCTTCTTCTTGCCGGCTGCTACAGCCGTCCCGTTCTTGATCACTTGGTAGCTGTCGCTGTCCAAAGAATCGTTCTTGGGGTCAACCGTCCGCCGCCAGGCAGTAACGTAGTCCTGGGCAGTCACTGGGTCCCCGTTGGACCACTTGGCGTTTTTTCTAAGAGTAAAAGTATAGACCTTCTGGTCCTTGGACTTGGTCACCTTGACCGCTCCGGCCAGCTGAGCCTGCCCCTTTTTATCGAAGCGGTAGAGCCCTTCCATGGAATTCTGCAGGGTTTCAGAGCTGACGGTATCCCCGTACTTGCTGGAGTCCAGGGTGCTGATTTCGCCGGTTACGGCTGTCTTCATCACCTGCTTGGAACTGGAAGCCTGCTTGTTTTGTCCGCAGGCCGTCAAAAGCGCCGCCGTTGCTAAAAGCGTTACTGACACGATCCTCTTCTTATGCAATTTTTTGCCTCCCGAAATTTTACTTAATCTAGCCAATCTAATCTTACTTGCATTTGTACTTATCAAACTTACTAAAAGTAACCAACAACTTACTTTTCAGTATAGCAAGTTACGCAAAGAAAGTACATCATTACTTATGAAAGAAAAACATTTTCTTGAAAAGTAAGTTTTTTCATCTATTTTTAAGCATTTTCTCTTGGAAAAAATTGCTTTTCTTTTGCTCTGGCAAAAAAAGAGCTCCTGACTCAGTCAGAAGCTCTTCTTTCGGGTTGGGTGTTCTTTAGAACAATTGCGTTAGCTGGATTCGAACCAGCGCATGACGGTACCAAAAACCGTTGCCTTA
>NZ_JBJEES010000161.1:0-66343 GCF_051873315.1 Lactobacillus sp.
TTCGTCAAATTTGCTTTTTCATTCGTTTTATGATTGGTGCACCCGGCGGTGTTGTTGTTACGCACCTTTCTCTTCCAGTTGCAATAAATCGGATTAGCTGTATTTTTTCTTTTTTTAACAGAAGATTGTTCTTAATTTGCTTGTTTTTCTCTGGAAAAGCCGGAAAAATTTCTGCGATTTTTTCTAAAAAACTGGGCAAAAGAAAAATGGCGACCTAAGTCACCATTTTCTTCACTCCATTATTCTCTTTTGTATTCTTTTTTCTTTTCTCTTTTCTTATCTTGCTCAACTTATCTCTGCAGCTTGGCTACCAGCTTGTTTGGCAAAACGAAGCTCTGGCTGCCCATGGACATTGGCCCCACTTCACCTTGGTTAAAGACGATAACCACCTGGTTCTTCTTGTTGATGTAGAACTGCTGGTTCTTCTTGATTTGGCTGAAGCCGTCCGGGTCGCCATTTTGCTTAAGGAAGTAGCTCTTGTTCTTGTCAGCCTTCATCTCCTGCTTCATCTGCTTGATGATGTTCTGGCTGATGGCCTTTTGGTAGTTGCTACCGCTCTTGAACAAGTCGCCCAGCTTGACCTGCTTGCCGCTGGCCTTACTGAAGACGTAGTAGCGGCTGCTTTCGCCGCTGTCGGCTTGGGTTTGCACGGCCGTCAGCTTGATCACGTACCAGTAGCGGTTGTTAGTTACTTGCTTAGTCTTGACTGTCAAAGAGCCATAGCCGCCCTTCTTCAGAGAAGCCTTGAATTCCTTGGTCAAACTGTCAGTTTCCTTGGCAATTTCCCGGTTGACTGCCTGGCTGCTCTTCTTGGCCTCCTTGGCTGCCGGCCCGGTCACCCCGCTGACAGCAACTTTGTCAACGGAAATATCGGCTGAATGCTTGCGGCTTTCGTAGTGGTAATCGCGGAAGGTCACCAGCTTGAAGTAGTTACCCACAACTGGCAAGTTCTGCATAGCATTAGCCACCTGCGGACTCGTGTTTGGCAAAATCACGCTGAAAGCAGCCGCTGCCGCGATCCCTGCCACCAGGCGGACCCACGGCTTGCGCTTGGCGGACAAAGGAACGACCTTCTTTTGCCCCCGGCCGGCTGCTGCCTCCACGATATACTCAGTCTTGATTCCGCCCATTGCATCCATTAAGTCAGTGTTTTTCATAATAGTATCCCCTTTAAATAAACTTTTCTTCTTGCAGTTTTTTGCCCAGCTTGCGCCGCATCCGCATCAAAGCCACCTTAACGGCTGATGTTGTCATCCCGTTAGCCGCGGCAATGTCGCTGATGGCGTCCATGTAAAAATACCGCTGAACAAAAATAATTCTTTTTTCTTTTGGCAGGCCTGCCAGAAAATCATTGATGATCTCCGTCAAAGCGCTGCTCTCAATCCCTTCCAGCTCTGGCTGCTCCTGGACCGCGCCGGATGACTCTCCAATTTCATCCAGCGAGGCGGTATATTGATCCCCAGCCCGTTTCTGCCGGTTTTGGTCGCGGACCATGTTCAAGGCTCCGTTGCGCGTGACGCGCCCCAGGTAGGCCAAGAGGCTCTGCGGCCGCTTTGGCGGAATCGTGTTCCAGGCTTTCAGCCATGTATCGTTCAGGCACTCCTCAACGTCCTCCTTATCCCGCAAGATGTTGCGGGCAATCGTTGAGCAATATGCCCCATATTCACTCTGGACTGAAGTGAGCGCAGCTTCGTCTCTGGCGAAGAACTGCTCGATGATTTCAGTTTCTCTCACTGTCTTTTTCCGTCCTTTTACTTTTTGTTTTTCGAGGCCCTCATCTCCTCTACCCTAATAGACACCTAAGGGAGCTGAAAGGTTACACTTTTGCAAAAAGTTTTTTAGAAAAAATTTCCACGCAAAAAGGAACCCCTCCGCGGAGTTCCTTTATGACTAGTGCCACTTAACTTCTGGCGTGATCTTGGTCATGCCGTGCATGTATGGGCGCAAAGCTTCTGGTACGGTAACCGTACCGTCTTCGTTTTGGTAGTTTTCCAAAATAGCGGCAACCGTCCGGCCAACAGCCAGGCCTGACCCGTTCAAAGTGTGGGTCAATTTAACCTTGCCGTCTTCGTCCCGGTAACGGATTTGTGCCCGGCGGGCCTGGAAGTCAGTACAGTTGGAGCAGGATGAGATTTCCCGGTAAGTGTCTTGGGCTGGCATCCAGACTTCCAAGTCGTAAGTCTTGGCACTGGTGAAGGATGCATCCCCGGTTGACAAGGCTACGACCCGGTACGGCAGACCCAGCTTTTGCAGCAGGTGTTCAGCGTTGTGGGTCAGGTTTTCCAGTTCCTTCCAGGATTCTTCCGGCTTAACGACCTTAACCATTTCCACCTTGCGGAATTCGTGCATCCGGATCAAGCCCCGGGTGTCGCGGCCAGCTGAACCAGCTTCACTTCTGAAGGCTGGTGACAAAGCAGTCACGTTGATTGGCAAGTTCTTGCCATCGATGATGTCGCCTCTGAAGTAGTTGACCAAAGGAACTTCAGCAGTTGGAATCAAAGTCAGGTTCCGCGGTACTTCTGGGTCGTCATTTTCAACGATGGTGTAGACGTCTTCAGTAAACTTCGGGAATTGGCCAGTACCTTGCATTGAGTCGTTGTTGACCAAGGATGGGGTGATGACTTCAGTGTAGCCTTCGCTGGTGTTTTCATCCAGGAAGAAGTTGTAAACGGCCCGTTCCAAGAGAGCGCCGGCACCCTTGTAGTAAACGAAGCGGGCTGCGGAAACCTTGCTTGCCGCGTCCCAGTCCAGGATGTTCAAGTCAGTGCCCAGGTCCCAGTGAGCCTTTGGTTCATAGTCAAACTTGGTTGGTTCGCTCCAGCGGCGGACTTCTTCGTTGTAGCTTTCGTCAGGGCCAATTGGGTCTGAGTCAGCTGGGAAGTTTGGCAAACGAAGCAGGATGTATTCTTGCTTTTCCTGCAGTTCATCAACTTCTTGGTCCAATTCCTTGATCTTGGCACCGACTTCACGCATGTTGGCGATAGCTTCGCTGGCATCTGCCTTTTCCCGCTTGGCGGCAGCAATCTTCTTTGAAACTTCGTTTCTTTCTGCCTTCAAGTTTTCAGCTTCTACCATAGCTTGCCGGCGCTTGGCGTCGATAGCTACCAGTTCATCCAATTGCTCAGGCTTGATGCCCCGAGTTGCCAACTTTTCCTTGGCCCAGTCAAGATTCTCGCGAATGACCTTAATATCCAGCATATATAACCTCCGAAAAAATAAAAAAGCCGGTCCGTCCCAGTCTTGGGACGAATCGGCGCACGGTTCGCGGTACCACCCAGTTTCGGCTCAAAGAGCCGCACTCAGTTGGGCGCTAACGGTGCCCGGCCGTGCAATGATTAATTGCCCACACTAATGAAATCTGGAAGCGACCGCCGTCCGCTCTCAGCATACGCGGACTCTCTGTCGGCAGTCTAAGGATTTCGTGTTTGTCTCTATTCTATGCTATTCGGTCCGTTTTAGCAAATAATACTTGGCCGAAAAATCCAAAAAAGGGGGAATTTTCCGGTAATCGACTTCATACATCTGCCGAAAGCCCAGTTTTTGCAATAAATGCTGAGGCCGCAAATTATCCGACCGGCAGCCGGCCCAGATTTCCTTGATCTCCGGATCTTTAAAAGCTTCCGCCAAAAGACAATTGATGCTTTCAGTCATGTAGCCCTGCCCCTGGAATTTTTTGTCCAAAAGAAAGCCCAGCTCCCGGGACTGGCCATCCCGGGGATATAGTTCCAGCAGGCCAATTGCCTGGCCATTTTTTAAGCAAATCATGTAGCTGGCCGGTCGTCTCTGGTAAGCTAAGGCCCCTTCTTCAGCTTCAAGCATGTTCCGGTAGTGGGCAAAGCCTGCCGTTTTCTGGTAGTAGGGATCCTGCCCCCAAGACAAAAGCAGGTCAGCATCTTCCGGCCCGACCGGCCGCAAATATATCCGCTCGCTCTCCATCACATCAGCCTCATGATCCAGCGGGCCCCGTAGACCAGGCCCAGGCTGTAAGCCGCGATGGTCCAAGGCTTGCAGAGGACGATGATCCAGAAGTAGGTCCAAGGCTTCATTTCCGTCAGACCCGCCAAAAGGCAGAGCAGGTCATCCGGGGCAACCGGGGCCAGGATGCAGATGGCGAAGAACCAGTTGAACTTCTTTTGGTTCTTGGTCCACTTGGTATACTTCTCCAGGCTCTCTTCCGACACGATGTGCAGGATGAAGGACTTGCCATAGTAGCGGGCCAGGAAGAAGTTGATCAAGGAGCCGATGACGATCCCGATATAGTTGTAGATAAAACCAGGTCCAGCGCCGAAGAAGACAACCCCAGCCAAAAGGGAGACCCCGCCGGGGATAATCGGGATCACGACCTGGATGATCTGAATCAAAACAAAGATAAAGGGACCCAGGATCTTTTTGTCAGCCAAATAGGCGCTCATCTTGGCCTGGCTGGTAAAAATCCCCAGCTGGTACCAATAGATGCAGAGGCCAATGATCACGATGGTTGAAATAATGGTCAGCCGGTTGATCAGCTTGCGGCTTTGTTCGTAACTCATGGTCTTTTCCCCCTAAAAACAAATTCCAGGATAATTTTAGCAAAAAGCCTCCCCCCTCCACACTAGTTTGCTTCGGGCTTTAAATAAACTTATGTATGCTGCCTTCTTTTCCCTTGCGAAAAAAGACAAAAAGCAAGCAGAAGTTATTGCTTTGAGTATATAATTAAGTTAGGATAAAAAATCAGAATTCAAATCAGTTCAGAAAGGAAAAATGAGATTATGGTTGTGACTGTTAACAATATCGCTTATGACCTCAAGCACGGCCTAAAGACCGACATCTATTATCCCAACGATACCGACTCACAGACAAAAATCCTCATTCTCTGGCACGGCGGCGGCTGGTTTAGGGGAAGCAAAAATGGCGTCAGAGACGTGGCAATCGACCTGGCCAACGCTGGCTTCATGACCTTCGTGCCCGACTACCGGCTGGCTCCAGCTGACCATTTCCCAGCTGCCCACGAGGATGCCCTTAACTTCGCGGCCTGGCTTTTGGCTTCAAACTACACCGATGAGGGCGATGAAAACAACATCGTCCAGATCGGCGCCAGCTCCGGCGGCACCCTGGCCTTGAAAGTCGCCGGCATGTACGGCTTCCCGACGGTCACCTGGTCAGCCCCTGTCGACTTCAGCAGCTGGCTGGCCGACCACCAAGAGGTCAAGCCTTCAGTCAATGGCAAGGAAGAACTGGGCTTGACCACCCAGCAGGCCATCAATGAAGCCTTTTACAAGTACTTTGTCTTGACCTACGCCGGCAGCGAGGACTCTGACCTTTTGGCCGACCTGGATGCCCAAAGCTACGACTATACCAAGTTGAGCCGCCTGCTCATGATGAACTCAGCGGCTGAACTGACCGACCTGGCCGGCGTTACTGAATTTGCCGGCCGCCTGGCTGGCCGCGGCCACCAGGTTGACCTGGAAATTATCCCCGGTCATGGCCACGCCATGGACTACGGCCGGGATTATCTCAGGGAAAGCATAACTTATCTCAACTATGCCCTCAGTCTGAAAACAGGAAGCGATTAACCATGATAAACATTGAAAAATTCATCAAAATCCGCAAGTCGCTCAAGCTGTCGCAAAATGAGCTCTGCAATGGGATCTGCACCCAGTCAACCTTGAGCAAGTTCGAAAACAACGGGCAGATTCCTTCTTTCAAGATCCTCAAGCAGCTCTGCGAGCGGATGAACATCTCCTTATCTGACATCATGCTGACCAGCACGGAAAGCGAAATTGCCCAGAAGCTTTTTTCCGCGGACTTCTGCTTCATCACTTATGACTATGACCAGGTCCGCAAGATCCTCAAGCAGGTCAATGAGAAAAAGATCCGCGACAAGCAAGACCTTCTCCACTACAACTACCTTTGCGGGCAGCTGGCTCTGGACGGGGACCACAACGAAGTCTCGGCCCTTTTCTACTTCAACAATATCCTGACAACCGACAACCTTAAGGCCGGCAACATCTACCGCCTCCTGGCCCTTAAAGGCTGCAGCCAGGTTTATGCCAGCCAGGACATGGGCAAGGCCTCTCATTACTTTGACCAGATCCTGGACCAGATCAAGAAAGTCGAAATCAAAGACAGCTTGAGAGAACTCCAGGTCATGTCCATTTTGACGGCGGCCGGCGAATTCTACGGGCAAAGCGGACAGTACAAACATGCTGACGACCTGCTCAACTATGCCTACGAGCTGGCTTCCGAACATCATGTGGTCTACTTTTTGGCCCGGGTCCTTTACCAGCTGGCCTTAGACGACCTGGCCCAAAAGCGGTCCATGAATACGGCCCTGGAGCACCTGCACGACGCCCTGGCATTCGCCCGCTTGAACAAAAACGAGGTTATCCTCAAAGAAGGCGGCAAGCTCCTCAAAGAACTCGAAGAGAAAGCATAAGAAAACGGTCAATCGCGAGATTGACCGTTTATTTTTGCCTTAAATGGTGCCATAGCCAGTCAGCGGCCGGCATGGGCAGTTGTTAAAGTCGTAAGTCTTCAAGAGTTCCAGTTCCTGGTCGCCCTTGATAAAAGCCGTTGCCCCTTCAGACAGCATCAGGTTCATGATCGGCTTCTTTTCCGGGTGGTTAGTGAAAGGTACGATGATGACCGGCTTGTTCTGCGCCCGCAAAAAGCCGATTTCAAAGGCGCAGCCATCATCCAGTTCATCCATGTCGTAAAGGAAGAGGCCGCAATTTGCCATGGACAGGCCGTTGATGTCGTTTTGGAAGGTCTGCTGCTTCCAAAAGAGACTCCGTTCATCCCCAAAGCCGACATTCGGGTCTTCCGCCGGGTCGGTTACCTGCTGGTCAAAGGGAAAATGAACGTGCTCGACCGTCGGGTTGGCCGCCAAGTATTCGCGGACCTGCTTGGCCCGGGCTTGATGGTGGTCGCGGTGAAAAGATGAACCTAAATAAATACGTGCAGTTGCCGTCATGAATCCTCCTAGTGGACGCTTAAATAATCTAACATGGTGTAAATGGCGCGCTTATTGGCGCTTGGCAAAGGCTGGGCCAGAATCTCGGCTGGAGTCTGGTGTAAGTCATTGCCGCTTTCGGCGTAGGCGCCGTCATTGATGACGATTTCGCGGACGTTGTCAGCCAAGGGCTCTAAGTGAAACTGCAGGCCGATCACGTTGCCATTGACCAAAAAGCCCTGGTTGGCCAAGAGGTCGCTGGAATAGAGCAAGTGGCTGCCAGCTGGCATTTCAAACATGTCCTGGTGCCAGTGCAGGGCCAGGAGCTTGTCTGGCAAGTCACCGATCGCATCACTTTGCTTGTAGACCGGAGCCCAGCCGACTTCCTTGTGGGCAGCCGGGTGCACGCTGCTGCCTAAGCAGATGGCAATTTGCTGGGCACCCAGGCAAATGCCGAGAATTGGCAGGTGCTGCTTGAGGCAGTCCTTGATCAATTGCCGTTCTTCTTTAAGCCAAGGCAAGTCGTCGCCCGGGCTCATCGGCCCGCCCAAAACGACCAGCATGTCGGTTTCATCAGCTTTCGGAAAAATGCCGAAAGTTTCCGGATGATATACATAGACTTTGTTGCCCCGGTCTTCGGCCCAGGCCTTGATGGCCCCCGGCCCCTCATTCGGGGTGTGCTGCAAAACGTTGATCCGCATAATCTCGTCCTTTCAATTTTTAAATATTTTACCATGCTGGCAGGATTTTTTCATTAAAGGAGAGATTTTTACCAAAAAATTGAAAAAATTGCCGTTAAAATATTCCTTCAGATAATAAAATTATTTCAGCCTTTAGCTATACCAAATATCAGAAAGCGGTTTATACTAGAGAGAGGGATATTTGTGAATCTTACACTAGATTGGCGCTAAAGGCCGGTCTGATCAACTTTTAATTCGAAAGGATGAAGAAAACAGCTATGGCAAAATACGAATCAGTGAACCCATATACCAATGAAGTCTTCGCGAGCTACGAGAACCCGACTGACCAGCAGATTGAAGAATCTCTGGCCTTAGCCCACGCCCTCTACAAGAAGTGGCGGCATGAAGAACCGAGCAGCCGGGCAGCCATTTTGAAGGACATCGCGGCCAAGTTCCAGGAAAAGGAAGAAGAAATGGCCAAGACCATGACCCTGGAAATGGGCAAGAAGCTCAGCGAGGCCAAGGAAGAAGTTGAGATCTGCATCGGCATCCTCAACTACTACGCCGACCACGGCCCGGAACTTTTAAAGCCGGTCGACCTGCCCAACCCATACGGCCGCGCCTACTACTTAAAGCAGGCTACCGGGGTGATCATGGCCTGTGAACCATGGAACTTCCCTCTTTACCAAGTCATCCGGGTCTTTGCCCCGAACTTCGTGGTCGGCAACCCGATGCTGCTTAAGCACGCCCACAATGTGCCAACTTCTGCTGCCCTGGCCGCCAAGATCGTGAAAGCTGGCGGGGCGCCGGAAGGCAGCTTGATCAACCTTTACCTCAGCTACAGCCAACTGGACCAGGTCATTGCTGATCCGCGGGTGCAAGGGGTAGCCTTGACCGGGTCTGAAAGAGGCGGGGTGTCCGTAGCCGAAAACGCCGGCAAGAACTTGAAGAAGTCCACTATGGAACTGGGCGGCAACGATGCCTTCATCGTCTTAAGCGACGCTGACCCAGCAGTTTTGAAGGCAGCCTTGAGCGACGCCCGCAGCTACAATAATGGCCAGGTCTGCACCTCATCCAAGCGGATGATCGTTTTGGCCGACCGCTATGAAGAAGTTTTGGCAGACATGAAGGAAATCTACTCTGGCCTTAAGTGGGGCGATCCGCTGGAAGACTCCACTACCCTGCCGCCGATGAACTCCCAAGCCGCAAAAGAGAAGCTGGCCAAGCAGGTTGAAGCGGCAATTGCCGGCGGAGCCAAGGTTTACTACGAGTACCCGGAAATTGACGCCCCAGGTGCCTTCAGCCGGCCAATTATTTTGACGGACATGACTAAGGACAACCCAATGTTTGACCAGGAAATGTTCGGGCCAGTCTGCGTGGTTTACAAGGTTAAAGACGAGGCTGAAGCCATTGCCTTAGCCAACGACTCCAGCTATGGGCTGGGTTCTTCCGTCATCTCCAGTGATATCAAGCATGCTGAAGAAGTAGCCAGCCAGATTGAAACCGGGATGACAGTCATCAACGGCCGCTGGATCACTGACGGCAGCCTGCCATTCGGCGGGGTCAAGAAGTCAGGTTACGGCCGCGAGCTCAGTCCTTTGGGCCTGGACGCCTTCGTCAACGAGCACCTGGTGATCGACTTTACTGACCAAAACAAGCAGTAAACAGATCTAACTCAATCTCTTTCAATTACACTTACTTTTACTTTTTTCTTTTAATCTTTATTACATTACCTACTTTCTTTTTAGTGTTTCTTTTGTACTAATTCAAATTTTCTACTCTTTAGTTTTTGTTTTTTCACGAATCTCCAAGTAGAAAAATAGCAAGAAAAGGCCGCTGGTCACTCAGACCAGCAGCCTTTTTTCTGCTAACAAAAACTATTCTTCGTTATTTTGATCTGCCTTAACCATTGGCTGGAACATGTTGATGCCGGCCAAAACCGTGGTCAAGCAAGAGACCAGGATCAAGAGGTAGCCGGAAATGCCGATAGCCACGGCATAGCTCTTCAAGCTGGAAACAGCCTGGCTTAAGTAGCTGGTCGCGCTAGTCGTCTGGGCCAATTGGTAAAAGAGGTAGATCAAGACCAGGCTTTCGACCAAGGACAAGGCAAAAGCCCGGACCCGGGAGACCCTGGTATTCTGGCTGACGGCCAGCATGATGAAGACCGGCAAGAGCAGGAAAACCGCCAGGAAGAGGTAAAGAATCAAGGCGGGAACGATCTTGCCCGCCGTGATCTGCCTGTTGGCGACTTCAAAGAAGACGCTGGCCACGGTCAGCTTGCTGCTGGAGGTTACGAAGCCTGTCCCCAGGAAAAGGAGGACCAAGGTGATCAAGCTGGTCAAGAGAATGGAGAGCTGGATGACACCAAAATTCCGCGGCTTCTTGGTCTTCTTCTTCACCTTTTCCACTTTGGCTTCAAATTTCGGGTGGGACTCGGTAAACTCTTCATTCTTCTCCTCAATTTCGTTTTCCTTGTCGTCAAAGGCATTGAAGACCTTGGAGCCCCAATTTCGGATATACTCAGTCAAGTTCCGGTCAGCCGTGTATTCGCCCTGGGAGTCCCGGTGGCCAGTCCAGATAAGCAGAGCCATGGAGACAGCAAAAGCCGTCCAGCCCAGGGTCCGGGAGAAACTCATGATGATCAAGAGGCCCACGCCGACCAGGAAGGCGATTGTGGTGTTGTCTCTCAGCCACTGGATCATTTTTTCCACGGTTGGGTTGCCGGTAAAGGCATTCTGCTCCTGCTTTTGCCGGTAGGCGGACCGGCTGAGCTTGCCGGATGGATCTTTTTCCAAAGTCCGGTCAGCTTCTTCCCTGTTTATTTCAGTTCTTTCCACATTTTCGGCCGCGGCTTCTTCAGTAAAGTAGTCGCGGCGGTATTTCTCCACATTGAATCCACAGTTCGGACAGGTCTTTTCCTGGCCAGTCAGGGTCTGTCCACAGTTGGGACATTTTTTCATAGTAATCGTCCTTTGCTAGTGTTTCTTTTTCCACATTATAGCATTTTCCTAGCACAGGCAAAAAAGAACCCGCCAAAGATGACGGGTTCTTAATGCATTATTTAGCTTTCATTTAAGACTTCTTGCCAAAGCTGAGGCCCTTCTTGCGGCCTGCCCACTTAGGCCATGGGAAGCCTTCGTAGGTCAGCTTGGTTGCAGCTGACAGGTTGATCGGCATCAAGAAGACCAAGATAGCCAGACCGATGTCGACCCCGATGGCCACTTCGATCAAGGTTGGTACGCCTGATGGAATCAAGGCTGCAAAGGTACCACCCAGTATGATAGCGGCTGAGATGACAACCGTCCCGATAACCGTACATGCCTCCAAGATTCTTGCACTAGGCAAGGCGTGTGGATCGCTGTCGCGGTAACGCATCATGACAAAGATGCTGTAGTCGACTCCGAGGGCAATCACCATGATGAAGGTGAAGAACGGAACGTTCCAAGCCATGGCGCTCCGGCCCATCACTCCGGTGACAATCCAACGGGTGATTGACAGAGAACTGATGTAGGCCAAAAGCAGAGTCCCCAGGATGTAGATCGGCTGAAGCAGACTCCGGGTGACGAAGATCAAGGCAATGCCGATACCGATCAGCATGATAGCCATAGTTCTGGTAAAGTCACCGCTGGCCGTGTTCTTGGTGTCTTCAATGGTTGAGCTTTGCCCGCCCATTTCGACATCAGCCTTGCCCAGGTCGGTCCCCTTCAGGGACTTGCGGGCCATAGCGCTCAAAGCTTGTGAGTGCTCTGCGGCACTTTCAGAACTTGGGTTGCTGTCCAGGATGATGATGATCATGGCACTCTTCTTGTCCGGGCTGAGGAAGACCTTGAGGGACTTCTGCAGGTCGGCGTTGTGCTTTAAGACGTAGCTTGGCACGTAGAAGGTGTCGGAAGCCTTGGACTTGCGCAGGCCGTTCAAGTATGAGCCGGCGGAAACCAGACCATTGTTGACGGCAGTCAAGCCGCTGGTGATGGCTGGCGTCTTGGTAGCGAGCTTGCTTGCGCCGCTGGAGAGTTGGCTGGTACCGGACTGCAGCTTGTCAGCACCTTCAGCCAGTTGGCTGGAGCCGTTGACGCCTTGAGCCAGACCGTTTTGCAGTTGGCCAGCACCGGATTTAAGTGAGCTTGCACCGCTGGTCAAACGGCTCGCGCCGTTAGCCAGTTGAGCCGCGCCGCTGACGCCGCTGGCCAAACCGTTAGCCAGTTGGCCGGCACCGGAATTGACCTGGCCAGCGCCGGAGTTGACTTGGCTTGCACCATTTGCAACAGAGGATGCACCAGAGTTGACTTGGTTAGCCCCGCTGACCAAAGTGCCAGTGCCGGAGTAAAGGCTTGCGGCACCAGTGTTCAGCTTGCCGGCACCAGTGTAAAGGCTGGAAGCGCCGGAGTTAACTTGTCCGGCACCGGTGTACAGACTTGAAGCACCGGTGTTGACTTGGCTGATCCCGTTGTAAAGGGATGCGGCACCACTGTTTAACTTAGTAGCGCCTTGTGACAAAGCCAAGGCCCCTGCCATACCCTTGCTCAAACCGCTGTAAATTGAGTTTGAACCAGTGTAAAGCTTGTGGGCACCAGTTGCAAGGGCATCAACTGCTGACTGCATCTGGCTGATCTTGCTTAAACCAGACTTAAGGCTGCTAATCCCGCTGGCTGCTTGGGTGCTCAAAGTGCTTGAGCCAGAAGCAAGCTGAGAAACAGCCGCTTGCAGTTGCTGAACTTCAGCGCTCAAGTCGGCCGTTGAAGCAGTAGAACTGCTGCTACTCAAACTGCCGGCGGCTGATTGAATGCTAGATGAAGCACTCTTCATGTTGGTTGCAGCAGAACCAGCAGTAGTCAAGCCGCTGCTTGCAGTACCCAACCCGCTCTTAGTAGAACTAAGCCCAGAAGACAGGGACTGGAGTTCCTTTTGCAGTTCTGCCTTCAAAGTTGGGTCTGAAACTTTGCTGATTGAGCTTGCCAGGCTGCCAGCAGCTGAGCTGGCAGTTCCCAGACCATTACCGGCAGTGGTCAAACCGCTCTTGGCGTTGGTTAAACCAGATTCAAGTGATGAAACTTGCCCTTGCAGGCTTTGCAGGCCGCTGACCAGGCTAGAGATCTTTGAAGTGTCGATGTTTGGCACGCTGATTTGGCTGACCTTGCTGTTCAAGCTTTGCAAGCCGTTGTTCAGGTCGGTCAAACCAGATGACAATTGGTCAAGCTGGTCAGCGTTCAAGGAGCTGGCATTCTCTGACAGCTGGCTCTTCAACTGGTCAAGACCGGCAACCAAAGTGTTCATATTGGCCGTCAAGTCCTTGGCGCCATTGGTCAAGGTTTGAGTGCCAGTGTAAAGACTGTTTGCACCAGTCACAAGAGAGCTGGTGCCGTTCTTCAAGCTAGTGCTGCCAGTCAAAAGCTGGGCAGTACCGTTCTTCAAAGTACCAGCGCCAGTGTAAAGACTGGCAGTACCGTTCTTCAAAGTACCTACACCAGTGTAAAGGCTGGCGGTACCGTTCTTCAAAGTGCCGGCACCGTTTCTCAAGGTTTGAGCACCAGTTGCCAGAGAACCGGTCCCGTTAGCCAGAGTCTTTGACCCACTGGCCAGGGAGCTGGTCCCGCTCTTCAGCTTCTGAGTACCAGCAGACAGGGTGTTGGCACCGCTAGACAACTTTCTAGTGCCGGAGTAAAGGGCATCTGCCCCAACTGACAGGGTCTTGGTCCCGTTAAAGAGGGTACCTGCCCCATCGTAGAGGGCGATTGAACCGTTGTAAAGCTTAACCGTCCCCGTGTACAGGTCCTTAGCCCCGTCACTCAAAGTGCCGGTGCCTTCGTCGAGCTGGTCGGCCCCGTTAGCCAGTTTCTTGGCCCCGCTGGTGACCTGCTCGCTGCCCTTAGTCAATTTGCCGACACCCTTTTCCAATTTGGCGGTCCCGTCGGTAACTGACTTCAGCTGCTTCTTAACGTAGAGCAGCTTAATCTTTTCGTTGTATGGCTCAGTCGCGGACATAACCTTGTCCACGCCTTCAGAATTGCGCAATTTCCGCGTCAATTCGTCGATCAGCTTCAAGTCCTTCTCATTGTCGAGCTTGTGGTCACTCTTGATGTAAAGGTATGACGGCATAGCCATCCCCTTAGAGAAGTGCTTTTGCACCAGGTTCAGCCCCTGCTTAGAAGGAACTGAATCTGAAATTTCCGCCGTGTCGTCGTAGTTCAAAACGTTGGAGTAAGTAACGAAGAACGGAGCAACGACAACTGCTACTGCTGCCAAGAAGACAACTGGCCGCTTCAAAGTAGCACTGGAAATCCCGTGCCACATCTTGCTTGGGTTTTCCCCGGCAAATTCCTTGCTTGGCCAGAACATCTTCTTGCCCAAAGTGGCCATGAAGAATGGGTTCAAAGTCAGCAAAACAACCAGCAGAACCAGAACGCCGACGGCAACGCCGGAAGCGGACCGGTAAACGGAGAAGTTAGCTAAGCCCAAAGCGGAGAAACCAATCAGGATTGAGGAGCCGGAGTAAAGAATAGTCCGGCCGGCCTTCTTGATCGAGTCCTTCGTGGCCTCAGCCACCCCCAGGCCATTGCCCAGGTCCTCCTTAAAGTGGTTGTATAGCAGGATGTTGTAGTCGGTCCCGATCCCGAACAAGACGATCACCATGAAGACTTGGGTGAAGTTGGAGAACGGGAAGTTGATTTGGTTGACCAGGTTGGTCACGATTGAGAAGGAAACCAGGAAGGAAATCCCAACCGTCAAAAGTGACACAAGCGGGACAACCGGTGACCGGAAGACGATGATCAACACGATGAAGATGAAGACCACCGTGATCAGTTCCGTCTTCTTGATCCCTTCTTGGATCGAGCTGGTAAAGTCATTGTTGAGGACGTCTGCCCCAGTAACGTAGGTTCTTACCCCACTGGTCTTGACGGCCTTGTTGATCTCGTCGTAAACCTGGGAGATGGTCCCATGGCTCTTGGAGATGTTCATCTGCATTACCCAAGTCGTTCCGTCTTTAGACTTGAGCAGCTTCTTGGTCGCGATGTTATCCTGCGGCGCCAAGTAATCCTTGATGCCGTATTTCTTCTTGTTGCTGGTCAAGCGGTCGATCGAGGCTTCAATGTTGCCTTGGTCGGTCTCGGTCAGCTTACCGGATTTCTTGTTGAAAACAACCGCGACTTCGTAAGTATTCTTTTTCTTACTGCCCCATTCATTCTTGATTAGTTTGGCTGCTTCGCTTTCCACGCTGCTTGGCAAAGAGATCTCGCTGTGAGCTCTTGTCAGTGAGTCAACGTTTGGCAGGGCAACCAAAGAAATCACCAGAATGAGCACCCAGGCGATCAAAGCGCCAAGGTGGTTCTTCAGTAACTTCTTCAACGTCCTTTTTCCTTTCTTTGTCTTTTACAATCAGTCTACTAAGCTAGGCATTTGACTGCTGGGTGCTGGGCGAAACCAGCCGCCAGACCATTTCGTGATAGTTCTCTTCTGCTTCTTGCGGGCTTTCCGGAAAATCCCGGCTTCCCTGGCCCTTGGCAAACCTGTCTAAAAAGACATAGCCCAGGACCGCGCCAACCAAGGCGTGCTGGGAAACCACGTGTCCCGTGTCCACCTGCAGCTGCTCACCCAAGTCCAGGATCTTGACTACTTCCTGCACCAGGTCTGAATCATCTGAAAATTCATCCATATGGTAAAGCAGGGTCGCCAGGGCCTGGTCTTCCAAAAGGCGGTCGCGGACCACGTCAGCAAACTTAAACAATGCTTCGTGGCCTGACAAACCAACAAGCTGCTTGAGCAGGTCCTGGTAGAGCAGGCGGATCCGGCTGGCCGCGACCAGCGACAGAAGTTGAGAACGGTTCTTCACGTAATGATAGAGCGACTGGCTGCGAACGCCCAGAGCCTTGGCAAGATTTGGCATGGTCGTCTCGCTTAAGCCCCGGCTTTCGATCATTTCCGTGGCTTTGGCGATGACCTTGCCTAAGTCCAAAGTCCTTTTTTGAGTCATACTTTCTACCATTTCCTTTCAACTGTAGCAATTATATAACTACTAACTGAAGATTTCAATCTACAGATTGTAAATTAATTCTTTTTTTCTGTTGAAAGCGATTCCTAAAAGCGCTATCATATATTCAGATAGGAGATGAAAACTAAAAATGAAAATCTGGTGGTTCGCAAACTTTTACTGGTTCAGTTTACTGATTTATCTAAATGTTTTCATGTTCAATTTTCATTACGCTGACGGCAGCAGCATCAATCCTTTCGTGGTGACCTTCCTGCTTCTGGCTATCTGCATTATGATCGGGGAATTCCAATTTGCCTGGTACATGTGGCTGGCCAAGAAAACTTATAAACCACGTAAACGCAAGAAAGCACAAAACGACTCTACTGTCTGGCTGTAGAGTCGTTTTTCATTTCTTCTGTTCTATTTATTCGTTCTATCTTTACTTTTCCATGACTTTCTTGACAGCTTGTCCTAAAGCAGCAAAGTCATCAGTCTTGCTGGACCAGGCGCTGACCACGTAATTGTGGCCGTTATTGCTGATCAAGGCGACCTCTAAATTGCCATCAGCATACTGGTAGACAGTCCCCTTAGCCTTGCTGGCCAGCTTGGTCTTCCCTGTCATAGCAGTCAAAACCTGCTGATTGTAGCTGCCGACCAGCTTCCCCTGGTAAATGGAAACCATGATCTTGGCCAGATCACTGGCTGTCGTCTTGCCGACCACGGACTTGGAGAAGGTTCCAGTCACTTTGGTCTGGCTGGCCCCCAGCTGTTTCAACACCTTATTGACCTGCTTAGTTCCGATCGTCCGCAAAAGCGCGTTAGCCGCGGTCTTGTTGCCCTTCAGCATCTGCTCGCGCAAGTAGCTTGGCCCGTAGCTGATCCCGACCGCGATCGCCGTACTTGTCCCAGCCTTGTCAGCCTTAGTAACCTTGATAGCCGTGCTGGCCCCGATCTTGCCGGACTTTTCCTGGGCATAAAGGGCGATCAAGAGATAGAGGTAAAAAATCTTCTGGGAATCCTGGCTGCTCTTGGTGTTGGCCACTTCCGCAAAATGGCTGCTCTTGCTTAAGTCATATGCCGCCACCTGGTAGCTGACGTCCTGGCCCATGGCCTTCTTGATTGCCTTGACCAGCTGCTTGTCGCTGCCCTTGCTGCTCTTGACCTGGTTGTCATATTCAATGGAATTGACATTAGGTTCCTTGTCAGTAGAAGAAACCGTCTTTTTGACGTTGCCGGACTTCTTTACCTGCACCACCGTAACCTTCCGCATTTCAGCATCCTTGTTGGTACTGGTGTAGACGACAAA
The DNA here is from genome assembly GCF_051873315.1 of Lactobacillus sp. Lineage (GTDB taxonomy): Bacteria > Bacillota > Bacilli > Lactobacillales > Lactobacillaceae > Lactobacillus. The sequence goes on from NZ_JBJEES010000161.1 coordinate 16,884, forward strand.
AGCCAGCAGGGAGGCGATCAAAGCCCCGACTACAATATTGTTCTTCATGTAACTCCTTAGTATCTCTTAACTTTTTCCTTTAAAAAAGATGGTGCTTGCGCATGAGGAAGATCAGCCAGACCATCAAAAGGACGGTGATCAAGATAATGATCACCCAGTCATAGTTGGCCCCCAAAACCGGCAACTTCACGTTCATCCCGTAAAAACCGGTCAGAATAGTCGGGATGGTCAAAACGATGGACCAAACCGTTAGGAACTGCATGGTGTCGTTCAGGTTGTTGTTCATCATGTTATTGGAAGTCGATGACAAAGTCTTGGTCACCTGCCGGGAAATCTGCACCATTTCTGAAGACTGGCTGGATTCGATCAAGACGTCGTCCAGTCTTTCCTTGGCCGCTTTGGAAAAAGTCAGCCGGGAGTGCTGTAGGCTGTGCAGCATCATCTGGTCAGTCTGAATCGAGCTGGACAGGTAGACCAGACTCTTTTCAATATTGGACAGTTCCACCAGGTCCTTGTTGTCGATGTCATCGCTCAGCTTGACGTCCAAGTCGTTGCGCTCAGCATCCAGCTGGGTGATGGCCCGCTGGAAGTACTGGGAAGCATACATCAAAAAAGTTGCCAGCAGCTCCGTCACGTCTTGGGCGTGGGACAGCCGGCGCAAAACCTGGGGATCGTTGAACTCGTCAAAGACATAGCTGGTCTCGATCGTATGGAAAGAAAAAAGGTTCTTGTCCTGCAGCAAAAAAGTGATTGGCCGGGAAGTGAAGTGCTTGCTGGTCGTCGTTGGCCAGACTGGCACGTCATAAACCAGCAGGTGGGTGTCGGTATACTGGTCGTAGTCGTAGTGGGGCCGTTCATGCCGGTCGGAAACGTAGGAAATGATTTCCGGGGTGAAATAAAACTCCGTCTGCAGGCGCCGGCTGTCAGCTTCATTCAAGCCATTGACGTCGTACCAGTTAAAGTCAGTTTCAATTGGAAAAATTTGTTGCTTAATCATGGCTGTCCCCACCTTCATTTTACTCATTATTCATGTTACCATTTTTTTAAAATGAAGTTGTTTAAAGTAGGTAAAATAATGATGCAAATCACAGAAAAATATCTTCCGTTCGGAAATTGGCAAACTTACTGCCGGATCGTGGGCGAGGCGACTGACCGCGCCCCGCTCCTGCTTCTCCACGGCGGGCCCGGCAGCAGTCACAACTATTTTGAAGTCCTCGACCAAGTTGCTGAAAAAAGTGGTCGGCAAGTCATCATGTATGACCAATTGGGCTGCGGCAATTCCAGCATCCCCGACGACCAGGCAGAGACGGCCTACACGGCCCAGACCTGGGTCAAGGAGCTGGAAAATGTCAGAAAGCAGCTGGGCCTTGACGAGATCCACCTCCTAGGGCAAAGCTGGGGCGGGATGCTGGCTTTGATCTACCTGTGCGACTATCAGCCTAAAGGGGTCAAAAGCCTGATCCTTTCCTCTACTTTAGCCTCCGCCAAGCTCTGGAGCCAGGAATTGCACCGCTTGATCAAGTACCTGCCAGAAAACGAGCAGGCCGCTATCAAGGAAGCTGAAGCAAGTGGCAACTATGACTCCCCGGCCTACCAGGCGGCCAATGCCCACTTCATGGATCAGCACGCCATCAAGCTTACGCCGGACATGCCGGAGCCAGTTTTGCGCAAAAAAAAGGGCGGCAGCCTGGCCTACTTGACCGGCTGGGGCCCTAATGAATATACGCCGATTGGCAACCTGCACGGCTATGAGTACACTGACCGCTTAAAGGACCTGCACTTGCCGGTCTTGATTACCAGCGGCACTGACGATCTGTGCACGCCATTGGTGGCTAAAAGCATGTACGACCACTTGCCGAACGCCCGCTGGGAGCTCTTTGCCGGCTGCGGCCACATGCCTTTTGTCCAGGAAAATGCCAAGTACCAAAAGCTCCTGTCTGACTGGTTAATCAGCCAGGACTAGACGAGAGGCTTTTTTAACAAAAAATCTGTCTGACGGTCATCGCCAAGAACGAAGACATGCTCGCTGAACCGGGTCAAACCGCGGCTGGCATAGAAGTTCTTGGCGTTTTCGTTGTGTTCCCAAACGCCCAGCCAGAGGACGGACTTGCCCCATTCTTTTCCTTTTTCTTCCGCGAACTCAAAGAGCTGCTTGCCCAGGCCCCGGTGCTGGAAGGATTTGCGCAGGTAGATCCGCTCAACTTCCAAGCCATCTGGGTCGACATCTTCGTTTTGGGCGTCGGCAACGTCCAGCTTTAAGTAGCCGGCAACTTCCCCGTCCACCTTCAAGAAGTAGAAGAAGCTGCCTGGAGTTGCCATTTCTCCCCTAAGCTTTTCTTCATTATAGTTTTCAGCCAAAAACTTGGCCATGTCTTCGGCGCTGTTGTACTCGCCAAAAGTGTCGGCGAAAGTCTCCCGGCTGATGGCCACCAAGGCCGGCAGATCTTTTTCAGCGACCTGGTCAATCTTTACTTCCGTCATCGCTGCTTCCTTCTCTTTTCTACTTTATTAATTAAGGCCGGTCAAGACCCAGGTCCTGAGCAGCATCCCTGCTCTTTCCCAGTCTTCTTCCCGGTAGTCGTGGCCGGCGCCCCGCATCTGCAAAAGTTCGCCCTGCTTCATTTGCTTGGCCATCAATTCCAGGCTAGCCAAAGGAGCTTGGTCGTCTTCGCTGCCGGCAACAATATAGCTGCGGCCCTGGTAGCCCTTGATCTTGTCCCAGTCCTTGATAACTGGTGACATAAGGAAGATTCCCCGGACTGAGCGGCCGATTTCACTGGCGGCCACCGCGGCAGCATCCCCAGCTTCCCCATAGCCGGCGAAAACGATGTACTCACTGGCTACCCGGTCGTCGTTTCTGAGTTCGTCAAAGGCCAGGTGGTAGCCGCTAATGGCGCTGGCTGAATCTTCTGCTTCAAAAGTGAAGGTCAAGATGCCGGCGTCATTTAAGTAGCGGCTGAGCCAATAGGCCTGGTCCTTATCGCCGATCTTGGCCAAAATTACCAAGGGGGTCAGCCCTTCAATTGGGTTGACTGCTTCGCCCCAAGTTCCTTTTAACTTGCCCTTGGCGCTGATTAAGGTCATCTCTTTTTCCATAAAAAACTCCTTACGATTTCTTACTTTACATTAAAAACTTACAACATTTCTATTGTACTATTTTTGGCAAGAAATTAGGGCCGGTACTTGTAAATCGAGTTGTTGAGATTGTCCTTGACCAGCTGGTCGAAGAGCTCTTTGCCCTTGGCCGTGATTTTATCAGCAATTGCATTATTGGCTTCCGTCAAAAAGTCTACCAGGTCTGCTTGGCTTAACTTTTCAGCTTCTCTGTCAGTTTCATCAACATGCTGGATGGCCAGGCTCTGGCAGTCAGCCTGGAAGGCCCGGAGCTTTCTCTGCCAAGTCTGCTGCTTGCCTTCAAGCAAGGCCTGGATGCACTTGTAGAGCCAGTAGGCGCTATTGGTCGGGTCAGCCTGGCTAGTCTTGATCTGGTAATTGGCTGGCGTGTCCTTGATATTAGTATAGAAAGGCACCCATGGCGCTGCGGCATAAAGGCCGAAGCAGAGCCACTGGATGGCCTTGTAGCCTTCTGGCCGGTCGCTTCTGATCTGCATGATGGAGCATTCCTGCGACACCGTGACGGAAATTGGCCGGTAGGCGTTCTTGACCGGGCTTTCTTCCTTAGTTAAGTAGTCATATTCCGTGTTTTCGTAGTGGCTGCTCAGGTAGAACTGCACGTCTTCGATGGCAATCTTCTTAGCCGGCACCCGGCAAAATGGCATGTCCAAGTCGTCGATAGATTGATCCACTTCCGGGTTAAAGAGCTTTTGCCCATACCACATCCGGGGCGTGTTGTAGCGCAGGTCGTCTTGGTCTCTTGGTGAAAAAATCTCCCGGAAATTGAAGCTGCCAGTCTTCGACGGATTCAAGTGGTGGTCCTTGACGAACTGGCGGAGGTTAGTGGAATACATGTAGTTGGCCGGGTCGTCAAAGTCGATTTCCCCGATGATCATCATGTTCGGGGCCACGACATAGCTGTCGTCTGGCACCCGGCGGGCAACCCACTGGTGGCCGGCCCCGGTTTCCATGTACCAGATTTCATTTTCATCGCCAAAAGCAATCCCGTTGCTTTCACTGGACCCGTATTGTTCAACCAAGCGGCCCAGGCGCTCAACCCCTTCTCTGGCCGTCTTGATGAAAGGCAGGACCAAATAAAGCATGGAGTCTTCCCCAATCCCGTTTTTGACAAAAGGATCATGGCCTAAGACCCGGCGGTTGCTGGCTTCGCTTTCCGTTGAGCTCATGGCCACGTTATAGCTGTTGATCCCCTGCTCGTCAAAACGGCCGTAGTCTTCTACAGCGTCGCGGACAGCGGTGAAGCCGCAGCCTTCCCCCTTTAAAGGAATTTCAACGCCGGTTCCTTTGGAAACAAAAACTTCATCATAATTTTTAGCTGGATAGTAGACAAAGCGCTTTTCGTTAAAGCCCTGGTCGTAGTCTTCATCTCTGGCCACGATCACTGACCCGTCAAGGCTGGCCTTCTTGCCCACCAGCATGGTCGTACAATTGTCGCGCATTTTTCTTCCTTCTTTCTATTCGCTGACCTGCATGCTACGGTCGATTTTAGCCCGGCCGGTTTCGTAGTCAAACTGGTAGCCTGGCTGCACATTATAGATATAAACGTTGAAATCCAGTGTCCCGTCGGTTGAAACTGCCTGCAGGTTGATCCCCCGGGCCATGAGTTCCCTGCCTTTAAAAATTGGCGTTGCCTGGTAGATAACCTTTTTCCCGCTTCTTAAAGCTGACCGGACCTTGCTTTCAAAAATCGTCTGGATCTTCTGGTTGGAGAAGGCCGACTGGGTAAAGAGGTTCTTGGGGTTGTTCTGGTCACCGGACTGGTTCTTGGGGTTGTAGTTGCCGTCCTGGTCAATGCCAGCGGAAACTGAGTAGGCAATGAGGTGCCCCCGGTTGTAGATCTGGGTCCCGTTTTGCCGGTTGGAGTGCCAGCCAGTTGGCTGAACGTACTGCCTTACTCTTAAGGAGTCGTTGGCCACGTTCCGCTTTTCCAAAAAGGCGGTGTTGGAGCTGGAGGTCCGGTTCTGGCTGTCCAGGTTGGAGTAGATGACCCGGTTGACCTTCCAGGCGCTTTTCACCAAGGTGGAGTGGTTATTGTTAACATAGCGCCAGCCCTTGCCGCCGGACTTAAAAGTCTCATTGGCTAGCTTTTGGTAGTCACTCTTGGCTAATCCCCCGTAGACGGTTTTAGCCGTTTGGGCAGAAGTTGCCGTACTTGATGAAGTGCTAGTGCTGTTTGAACTGGTCAGGTTTTCCTGGCCGCCCTTGGTGTAGACGCCCCAAATGATTGCCGCCGCGGCGACTAAAACCGACAGCAGGCTGGTATTTTGGCGCTTCTTGCGCCTGCGTTTTTTTGCCATTTCTTTTCCTCGCTTTTTAGACTAAACCTATTTTAGAGGATTTTTGCCGGAAACCAAAAGATTTAACCTATAATTGATAGAAAAAGAGCAAACAGCAAATATAAAAGAAAGGAAAAAATCATGGAAGAATTCAACTTAAATGATGGAAACAAGATTCCAAAGATCGGCTTTGGCACATACAAGATCAAAGGCTACCAAGGGGCCCAGGCCATCAGCCAGGCGATTGAAAATGGCTACCGGCTTCTGGACTCAGCCGCCCGCTATGAAAATGAAGGAGCTCTAGGCAAGGCGATCAGAAACAGCTCAGTTGCCAGAAGCCAGCTTTTTGTAACCTCAAAACTGCCGGGAGCCCACCACGAATACACAGCCGCGATCAACGAACTGGAAGAGGGCCTCTTAAGAAGCGGCTTGGACTACTTTGACCTCTACCTAATCCACTGGCCGAATCCTTTGGAAGATCATTATGTAGAAGCCTGGCAGGCCTTGATTGACGCGCAAAAATTTGGCTTGGTCCGGTCGATCGGGGTGTCGAATTTTGAACCGGGGCATATCGACCGCTTGATCAAGGAAACGGGGGTTACGCCGGCCGTCAACCAGGTGGAGCTGCATCCCTACTGGTCCAGCCGCGCCGTCCGTGCTTATGACGATGAGCATGGGATCGTTACGGAAGCCTGGAGTCCGCTCATGCGGGCCGGGGAAGTTTTCCAGGAAGATTTGATTAAAAAGCTGGCCGCCAAGTACGGCAAGAGTCCGGCTCAAGTAATTTTGCGCTGGGAAATCCAACTGGGGGTAGTGCCGATTCCAAAGGCTTCATCCAGCCAGCACCAGTTGAGCAACCTGGACATTTTTGACTTCAGTTTAACTGAGGAAGAAGTAACAGCCTTGACGGATTTGGACAAGGCAGATGGCCGCCGGCCCGACCGCGACCCTAACCAGCACCAGGAATTTTAAGAAGTGGAAATAAGCAGTGGCACTGGTCAACTGCTTATTTTGTTTTTCAACATCTGCAAGAATTCGATGCTATCTCACTTTTCCCTGCTTTGATAAGCAAAATTTGTGCTCTGATTTTTAAGATAATTAATTTTCCGCCCTTTCAGACCTTATAAAGTAACTCAGCTCTTGCACGATATAGTTATATCGCTAGAAATTCATGACTAAGCGTCTATATGCTTGCTCACATAATCGCCCATCTTGCGCGGGAACTTTTTTATAATATCTACGTGCATTTATGACAAACAACTAATCTTCGCTATTTATGTGCTCTTTCTGTAAAGAAATCGTTATCATATGATTGATGAATCGATTTATCAAAATTCGTTTACTGAAAAGTGGAGGTCGAATCATGAAGAAGCGCGATAAACCACATATCGTTCACCCATTTACTTTTGTCGGTAATTTTCAAGGTGACTTCAAGGCAAGTTACATTCATCAGATTACCAGTTGGAAGTGATCTACCATGACAAAAACAGAAAAAATTTTTTCAACAATCATTAAAGCAGTCAACTGCTTGATCTTCCTAGTCGAAGCAGTTCTAATCTGGCTCATGGGAGCAGAGCAGGTCACATTTCAAACTAATCTGAAAGAGCTTGAGATCGGCTGGTCATTCATCTTGATTTCAGTCGCACTCGTATTGGCAGCTGTACTTATTTGGACAAGCAAGTTCTCAATCCTCTTCTGGATCACTGAAATTGTCCTAGTTGCCGGATTCATTGCCTTGACTTCTTTACGGGTGATGAATACTGGTACAGCTTTTGACATACTCGGACCTGCAGCAATTCTCGCCATCATGCGCTATGGCAAATTCGCTAAGCCATACGTAGGACCGATTACAGTTGTCATTCTCAACTTAGTTTACATTTATCTTTCAACCATTCCTTACGACTGGTACGTCAATTACTGGTTTACGAAGTAAAACTCCAATCATCCGACAACAGCAAAACTGAGCTCACATCAATATGAGCTCAGTTTTTTCTATATTCAGCTAAAAATTTTCCTGCTACTTCTCATTCTCTTGTAGCAAGGCAAAAAGGGCGCCATAGAGGTTGGTATCGTTTCTGAACTTGGCCGCCACGATTTCCGGAGGAATTACCTGCTGGCGCAGCATTGGGTTGTCATTAAGGATTTCCCCGAACTGCCGGCGGATTTCCTCAATTAGGATTCCCTGGGCGCTGATCCCGCCGCCGATAACAACCTTTTTCCCATTGATCACGGTCTGCAGGTTCAAAATCATCACCGCTACATCCAAGCAGTATTGGCGGAAGATCTTGCCTGCCTCTTCATTGCCGGACTTGATGGCGGCAAAAGCCACCAAGCCATCATTGACGTCTTCATTGCCCAGCTCCTGGTTGACCTTTTCCACCATGCCAACGGCTGAACAGGCAAAGCCGGCGTAGGCATCCATGGTCTTGAGCCCGGCACCTTGGTTCGTGATCATCCAGCTGAGTTCCCCGGCCTGGAAGCTGCTCCCGTGCAAAAGCTTGCCGCTAACGACGATCCCGCCGCCAACGCCGGTGCCCAGAGTCAACACAGCCCCGGTGTCAACTCCCTTGAGTTCACCTAACCATTGTTCACACAAAGCCGCCGCCTTGCCATCGTTTTCCGCGCTGACTGGAACCCCGTATCTGGCCCCCAAGGTCTCTTCCAGGTTCAAGCCATCTAAAAAAGGCAAGGCCCCGCCAAAGTGAATGATCTTCTTTTCCGTGTCGATCTTCCCTGGCGCGCAGACCGCGATCCCGGCAAACTTGCCCTTATACTGGTCGCCGACTTCATACAGAGCCGCCACAAAGTCGTCCAAGTTGTCCGCGCTTGCCCGCTTGCCTTTTTCCAGCAGCTTTCCTTCGCCATCCATCAAGGCATACTTCACGTTGGTTCCGCCAATGTCAAAAACTAAGTATTGCGTCATTTTTTACCCTCACCTCTAAAAATGCATCTTTAACTATCATTATAAGCGCTTTCTGTAATCAGCACTATGCCAAAAATTGACCAAAAAAAGGCCAGCCTTGAGCTGGTCTTAGAGCAATACTTATCAACTATCTAAAAAATGCTTGATTAGTGGTGGGAAGCACCGCTAGTTGCTTCTGGTTCAGCTGGCTTCTCTTCTTCCTTGGCAGCTTCTGCTTTGGTTGAAGGACCAGTCTTAGCGTCTGGGTCAGAGTTGCGGCGGTAAGTTGCGCCAGTTGAAGCATCTGGGTCAACAACCAGCTTCTGGCCAGTTGATTCGCAGAAGTACTTCACGAATGGGTAGATGTCTTGTACCCATTCATAGATACCCATGTAGTTGCCTTCTTCGTCTTCCACTCTCTTGTAGTAGTGCAAAACGAGTTCAGTCAAGTTACCAGTTGGCACTGGCATCCATACTGAGTCATGGCCGCCTTCTTTGGTCCGCAGGGCGTGAACAACCTTCTTGGCAGTTGGGATAACGTCACGGATGTCTGGGTGAACCGCGCCCATAGTGTCGCCGACTTGAGCTGGCACACGGCCGGCCTTCATCTTGTAGTTAGGGTCTTGCGGACGGTTGTACCACAGGAACTGGTTGTTGTCGTCCACATAAGTCATTTCCCCAAAAGTGTTCCGCAACATCCAGTTGATTTGGTTAACGGTCAAAAGACCGGCGTCCAGCTTAACGTAGTCGTCGCCTTCAGCCGCGTTAACCTTGGCAGCTGCCTTGTCCAGCCATTCCGGGTCGTTCTTGTCCAAACCGTCAACAGTGTAGCGGCTGTGGCCAGTTGCTTCAAAGTCTTCCTTCAAGTATTCTTCAGGCTTCATGTCCTGCAGCCATTTTGGTTCTGCCATAATTCAGTCTCCTTCAGTCTTGCAACAAAAATTTTTCTTTAACTTTTACTTACTTGCTTTACACTCTCAATTGTATCCTGTAAGCACTTACCTTGCAAGAGCAATATATCATATTTCTTATATGCACAAAAATAAATATTTCGCTTTTACTAAATCAGAAAGATCTTTAACATATATTTTGCTATATAAAAACAAGCAAAATAAAAAGCCAGCTTAAGCTGGCTTTACTTTGTCCAAAACTATAATCTGGTCGAACATGGCCTTTTCCACGTCCGAAATCTTGTGGGCGACTTCGATCACCGCTACCTTCGGGTTGCCCAGCAGGGTCTCATGGATTTCCAAAGACAGGCGGGGGTCCAAAGCACTGGTGGCTTCGTCAGCCAGCAGGATCGGCCGGCCGGACAAGAGGGCCCGGGCAATTTCCACCCGCTGGATCTGCCCGCCGGAGAGATTGTTGCCGTTCTCCCCAACTGGGTAATCCAGGCCATTTTCCTGGATCAAGTCATCCAGGCCAGCTTCATGGCAGGCCATGAGCAGCTGTTCTTCATCCACATCCCGGCCCAAAGTCACGTTGAAGCGGAGGGTGTCGTCAAACATGAAAGGCTTCTGGTTGACGTAGGAGTAGAAGTTGTGGGCCTTGTACCAGTCCCCCGTCACGTCCTCGCTGTTGATCAAGATTTCACCATGGCTTGGCTTGTAGATGCCCAGCATGAGGCGCAGAAGGGTAGTCTTGCCCCAGCCGGACGGAGCCATAAGGAGGATCTTTTCTCCCGGCTTGACCTTGATGTTCACGTGTTCAAAAATCTGCCGCTTGCTGTGCTTGGTCACGTAGGCCACGTCCCGGATCTCCATGCCGTCAAAGTGGTCAACCGGGTAGCTGTCGTCTTTTTGCACGTAGTTGAGGGCCCGCTGGGTTCTCTGCCACATCGGCACGGTCGACTTGACCTGGTTGAATTCGTTAAACAAGGTAACGACCGGACTGATGAAGTTGATGGCTAAGTCAACCATCATGACCAGAGTCCCAACTGCCAAGCGGCCTCGCATCATCATGATCCCGCCGATCGTGCAGGGAATGATGAAGCAGAAAAGTTCAGCTGCTGAATAGATCAATTCCAAGGCCCAGGCCTGGGTCAAGGTCATGTTTCGAAGAGCCGTTTCCATGTCCCCAGCAGCTCCCACTGCCCGCTTGACGATATTAGTGCGGACGTTGTAGAGCCGGGCTGACTGGGCCCCGTTCAAGCTGTCTGACACATACTGGGTGTAGACGGCGTTCTTCTGGGTCCAGATCCGGGACTTCTTGGTGATGATCTTGCTGGTAATCATCTGCACGCCGGCCGGAGCCAGAGTCGCCACGATAAAGACCAAGGTCATTTCCCAGGAATTGTAAAAAGCAAAAGCCAAAGAACCCACGAAGGTCAAGCTTTGATAAATGATATCCAGCTGGGCCGTGACCCGGTTGGTTTCAATCTGCTTTAAGTCGTTGGTCATGAAACTCAGCCCGTCTTTAGTGTCCAGGCTGTTTTGATCGATCAAGTAACGCAAATTGGCTTCTTTTAAAGTCATGTTCACGCTTCTGATAATGTTCATTTTGGTCGTTTCATAGACGAAATTGCTGGCCATGAACAAAAGCTGGCCCCCGGCCGTTAAGGCGGCGAAGCCGATCAGGCGCTGGTAGTCGCCTTTGCCGGAAGAGGCAATGTTCAGCATGATCTTGAGCATGTAGGCCACGAACAAAACATTGCAGGCCTTGATGGCAGCCAGGAAGGTGAATAGGGCGACCTGGCCTTTCCGTGCGTATTTGAGACTCATTGGATAATCCCTCTCTTTCATAAACATTATAGCAATCTTTCCTGTTTTTGCCGCCAGCATTGATATAATTAAGATAATCCTAAGAAAGTAAAATCTTGCTAAAGTCTGATTCCTGGCAAATTGCGGTATTTTTTTGAAAAAGACAAAACTAGAAAAGAGAAGACACAAAAATGAAATTAGTTGAACTGCACACCAAAGCCGACCAATTATCTGGCAGCTACTATCTGGGCTACCTGGTCTACCAAAGTGCTGACGCGGCCGCCCTCATCAGCCTGGACGACGACGCTAATGCCGGCGGGGTCTTAGTCATCAACAATCAGGACATCCTGGCCAGCGTCGACGAATCCCCCAGCCTGGCCTACTGCCAGCGCCTTATCGATGAAGGCAAGTCGACCGACCCCTTCTCCCTCATGCCCCTCAACCAGGAGCTTTTAAAAACGCCATTGACCAGTCTTGGCGCGGCCAGCGAAGACGCCATGGAGAAGGCCCTGGTCGTCAATATCACTTTGACCAGCGGGGTCGTCTACACCGGCATTATTGTCCGCACTAGCCCTAAAGAAGTCCAGCTCAAGCAGATCGGCGACGACTATGAACTGGACCCTCTCCGCTTGATCGTGCCCCTGGCCGACATCTCCAGCCTGGAATTAAACGCCCCTTTAAACAAGCTCTGGAAAAAGTACCAGCCGGTCAAGGACCAGTTTGCCGGCAAGAATCCCTACGGCCTGGTTGAACTTTACCTGGACTGGCTGGATGACGCCCGCTTTGGCAGCTGCATCTTGGGCCGGGTTATTGACCAAAGTGACCAGTATCTCCTTTTTGAAAGCTTGAACGACTACGGGCAACTGGAATCCATCTGCTTGATCAACAGAGAAGACGTGGTGCATGAGACAGTCAATTCCGCCGCCATCGACTTCTCCAGCTTCCTGGTGGCCTATAACCAGCAAATGGAAATTTTTGACCCAGGCCACTTGAGCAAACTGGCTCAGTCCTTAGACCATGTCCCGACCGCCCGGGAAGTGATTGAAAAAGCCGGCAAGCAATTGGTCAGCGTTGACGACTACGAATTAGCCGGGGAAAACCTGGGCTACGTAACAGCGGTAGATGAAGAAGGCTTCACCATTGAGGATCCGGAAAGCGGGCAGGAAGTCAGCCACCTTTTTGAAAATGTCTGCTCTTTGGATTTAGCCAGCACCGAGCTGGAAAAAATGCGGGAATTCCTGGCTGCCCAAAACCAGTAGGCAAATAAGTAATATAATAGATAAAAGCATATACTGAACTAGAGTAGTTATAGTTAGGAGATTTTTTCAATGAAACAAGGAACGACGATTTTGACTTTGGACAACGGCTACCACCTTTGGACCAACACCCAAGGGACAGGCGACATCCACCTGCTCTGCCTGCACGGGGGCCCGGGCGGCAACCACGAATACTGGGAAGACACGGCTGAACAATTAAAGAAGCAGGGCTTGAATGTCCAGGTCCACATGTATGACCAGCTGGGCTCTTTGTATTCTGACCAGCCAGACTACAGCGACCCGAAGATCGCGGACAAGTACTTGACTTACGAATACTTCCTGGACGAAGTTGAAGAAGTCCGGCAAAAGCTGGGCATCGACAACTTCTACTTGATCGGGCAAAGCTGGGGCGGCCTTTTGGTCCAGGAATATGCCGTTAAGTACGGTGACCACTTGAAGGGGGCCATCATCTCCTCCATGGTTGACGACATTGACGAATACGTGGCCGCGGTCAACCGCCGCCGGCAAGAAGTCCTCCCGCAGACCGAAATCGACTTCATGCACGAATGCGAAGCCAAAAACGACTATGCCAACCAGCGCTACCAAGATGACGTGCAGATTTTGAACATCAACTTCGTTGACCGCAAGCAGCCTTCCAAGCTCTACCACCTGGGCGATTTGGGCGGCACGGCTGTCTACAACGCCTTCCAGGGCGACAACGAATTCGTCATCACCGGCAAGCTGAAGGACTGGCACTTCAGAAGCCAGCTGCCAAAGATCAAGGTGCCAACCCTGCTGACTTTTGGCGAAGTGGAAACCATGCCCCTGGAAACGGCCAGAACCATGCAGAAGCTGATTCCTAACTCCCGCCTGGTGACTACTCCTAATGGCGGTCACCACCACATGGTCGACAACCCGGATGTCTACTACAAGCACCTGGCTGACTTCATCAAGGAAGTTGAAGCTGGCACTTTCCAAGGCGAATAAGCAGCGATTTGTAAAGTCCCCTAAGGGGGCTTTTTTTGTAAAAGAAATCTTAACCTTTGGTAAAAGATACAAGTTGGAAAAGGCTTCTGCCTTTAGCTTTTAGCCATTTTCAAGTAAAATAGGCTAAGACTAATCATAAGCATTTAGGAGGCAAAAATTTGACAATCGGTAAAGAACTACAGAAACAGCGCCGTGCCAAGCAGCTCAGCCTGGAAGCCGTTAGTCAAACCCTGCGGGTCGACCAGGCGACTCTGCAAAAGATTGAAGCCGATGATTTTCAAGGCTTAAACCCAGTCCTGGTCAGAAGCTGCATCCGGCAATACGCCAGCCTGCTGGGCCTGGACGGGGCAAAGCTCTTAGACCAGTTCACTGAACCTGCCGTTGCCGGCAAGGACATCCCTGCTGCTAGCGCCCAAGCCGCTAAACCGGCTAGCCCAGTTAAAGAAAAGGTCACTGAAGTCCGGGCCACTAACCCGGCTCCGGTTAAAGAGGCCAGCCCAGCTGGCAAGGCCAAGGAAATTTTGGACAAGAGCAAGGTGCCGCATGGCTTCAAGGCAATTTTTAAATTCTTTGACGCCATCAACTTAGACAAGCTCTTGAAGATCGGGATCTGGGTCATCTTGGGCCTGGCCGTGGTCGGGTCCGTAGCCGGCGGCTTCGGTGCCCTGGCTTCTAAAGCCACCAGCACTACCCGCTCATCCAGCTCTTCCAGTTCCTCGTCATCATCTTCTTCATCATCTAAGCCGGAGCAAGATAATTCCGCTAAGCCTGATGAAAACAAGCCGAGCCAGGATGACCGGCAGAGCCAACCGAGCCAAAGCCAAAGTGAAGAGAAGCAGGCAAGTTCTTCCAGCCAAGAGCAGAGCCAGGCCAGCTCTTCAAGTTCTGCCAGTTCCTCTAGTTCCGCGGCCAGCTCCTCTAGCCAAGAGCAGAGCAGCCAGGCAGCTTCCTCTAGCAGCCAGTCAAGCACTGACACGACGACTGATACAAACGAATAAAGTGCATGCAAAAAGCGCCCGAGCAATCGAGCGCTTTTCGTTTACTGTTATTTTTGACCTTAAGCCCGGCCCTTGTAAGTCCCTTCCAGGGTGTTGATGACCAGTTCGTCGCCTTCGTTGATGAAGTCTGGCACAGTGACAACCAGGCCAGTTTCCATCGTAGCTGGCTTGCCGCCGGAAGCAGCGGTTGCCCCCTTGATGCCTGGCTGGGTTTCGACAACCTTCATGTTGACAGTTGATGGCAATTGTACTGCCAAAAGTTCCCCGTCTTCAGTGAATTCCAGGATGACTTCGATGTTTGGCATCAAGTATTTGACGTCGTCACCCAGTTGGTCGCCGGAAATAGCGTATTGTTCGTAGGTTTCCGTGTCCATGAAGTTGTAGCCGTCGCCTTCAGCGTACAGGTATTGGGCGTTCTTCTTGACGACTTCGACCAGCTCGATCTTTTCACTTGGCCGCATGGTCTTGTGGATCACGCTGCCGGCCCGGACGTCACGCAGGTCCATCTGCATAACGGTGTTGCCCTTGCCTGGCTTGTGGTGGTTGGCCGCCATAACCAGCATCAGCTTGCCGCCATCGTCAAAAATCATGCCTTTTTTCAATTCGATTGCTTGCATAAAAAAATCTCCCTAATAAATTTTTTATCACCGTTCTCCATTATACCATTGACTTAAAAGCCGCGAAGGTAAATTTTGTCAATCAAGTGCCCCTCAACCTTATGCAGGATCAAGTTGGCCCGCTCCTTGGTCGGGGCGATGTACTGGCGGAGGTTGACCAGGTTGACCATCTGCCAGGTTTCTTCCGCCAGGCGCAGGGCCTCGTCTTCCGGGCCATTAGCCAGCTTGTAGTAGAAGTTGCTTGGGTCGTTCTTCTTCATTTTCATGATCTTCTTGAAGCGCTGCATATACCACTTTTCAATCAAGTCTTCTTCAGCATCGATATAAATTGAAAAGTCGAAAAAGTCGCTGGTCACCAGCTGCCCGCTTTCCGGCAGCTGCAGGGTGTTGATCCCTTCAATGATCAAGATATCGGGCTTTTCCACATGGCCGTAGCGGCCTGGGACGATGTCGCTTAATTCCTGGGAATACAGGGGATAAACGACGTCATTTTTCCCGCTGACCACGTCCTGAAGGAAGTCTCTGAGCATCTGCATGTTGTAGCTTTCCGGGAAACCCTTCCTGGGCATCAGCTTCCGCTTCTCCAGCTCCTGGTTAGGGTAGATGAAACCGTCAGTGGTCATCATCTGGGTCTTTAAGTCCGGGTAATACCGGGTTAAAAGCAGCTGCAAAAGGCGGGCAGTCGTGGACTTGCCCACGGCAACTGAGCCGGAAATGCCGATGATAAAAGGCAGATTTTTTCCTGGCAGGCGTAAAAAGGCCGCCTTCTTGGCCGCCGTCTCCCGCTTGGCCTGGTAGGCCAGGTGGATGTAGTTCAGCAGGGTCTGGTAGATTTCATCGACGTCCTTGACGTCCAGCTGGTCGCCCAAAGACTTGACCTTGGCCAGCTCTTCATTGGTCACCGCCAGCTCGGTCTGGGGGGTTAAAGCTGCCCAGGCCTGCCGGCTGAATTCGGTATAGTTTCGCATCTTTTTACTTGTCCTTTTCTCATTCTTTATCTATTATAGTAGAAAAAGCAGGAGAAACTGGCAAATGCCAGCTTCATTTTTCGAAGAAATGGGTGAAACAGATGAAGAAAGTCGTGCTTTTTGGCGATTCAATTTTTAACGCGTATGACGGGCAAAAGGATACCGACCGTTTGACCAAGGCCTTGGCCAAGCGGCTGGGAGACGCTTACGAGGTTGTGAACATCTCGGTCAGCGGTGCATGCGCCCAGGACGTCCTGCCCAGAGTCGGCAGTCTGCCTGCCTGCGACATTTTGGTCGTAGAGTACGGGACCAACGATGCCGCCAGCTGGGGCTGCAGTGCCTATGACTACCAGGAAGGGCTGGAAAGCTTGATCAAGCAGGCTCAGAAGGTGACTGAGGCCAGCGATACCCTGGTTCTGGCTCCGTCCATGCCGGACTTGACAAATCCGGAAATAGCCGCGGCCTACGACTTGGAAAAGCTGGACGAGTACGTCGACATCGCGCAAAGAGACGCCGGCAAGACCAACTCCTTCTTCTTTGACTTGACCCACAAGATGGAAAAGCTGAAGGACCTGCCTTCCTTCATGATTGCAGACGGCCTCCACTACAGCGAAAAAGGTATCTCCTGGCTGGCCGATGTCCTGGCTGACCAGATTAACAAGATGGCATAGGAAAAGCGCTCGAGTAATCGGGCGCTTTTTGCATGCACTTTATTCTATTTCGCTCTATTCAACCTTGCCCAAGTAATCCGACTTTTGGCCAAACCACTTTTGGTTGATCTTGGTCAAAGTCCCGTCGGCCTGTAAGTCAGCCAAGGCCTGGTTGATCTTCTTCTTCAAGGTCTTGTCGCCCTTCCGCATCCCTACAGCAAACAAATCTTCTGGCACCTCTTTGTTCAAGATTACCTGGTAAGACTTTGAGTCTGCCTCATGCTGAATGTAGTATTCCGCGTAGGTTTCATCCAGCAGGATCCCCTTGATTCTGCCGGCGTTGAGGTCCAGGAAAGCCGACGGAATGGTGTCATAGAGGACCTTGCTCTTTGGTTTTAAAACCTTTTGGCTGCCATCCAGCCAGATCTGGGCGGTTGACCCGCTCTGAGCGCCGATCGCCTGCCCCTTCATCTGGGCAAAAGACTTGATCCCGCTGGACTTCTTCACGACCAAAACCTGCCGGTTTCTGAGGTAGCTGCGGCTGAAGGCGACTTTTTTCTTCCGCTGGCTGGTCACGCTGTAGCCGTTCCAGAGGACATCAATCGTCCCGTTCCTCAGCTCCGTTTCCTTCATGGACCAGTCGATAGTCTGAAAGTCCGCCTTAAGGCCCAGCTTCTTGCACACGGCCTTGGCCAGGTCAACGTCGTAGCCGACCAGCTGCCCGTCTTTTTGCCGGAAGTCCATGGGCACAAAGGTGTCGTCCAAGCCGATCACCAGGCTGCCCCGCTTTTTAATCTTGGCCCAGGTGTCTTTTTGGTTGGCTTCTTTAGTTAAATTGCTGCAGGCGCTTGTCAAAAAGCAAGACAAGACCAGGCCCAGCAGCAGGATTTTCTTAAACCACTTCATCTGCCCCTCACTACCCTTCCAGCGGCTTAACTTCCAGGACTTGGTCGGCCACCTTTTTGGCAAAGTCCATGTCGTGGGTGATGATCAATTGGGTCAAGCCCGATTCCTTCAAGCTCAAGATGAGGTCAGCCACCTGGTCACGCAAGGCCGGGTCCAGGGCACTGGTCGGTTCATCGTAGCAGAGCATCTTCGGCTGCATGGCCAAAGCCCGGGCGATGGCTACCCGCTGCTTTTGCCCGCCGGAAAGCTGGTAAGGGTAAAGGCCGCCCTTGTCAGCCATCTGCAGCTTCTCCAAAAGCTCCCTGGCCTTAGTTTCCGCTGTCGCCTTGTCTTCTTTTAAAGCCAACTGGGGAGCCAAAGTAATGTTTTCCAAAACTGACATGTTGGGAAAAAGGTTGAAGTCCTGGAAGACCACGCCCACGGCGCCTCGCTCTTCTCCGCTGAGGTCATACTTTTCCCCGTCCAGGCTCATGGTGCCCGCGTCAGCTGTTTCAAGACCCGCCACGATTCTGAGAAGCGTTGTCTTCCCGGCCCCGGAAGGACCAACCACCGTGAGGATTTCCCCGTCCTTAAGGCTGAAGTTCATATTTTTTAAAATCTGCCGGTTGCCAAAAGACTTGGCTAAATTTTTTACTTCAAGCATCGTTCAGTCCTCCTATCTGTAGTATGAGTAGTGCTTTTCCAGCTGCCGCAAAAGCAAAGTGCACAGGCCAATCAAAAGCAGGTAGATCAAGGCCACCAGCACCAGCGGAAGTAAAGTCACGTCACGGGCCGTAGCCAGGTTGCCAGCTCTGAGCAGGTCGCCCAAACCGATCACATAGACCAGGGAGGAGTCCTTGACCAGGTTGATTACTTCGTTGCCGATTGAGGGCAGGACGATTTTTATTACCTGGGGAATAACGATTTTTCTAAGGGTCTGCCCGTAGGTCAATTGCAGGACCTTGGCTGCTTCAAACTGCCCCCGGTCGATGGCCTGGTTGCCGCCCCGGAAGATTTCAGCGAAGTAGGCCGTGTAGTTCAAGACGAAGGCAAACAAGGCCGCCGCGTACCGCGGGAAGGTCAAGCCGACGATCGGCAGGCCGTAGAAGACGAAGATCAGCTGCAGCAAAAGCGGCGTCCCCCGCATCAGCCAAACGTAGAAGTTAAGCAGCCACTTCAAGGGAGCAAAGCGGCTGCTTAAGCCGAAGGAGACCAGGATCCCCAAAGGCAGGGAGAAGATCAATGTTTCAAAAAAGATTTGCAAGGTCATCCCCGCCCCGCTGAAAAGGGAGGGAAGTATTTCCATAACGTATTTCATTCGTTTTACCCGCTTCCTAGAAAAAAGAAAATAAAAAAGTCCTCCCGGCCCCGAAGGGCCAAGAGGACGCGTCAGCGTGATTCCACCTCGTGTTCACCGGTCCCTCGCGGCAACCGGCCTCACCAGCTTGAAGAAGCCTTCAAGCTGCAGCGGTAACGGGCTGACCCGGGAGGAGCTACTAAGCCTTCACCCCTCCTGCTCACAGACGTGTGTTCAGCTAGCCCTCGCTCCCCTTTCCACCGGCGGGAAGTCTCTATCTGTCCAGGCAGGCCTACTTCTTCTGTTCATCGCGTGAAATATAACCGACTCTTGGTCTGTTTTTAGTAATATTAAACTAATATTAAAAATTCGTCAAGCTTTTGCTCTATTTTTCTGCAAAAGTTGCTTCGTCACTTGGCAAAAGCGGACTCTTTTCACCAGCGTAGACCAGGTCCAGCTTGTACATGGCCCGGGAAGCGATCGTGTAGACCAGCTGGGTCTCGTCTTCTTCATGGTAGGTCTCTTTAGAGGCATCCCACATGATTACGGCGTCAAATTCCAGCCCCTTGGCCAGGTAGGACGGCAAGACCAGGTTGCCTTCCACCAGGCGCTGGTTGGCGCTGGAGATAAGGTGAACCCCATCCAGCTGGTCAGCCAGCTTTTTGGCAGCCTCCAGGTCCTTAGTGATGATGGCGGTCGTCAGCTTCTGGGCATCGTTTTCCGCCAAAGCCTCTTTCAAGGCCGCCAAAGCTTCTGCTTCATCACTTCTGCCCCAAACTTGCGGCAGCGGTCCTTGCCGGTTGAAGCTTTCGATTTTTTCACCATGGCGGAGGATCTGCTTGGTGTAGTCAGTCAGCTGCTTGGTTGACCGGTAGGACTTGGTCAACTGGACCACCTTGGTCTTTTCCGGGTCAAAGAGGCCGGAGATCTGCTTTAAGAGGCTGCTGGACTCGTCTTTAGTAAAAATCGCCTGGTTCAAGTCGCCCAGCATGGTGAACTTGGCCCGGGGGAAGTTGTAACGGAGATATGCCAGCTGGAAGGCTGAGTAGTCCTGGATTTCGTCGATGAAGCAGTAGCGCATTTCCAGGTTGGTCTGGCGGGCAATGATCTGGTCATACAGATAGAGGTAAGCAGAAGCATCCCGGAGGTCAATTTCTTGGTCTTTGAACTTAGCCTTGACCTCTTCAACGTGGGCCAGCCATTCTTCTTCGCTGATCCCATACTTGGCCAGGTCCGTCATCTTCGGTACGGCCCGCAGAAAGGCCAGGTACTGGCCCCGCAGGTTCAAGAAGCCGTTGTGGTTGATCCGGCGGGCAACTTTGGCCAGATGCTGGATGACGATCTTTTTGCCCAGGAAGGCCCGTTCAGCCTTTTCTGAAGGGAATTCCTGGTCCGGCCGGTCGTACATGTCCAACATCTGCTCGTGGCTGAGCCCTTCGATTTCCCGGCTGACCCAGACCTTGCGGGCTTCACTGGCGACCCGCTTGTTCAAGCGGCGGATCAGTTCCTCGCGGGTAGCGTCAATCCGGTTGCCCAGCTTGTAGTTTTCATTGAAGGAGTAGTAGAGCTCCTTGATTTCTTCCTTGCTGAAAAATGGCTTCTTTTTGGTCCGGAAATAAATATTGCGGAAGATCATGCCAGACTGGTTGAGGTGCTGGCCATAGCGGGTGGCCAGCTTGTAGAAGGCCAGCGAGTCCTTGAAGCGGCCGATGGCCGTGTCAGCCTGCCGGTCTTCGAACTGGTCAAAGAGGTTCTGCACCTTCATCTTCGGCAAGCGGCGGGCGATAAACTGCCAGTAAGTCATCTGGACCATGTTCTGCTCGCCCATTTCCGGCAGGACGTTTTCGATGTAGTCGTTAAAGAGCTGGTTGGGACTGAACATGATCACGTTCCCGCTCTTGAGGTTGCCCCGGTAGCGGTACAAAAGGAAAGCGATCCGCTGCAGGATGGCGCTGGTCTTACCCGACCCCGCTGCCCCTTGGACAAAGAGGAGGTCGCTGGTGGTGTCGCGGATGATCTTGTTTTGCTCCTTTTGGATGGTCTTGACGATGGACTTCATCTGGATGGAGGACTTTTCTGACAAAACTTCCATCAGCATCTGGTCGCCGATAGTTTCGTCAGTGTCGAACATATTGATGATGGTCCCGTCTTCGATCATGAACTGGCGCTTTTTGCTCATGTCGACTTCAACCGGGCCCTCCGGTGAGTAGTAGGTTACCTTGCCGATCTTGCCATCGTAGTAGATTGAGGAGATCGGGGCCCGCCAGTCGTAGATCAAGAGCTCATTGTTCTCGTCCATGAAGGAGGCCAGGCCGATGTAGATGCTTTCCGGCTCTTCGCCAGCCTCTTCAAAGTCGACCCGGGCAAAGTATGGATGGACATGCAGCCGCTTTAAAGTAGCCAGTTCGCGGGCGTTGACCTGCCAGGCATTGTCGCGTTCTTTGAGCATTTGCTGCTGCTGCTGAATCGACAGGGCCGTGTCCATTGAGGTTGAGTAGTCGTCAAAGTCCAGGCGAATATCATCATAGAAGTGGGCGCTGATGTTGCGGGCTTCAGCCTTGTCTTTGCTGATAGCCTTTTGCAGCTGGTCCCCTTTTTGATCAATTTTTTGCAGGACCTGGTCCAGGTGGGCTTGTTCTGCTTTGCGGTCTAAGTTTTCTGCCATGTAATAAACACCTTATAACCTTTTCTAAAAAATAACTCCAACAGCTTTTCTTTGCAAAAACTTGCCTAATATTCTAACATTTTTCAGCTTAAAACTAAAGTCAGAGCTCCTTAGGAAAAGCTTAAGCAGTTTCAGCAGCCTTTTTGCTAGGAAAAAGAGCCGGCAAATCTTATAATAATTAGCGCAAAGGAGAAAATTGATGCGACGCTTTTTTAATTTCATCAAGAACCTGCTCATCTTAGCAATCATGGCCGGAGCTATTGTCAACTATCATGAGCAAATACAGAATTTCCTGCTGGAAGCGGCGGGCGCGGCCAACACTTATCTGGAGCAGAAGGGCTTAAAGAGCAAGACTCTGGACTTAAGCGGTGGCATCGTCACTGAAAGCAATAAGAAGGTCACCAAGAACACGACCGGCTACCGCTGGCCAAAGGCGACGGCCAAGGTCTACATTGGGGTCAAGCAAGCCGACCTCTACAACGCCACGGTCAATGCCATGGCGGCCTGGAACCAGACGGGAGCTTTTACCTTTAAGCAGACTAAGAACAAGAAGAACGCCCAGATCGTGGTCGTGGCCAACTCCAAGAGTAACGGGGCAGCGGGCCTAACCACTTACAAGTACCTCAGCCATACCAACCGGCTCTACTCAGCCCAGGTGGCTCTGAACACTTACTATCTGGAAAACGATTATTACAACTACACGCAAGCCAGAATCGTCAACACGGTTGAGCACGAACTAGGCCATGCGATCGGCTTAGACCACCGGACCGGGGTTACCGTCATGTACCCGACCGGGTCCATCTACACGATCCAGCCAAAGGACGTCAAGTTGGTTAAGAAGATTTACAAGAGCAAGTCATAAGGCAAGTTAGAAAAAATGAAACGGATTTATCTGGTTAGACACGGGAAGACTTTTATCAACAAGTACAACAAGATGCAGGGTTGGTGCGATACCCCCTTGACTGACGAAGGCCGTAAAGGCGCTGAAAAGGCTGCTGAAGCCTTGCAGGATCTGCCACTGGACATCGCCTTGTCCAGCAACACTTTGCGGGCCAGCGAGACCTGCGAGATCATCATGGAGAAGAACTGCAACAGGGACCTGCTCCAGCACCTGGCCTACCCTTACTTCAGAGAGCACTTTTACGGCTACTTTGAGGGGATGGACAATGACGTGGCCTGGCGGATGGTCGGCGCGGCCCACGGCTTTTCTAACGCTTCGGATTTAGCTGAAAACGCGACTTGCGACCAGATCGCCGACTGGACCAAGGAAGCTGATCCCTACCACGATGCTGAAGACAGCAAGGAATTTTGGGCCCGCTGGCAGAAAGGCTTCGACTTGATCCAGCAATTGGACGGGGCGGAAAATATTCTGCTGGTCAGCCATGGTTTTGCCATCAAGACCCTGGCCCAGAGATTTGCGGTGGACGGAATCGACACGACTGTTCACCCGAGAAACTCATCGATTTCAACTTTAGTGATGGACGATGCTGGCAATTTAAAGATGACCAGCTACAACAAATTGCAGCTGTAATTTTTACCAGATTTTTACAGGCAAAAGGCTTGCAAGTTGGCATAGAGCTACTATAATATGAGCCGGCAAGAGAAAAAGCAAGATTCCAGTTTAAGGATGGAGCGCAATTAAATATATGAGAACGAAGATTTTTGGTCACCGCGGTTATCCAGCCAAGTTCCCGGAGAATTCCCTGGAGGGCTTTGACTACTGCATGCATCACGGAGCTGAGGGGATCGAATTCGATGTCCACTTAACCAAGGACGGGGTGCCGGTGATCATGCATGATGAGAACATCAAGCGGACCACCAATGGCAAGGGTCTGATCAAGGATTTCACCTTGGCGGAATTGGACCAGTTCCACCTGGCCAATGGCGAGCGGATCCCCCGTTTGAAGGACCTCTTCCAGCTGACTGAAGAATCTGGCTATGCGGGCCAGCTGAATCTGGAGATGAAGACCAATAAGTTCGATTATCCAGGCTTGCCGGAGAAGATTTTTGCCCTGGCGGACCAGTTCAAGTTCAAGCAGGAGATCATCTACTCCTCCTTCAATTTGCAGACGCTGATCCACGCGCAGAAGATCCGGCCGGAGGGAAACTACAATTTCCTGACGGACAAGCGGATTAAGGATCCGGCAGCTTTTGTCAAGGAACATGGCTTTAAGGGGATTCACCCGAAGCGTTTGCTCGACACGGACACGCCGGAGCGGATCTGGACGGTAGACAGTCCCCTGCGGGCCAAGAAGATCATTGAGTACGGTGCGGCCGGCTTTTTTACCAACAAGTTCGAAGATATGATGGACCTGCGCAAGCGGGTAGCCAACTACTAACGCGAATATATGAAGAGAGTTGCCTTAACGGGCAGCTCTTTTTTGCGTGGTATATCATAAGTTAATCGCTATATCAAGTATTGTATCCGGTTCCAGTGAGTGCTAAAATCGACTTGTCCAATATGTGTTAATGAATTAAGGAATGTGTGATTATGAAGAAAATTTCGAAAAATGTTCTGCTTGTATCATCAGTCGGTTTAGCTGGGTCTGCATTCGCGGTTACTAATACCCATCCGGTATTTGCGGCAAGCAGTACTAGCAAGAAAACTACTGTTTCCAGTGACCAAGCCAAGGTTAAAAGCGCGCAAAAGAGCGTTGACCAAACCCAAAGTAAATTAACCCAGGCACAAAACGATTTAGATACTGTCAACAAAGATATGCCTCAAAAAGAGACTGAATTGGCAGATGCTAAGAAGACGACTGAAGCCGCTGATAGTAAAGTGGCGGCTGCGAATAAGAGCAACGATGCTGCACAGTCCGTTCTCAAGCAAGCTCAGTCAGCCACTGATTCCGCAAATAGCGACTACCAAAATGCCACCAAGGACAGCACAAACAAGCAAAAGGATTTGACTGACTCACAAAATAAAGTAACTGATCTCCAAAAGCAACTCACTGATGGCGAAAAGAACAATAACAACATCAACCAAAAAGTTACTGACAAGAACAAAAAGATTAGCGACAACCAGAAAACTTTGTCTAGCTTACAACAAGAAAAGAGTAAATCTGACGCTAAGCTTTCATCAGTGCAAAACGATCTTACTGAAAAGAAACAAAAGGCTGATATCGCCTCACAAACCTTGCAAACAGCCAAAAAGGATTTGGGTTCAGCAACTAGCACCAACGAAAGCTTGACCCTGCCACAAAGCTACATTGACTATGTAACTGGCAAGTCAACTGATTGGGATACTGCCAAAAAAGACCTGCAAGATGCAGTAAGCAGCCACACTTATCCATTTACTGATGGTGATGAAAACGATACTGTTTACGACGATCCTGCTGCCTTATCCGAAACTGATCAAAAGCGTTTGGACTTCTACGTGAAGAGCTTGATCGATTCCGTCAAGTCTCAAGTTGGATCAACCAGCAAGCTGACCATTACTGACGGTTCACTTGAATTCGCCAAGCGTTACACGCAAGAGTACCAAAACAGCAACTATGTCTTCAGAAAGTACAATGCAATCAAGTCCGCTTCAAGCATCATGGGACTTGATGAGTATTCCGTTACTGGATATGACATTGCCGCCAACAGACAAGTTACCGGTCGGTCCATTTCGATTATCAATGGGTACATATATAACTCATATGAATTTGGGACAACAAAGATGAGTGAAATTGCCAAGGCGGCTTTTGACTTGGTAACACAAGAGCTGGCTAATCCAACTGATTACAACAATATCATCAACAACAATGGTTACTTCTCAGTTGCTGTAACTACCCAAGATGACAAGTTCTACGTCTGCCTTTTGACGATCAACCCGACTAACGTCCCAAGTAGTTTTAACACCAAGGAAGTTGTCAAGCCGAGTCAAGATGAACTTTCGTCTGCTGCTCAAAAAGCTCAAGCTGATTCGGATCAAGCAAACAAAGATGTAGAAAGCGCACAAAGCACTTTTGATCAAACCCAAGCTGAAAATCAAAAGATTAGCCAACAAATCAGCGATTTGCAAAAGAAGATCAGTGACAGTCAAGGCGATGTAGCGTCCTTGAAGAAACAGCTTACTGACACGGATAAAATTCAATCTCAAATCAAGGAGACCAAGGATTCCTTGCCAGCAAAGCAGGCTGCTCTGCAAGCTACGAATGAGAAGGTTAAAGCCACCCAAAGTAAACTTAATGACTGCAAGACTGCTTTAGCAGCCGCTCAGAAAGAAGCGGCAAATGCTCAAAGCAACTTGGACAAGGTAAAGGCTGACGCAAACAACGCACAACAAAAGCTCCAAACTGCTCAAAATGCCTACGATGAAGCAAAGCAGAAGCAAGAAAAACTGACTGCATCTGTTGCATCCCTCACCAAGAAGCTGGCCTACGAAAAGAAGCAACTGGCACACGCTAAGGCGGTCTTAGCCCTTGCCCAAAGCAAGAAATCTTCTACTAAGAAAACTCCAAAGAAGGCCACTAAGAAGTTGACCAAGAAGACTATTAAGAAGTCCTCAAAGAAAGCAAAGGCCACCAAGAAGAAGGTTACCAAGAAGGTAAAGAAGGCTAAGAAAGTTGTTGTCGCAAGCAGCAAGTTCACCAGCTTAAAAGGCAGCAAGAAGGCCTTTGTCGGCAGCTGGAAGAAGGCTAAGTCCGTTTCCGGCTACCAGGTTCGCTACAGCACGGCTTCCTCAATGAAGAAAGCCAAGACTAAGAGCACCAAGGCAACCAAGCTTAAGGTTTCCGGTTTGAAGAGCAAGAAGAAGTACTATGTACAACTTCGCTCCTACCGCAAGCTCTCTGGCAAGACTTACTACTCTGCCTGGACAAAGGCCAAGACTGTCAAGACCCGTTAATCTAAAAATCAAACCTAATTCCAAACAAAAACAGCTATCTCACGCTTCTACATGAGACAGCTGTTTTTTAGTTCTCAACAACGGCGCTCATCGATGATACTAATTCCGCGTCGTTTAAGGTAACCTTGTCCGCACCATTTTTAATCATATCAGTAACGGCATCATCATTCTTGTAAACCGTCCAGATCCCATAGTCCACGCCATACTTGCGGGCCGCGAGAATATCATCCAGCGTCGTCGTATCCTTATTGCGGTCAGCACCAGCCTTTAAGTGGGACAGGAAAACGTAGTCATTGTCCGTCAAGTGACGGTTGTAAATCCCCATCATGGCAATTTCTTCACCGCCCGGAATCACGTTTCTGACTTCTTCCAGTTCACCAATATTAAAGGAAATCAAGGTCGTCTGCTTCTGCATCCCTGCCTCGTTAATTTCCTTAACTACCTCTTTCAAGGCCTCCATATTGTTGATGTTCTTCAGCTCCAAAAAAGCTTCCTTGCCATACTTCTTGCAGATATCTAAGTACTGGCGCAAAGTTGGCAGATGCAGGTCATCATAAATCTGGTCCTTGTCGATTCCATCCAGCACACCCTTGATCTTGTAGTTTTCCACTTGGTCAAAAGGTATATCGTTGATCTTTTTGCCATAGTTTGGATCATTCTGACTGATATCAGTTGTCCGCGCCAAAGTGTTATCGTGCAAAATGACCAGCTTGTTATCTGAAGTATTGGCCACATCGGTTTCAATCCCCCAGATGCCGGCTTCCTCGCCAGCTTTTTCAAAAGCCAGGGTAGTATTTTCCGGATACTTGGTGCTGTAGCCGCGGTGAGCGATAAACCTGACCGGCGCTTTAGCCGCGCCAGCAGTACTTTGCGTCTTCACATCAGCATTTTCCAGCCGGACCAGCTTGGCAATATCCCCAATTTCGCTTTCCGAAATCTCTGCCTGGTTGCTCTTTCTCACCATGATCAAGTACTTGTAGCCCGGATCCAGGATAATTCCCTGCTTTGACCAGTTGGCCTGCACGCCAACATAACTCGGCTTTTCATCATCGGTGTACTTGAGCGCCTTGATCTGGTAGTCAAAGTAATTGTCCAAAGCCAGGTACTTGCTCTGGTTCGCCTTAACATAGTCAACAGTCGTCAGTTCCTTTTTGCTTGGGTAAAAATTCCCCGCACTATCAACACCCCAGAGGCCCAGGTCCCTTTCTGGATTCGCGCTTACCGGCAGCTTGCGGTATTGGGCGTACAAGGTGACGTCTTTTAAAGCGTAACTATCGCCTAGATCATACTTTTCACCGCTGCCGTCAGCTTGCGTGTTAAAGGAGTCGAGGACGTAGCCGGGCTTACTGAAGCCTGTCTCTGGCAAGGTTGCCTTATCGCCTTCCTGCTCATGGAGAGTGATATTTTGCCCAAATCCCTGACCCGCGTCGATCTGAATCGTGTAGTTTTCCAGCTTGCGGTACTGGGCGTACAAGGTCGTATTCTTCTTAAAAGTGTAGGCCTTGCCCAGCCGGTATTTCTTCCCCTCTCCGTTTGCGGCAACGGTGTAATTTAAGAACTTATAGTCCTTTCTCTCGAAACTGGTCTTAGGCAGGGTTACCTTCTTGCCAAAGGAAAAAGTCAACACTTGCCGGCGGCCAGACCCGTCATTTGCTGCCAAAGTCAGTGTTCTTTTTGGAGAAGTCACCATAACCAGACAGGTGTAGCGCTTTTTGCCGTTTTTCGCGGTAATCTTGGCTGTCCCTGCCTTAATTGCCTTGACTCTGCCCTTGGAAGAAGCTGTGGCTACCTTCTTGTTGGAACTTTTCCAAGTTGTTTTCTTCTTGCTGTTCTTCAGATACAGGCGGGCAGTCTTTCCCTGCAGCAAGCTCAGCTTTTTCTTATTCAAAGAGACCTTTGCCTTTTTTGCTTTCTTGGCCTTCTTGCTCCTTTTCGCCTTCTTAACTTGCCGCGTGGCTTGCACCGGCTGCAGCGGTTCAAGTCCTTGCCCCAGTCCCAAAGCCAGCAAAATCGCTGAGGCCAGCAACAACTTTTTTCTATCTTTCCGTTTCTTCAAAAAATTCACTCCATTTTCTTTTCCTGTTTATTAGATCAACACTTCTATTCTAGCGTATTTTGCCTAAATAAAACAAAACCAATGAACAAATCGCCTTTTGTCCATTGGTAAAATTTAATCTTGATTTATGTATAGTTGCTTTATGCTATATTTCATCGATAAAGCGGTCAATCTGCAGGAAGTATTCCACCAATTCCCGGTGCTTTTGCCCGTCTTTTTCATAGTAGTCCTGCAGATCAGCCAAATCCATCTGCTCCATCAGCTTGGAAGCAGTCTTATCCTTGCTCCAGCTCTGATGGCGCTGTTGCATCAGGTCATACATGTGCTGCTTAACGTCCTCGTAGGGCTCAAAGATATGAGTCTTCTTGCCTTCTTTAAAAACCAGATAGTTCTCAATCTCCCGCTTAAAAGTAGCATGGATATGGTCCTGCATCCCCGGGTATTTTGCCCTAATCCGGTGCAAGTGATGCTGGCTCTGCTTGGCTTCTGGCGTCCCTTTATCTGAATCAATCAAGATGAACCAGGGCTCATTTAGCTTAGAAAAAAGGTCAAAGTTCAGCCAGGCTAATAGACTTCCGCATCCCCCAACCGGCAAGATGAAGAGCCCTTTTTCAGCAAAAGTCGCCTCTACCATTCCAGCTTCATACATCCACTGGTTGATCTTGGTCACGAAACGAACGTCTTCCTGTCCTTCCACCAAGAGAACGCAGCGGGACTTGACTGCCCGCTGGTCTGCCGCCAGGCCCAAGCTGCTTGACGCTTCCGCCAAAATCTGGTTGTCACTTAAAAGCTGCTGCTGGCCGGCAACCTTCTTAATAATCTTAGTCCCTTCCAAAGGCAGAAGACCCATTAAGTGCGGCGTGCGCGGGATCAAAATAACCTGCTTGTTCTTGGCAACCAGCTTCAACAAAGCTTGAGCGAGCAAGGTCTCATCATCTTCTGACAAATCATTTGCTTCAAAGGCATAGACCACGTTGTCAATATTTGCGTTTTCGCTTTGGGCCAAAAGAAAAGACAGTATAATCCGGCTGACCTTGGCGGTCCCGCTTACCCCAACTTTTTCCTGCTGCTTGATCAATTCAGCCAAGTCTGGATCTTGAAAGACAAATTGGGGAGCCGGCTCGCCTAAGTCCCGGTAATTGGCCAAAAGCTGGGAAAGATTGCGGCCCAAACGTTCATCCAAGTAGTCCTGGATCTCCTTGATTTCGGCCGCCTTGTCGCGGATGGCGCTGCGGACCACAAAATTCAAAGGACTGGATGCCTTTGATTCTTCATCAAAAAAGACATACATCGGCATGCGGGCTAAAAGCTGCCGGTAATGTCCCCTGTTCTGGTCAGTGACAGCCGTAAATTCTCCTCCGCCTTCCGCGAAGCTATCACTTTCTTCAAGATATTGCTTGAGGTCAAAGGACTTTCTGATGGCAAAATCATCAAAGTAGCAAGTAATCGCAATTTGCCAGTCCCCAGCCTTGAGGGCTTTCTCATTAAGGTCCTGCAGTTTCAAAGGGCGCTTAGCCAAGGGACCGTTGAAAAAGATGTCCAAGGCCCGCAGAATGGTCTTCTTGCCAACTTCCCCTTCGCCCAAGAGACTGGTCAAGGGGGCAAATTTCAACTTAAAATTGCGATAACCGCGAAAGTTATGCAGCTCAACCGCGCGCAGCAACATGGTTTGCTCCTTAATCGGCTTGGTCGCCGTGTCTTTGCCGGTAGTCCTTCCGGCTCATCTTAACCTTCGGTACCTTTTCAGTTGGGTTGGCCAGTTGCCGGCTGACCCGGTCCAGGCGGGCAGCTTCCGCCTCCCCTTTAGCTTCAGCTTCCGCGTGTTCCCGGGCTTTGCGGAGTTTTCTTGCCTGGATGTCCCGCATCCACAAGGTTGGCATGATCGATACGGCTCCTAAGAAGGCACCGGTAGTGTTGGCGATCATGTCATTGACATCATACGTCCCCAGCCCGGTCAACCGCTGGAAATGTTCAATAAACCAGGACAGGCAGAAAGCCATAAAAGTGGTGATCATAATGCTGTGCAGCCACTTGGACCAGGATGGAATAATATAGCCCAAGGGCACAAAAAGCAGCACATTCATCAAAAAGCCATAGCGGCCGCCATAGTTTGAGCTGGCAAAAACTTTTTTCAGCCCCCACTTCCAAAAGGCCGGGTCTTCCAAGACCTCAGAGCTAGCGGCCATTTTCACCGGGTGCTGCCAGTAGTAGACGGCAGCCGTCAGCATTCTTGAGGCAAACACATAGTAAATTAATGCACAGCCATAGACAATCGTCACTACCAACCGCAAAAATGAGTTGCCCGTGCGGATGGCCCAATAGCCGGCAACCACACAGGCAGCAATGACCACAAAGCGGATCAGCAAAGCCAGTTCATGATACATTCTTTTTCACTTCCCCTTACGAATTCCTTTTTACATATTTTATAACAATCAATTAGCTACCACAAAATTTAATAGTCCGCATATTGAAATAAAGATATTTTTTCTTCTCCATTCAGTCTTCAATTGTTTTATAATATTTTTAGTAAATGCTGTTAACTAATATATTATTGAATTTGAACGTTTTTCAATGGAAAGGAAAAAGTTATGAACAGAATGCACTTCTCCTCCGGGAAGAAACTGCTGGCTGCTGGGGCTTTAGCTCTGGCTTTAACAGCCGGCGCTGCCCAGACAAGCCAATTCAAGGCTTTGCTACCGGGTAATGGCGAAGCCAAGGCTTTTTACGTGCCTACTGACGCTGAATGCCGGTACGTTATCAAGAGCCAGGCAGATATTGACAAGTTCTTTAGTCAGAATATCTTCGTCAGAGACTCCCTGCTTGAATTCAAGTTTGAAAACTCCACTCCGATTAAGTTTCCAAAAGACGATGACTTGAAATTGATGCGAGGAGTCAAGTTTGACTTCACCGGCAAATCAACCGGCAACATTGACTTCAACGGGACCAAAATGATGATCAACCGCCGTTACGGCACCAAGAAAAAGATTGACTGGAATGCCGACTGGCCAGAAACTGTCAGAACCAGCTGGACGGTTGAAGGTGACCACAAAGGTCAAGTCATCTCCAACTTAAACGTTTATGGTTCTATTGAAGGATCTGTCAACTCGAAAGGTGTCGTAACTTCTGACTACAATGGCGGTCTACAAGTTTCCATGCTCCACACCAAGAACGTAACCTTCAAGAATATGAACTTCCACCAAGTTCATTACTACAACCGGCATGTCTTTGACGTCATGGGCTGCACCAATATTACTTGGGATGGTTGCCGCTTCTACGGCTACGCTGGTTCTGGCTTCAACCAGGCTGGCTGGAATGCTATTTATTCCAAGAACAAAGATCCTCATGGCGTCTACTCAGAAGCTATTGAGCTTGGCGTTGCCACTAAGGCAGACGCTGGTGGTGACCCAAACGTTAATGAATCTATTTTTGGTAAAAATATGTACGACGGGGCTGGTACTCAAAATGTCACGATCAAAAACTGCTATTTCGGGCCTGAAAAGAATGGCTTGACTGGTGGTGCCATGATCAATGGCTTAGACAAACGAGCTACCTTCCCTTATGGATCATCTGTTGGTAACCACAGTATCGATGATGTAAGCAAGAAGTCACACTACAAGAATCTGAACGTTACTAGTACTACTTTTGAAAACACTGCAGTAGCCACCAACACGACACCGACTTACTACAAGCACATGGCGCCTGTTCACTACCGCTACTCACCACTTGATACTCCTGCCCAGGTCAACTCCTTGACAGCAAGCAACAATACCTATATCAACGTTCTTGACCGCGGAGACAGTGGTATTCCAGATACTTTAAGCGGACAAAATCGGCCGGTCTACAAATTAGATCTGGGTCTGCATAAGGCATGGTTCCGGAATGCGCCTGTTTACCTTGCGACAGTTTCAAATAACTTCGCAAAGTTGAACTCACATGGCAGCAAGTACACCAAAGTTGTTTTGGCAAGTTCAGTTAAAAAGACCGCTCCTAAGAAGACTACTAAGAAGAAGGCCGCAACGAAGACTACTGCTAAGAAGTCAACTAAGAAAACTAGCAAGAAGAAAGTAGCTAAGAAGAAAGTAGCTAAGAAGACTACTGCCAAGAAAGCAACTAAGAAGGCTGCTAAGAAGACAACCAAGAAGGCTACTGCTAAGAAGACAACTAAGAAAAAGACTGCTAAAAAGTCAAGCAAGAAGAGCAAGAAGAGCACTAAGAAGACTTCCAAGAAGAAGTAATTCTTCACTCTAACTCTCAAAGTCCGTCAGCAAGGCTGGCGGGCCTTTTCTTTGCTCTGCATCCCAGTACAATTTGTGTTATCATTTTCTACGGTATTTTTGAAAAATCGTTATTATCAGCAACAGAAAGAAAAACAAACATGGACAAAGAAAAATTCAACGAATTATGGGACAAGTACAAGGACATCATCCCCTACGTCTTCTGGGGCGTCATGACCACCCTGGTCAACATCTTCTCCTACTGGCTTTGCAACAGCATTTTCAAGTGGGATATCATGCCGGCAACGATCATGGCCCAGTTCCTGTCGATCGTTTTTGCCTACTTGACCAACCGCAAATGGGTTTTCCACAGCCAGGCTTCCACCTTTAAGGAATACGCCAGCGAAATCGCCAGCTTCTTCGCGGCCAGAATTGGGACTGCCCTCTTGGACATGGCCATCATGTTCATCTTCGCTGAACAAATGCACTTAAATAGCATGATCATCAAAATCCTGGCCAACGTGGTCGTCGTTATTGTCAACTACGTGGCTAGCAAGTTCTGGATCTTCAAATCCAAAGACTCAGAATAACTCATTTGGATTAATTGCTAAGAAATGGTAATTATTCCGGCTAAAAGTTTCAACTAGTGCATTTTCGTGTTAATCTTGTAGGCAGTTTAACAGAGAGGAAGGGTGAAAATGCGGAAAAGAAATATGATTTTAGCCTTTTTGGGATGTCTGGGGTCAATCCTCTTGATCAGCGGCTTGACTTTCCAGAATTCCGGCCAGTCAGCCCAGCTGACCTTGAAGTTTGTCAACTTGTTTGAGAAGGTCCATTTTCACTTAACCGGTACTATGGTGGCTGAGTATCCGATCTACCACATGATGCGGAAGCTGGCCCACACGGCTGAGTACTTCCTGCTCGGCGCCAGTGCCTGCTACTTCTTCAGCCGCTGGCAAAAGCGCTATGCCTGGTCAGCCCTGGCCCTGTCAGCCGCCTGGTCTCTCTTTGACCAGACCAGCAAGCTGCTGGTTCCCGGCCGGGAATTCGACCCAACCGACTTTCCTTTCGACATCGCCGGCTACCTGCTCGGGATCGGCTTGATCCTCTTGCTCCAGCGGCCATGGGCCAAGCGGGCCGTCAACTAAGGCGCTAATACAATTTGCTAATTACTAAAAAGAGTGCTTTCGCGGCACTCTTTTTTCATCTTCAACAATTCCTTGATTCATCATTACTAAATTCGAATTATCATAAACGGCTAAAAATCGTATAATATGTATTGTTTAACATTTACAGTCAGAAGAAAGGAAAAATTACTAACCCCTCCGCATCCAAAAGATCATACTTTCCTCTCGTCAACAGGCGATACTTTCACAAGAGAATGCGGCGGAGCATTAAAGGAAAGCTTAATGAAAAAGAACAAATTTACAATTAGCTGGGGAGACTTCAGCCACTACCGAAGCAATATGTTTGGCCTTTCGATCATTGGCATCATGGTCTTCCACTACTTCGAGCATATTCGCAGCGCCCACCTGCTCATGGCATCAGAGCAGTTCTGGGACTATTATATCGGATCAACCGGAGTGGACTTCTTCCTCTTTTTGTCAGGAATGGGACTTTTCTATTCCTTGACTAAAAATGACGATATTCGCCAGTTCTACAAGAAAAGGCTGGTCAGAATCCTGCCAGCCTACCTGCTTGTTTCAGTGCCATTTTTCGTCTGGCGGGACTTTATCCACTTGCATACAGGCGTTTTAACCTTTACCAGAGACCTGCTTTTCCTCAATTTTATTGATCATGGTGACACAACTTACTGGTTCATCTTCTTTATAATCGTGATGTACCTGCTTTTTCCCCTCTTGTTCAAATTCTTGGATACCGCGAGCCAGGGAAAAAGATTTCTCCGCCTCTTGGCCGTGTTAACCATCTATGCCCTATTTTCCTGGGGGCTTTTCACCTTGAATCACGTAGTCTTTGACAACGTGGACATTGCCTTGTCCAGAGTGCCGATTTTTGTTCTGGGCTGCTACTTCGCGCCCCGAATTAAGAAAAATGACCGCTTTACCATCTGGCAGATTATCCTCTTTGTGCTCGCGACAGCACTATTGATGTACTGCAAGTACAATATCCACTTTGGCATCTGGCTGCCCCTTCCTTACTACATCCGCTTGACTAACAGTCTTTGGGCCTTTCCACTGATGATCATTAGTCTTTATCTCTGCAAGCTGATCAGCCTCACCAATTTCCTACAAGGCTTTGTTAAAATTTCCGGAGCCTTGTCACTTGAACTATACCTGGGCCACGTTTCGGCGCGGATTTTTCTCACTGCCCACCACATGTCCTTGTACATTCTTTGGCAATACCTGGTCATGATCGTCCTCTCCTACCTGGGCAGTTTCCTCTTGAAATGGCTGGAAAACAAGATCCAAGGCCGGCTCTTGCCGCCATCGCGTTAAAAATAGAAAGATATAGCATCAAAAGAATAGAAAGGTATTTCTAAATTGGATATAAAAAATAATCTCCACACTAACAGCGAGAGCAACCCGCGTAAATTGAATTTGATTTACCTGGGCCTTTTGCTCTTCGTTACTTTACTGACCACCCTTTACCTGGCCAGCACGAAGGCGATCTTTGCCTTCTCAGACTGGACCTTCCACGCCGCGCGGGTAGAAGAAATCTACCTAAATCTCAAATCTGGCTCCTTCTTTACTTTTATCGCGGCCAGAACTTTCCACAACACCGGAGCTGCTTCTTTCCTCTTTTACCCATATATTTTCTTTTATCCATGGGCCTTCCTGCGTTTTGTTCTCTCTCCGGTCAACGCCTTTTACGCTTGGTATGCCCTGGTAACCTTTGCCACGGCCGCAATCAGTTACTTCTCCATGAAGACATATTCCCAAAAGTCCCTGGCCAGCTTCATCTTCTCCCTGGTCTATACTTTCGCCCCTTACCGGCTCTACTTGGGCGGAGCAGTCTTTGGCGAATACCTGGCTGTAACCTTCCTGCCCCTGCTTTTTCTTGGCATCTATGAAGTCCTGTGGGGCAATAAGAATAAATGGTACCTCTTGGCCATTGGCGGGGCGCTGATTGCTTATGCCCACATCCTCTCAGTTTTTTTGAGTCTGGAATTTGCCGTGATCCTCTTCATCATCAAGCTGATTACAAGCCGCGGCATCAGCGAAGATCGGCTTAAGTCCCTGTTTTTGGCTGCCAGCGTCTGCATCTTTCTGGTTTTACCAGTGATCGTTCCATTTTTCACTGACTTTATCGGTCAAGGGCTCTCCAGCGCTAAGCCAGGCATCAACTATACCATAGGGCCACGCTACCTACTTCTCAACTCCTTCTCAGCCCAAAAGGGCTGGAAGCTGAGCTTCATGCTGATGCTAACAATTTTTACTGCCTGGGCCTTTATTAAAAGCCGAAGGAACTGGATCATCTATGCTTTGGGCCTCTTTGCCTGCTTCTTAACTACCCGCTACTTCCCTTGGAAGCTCACTGCTGGCTCGCCTTTTGAAATGGTCCAGCTGACTGCCCGCTATCTTTCTTACGCTTCACTTTTCTTAACCATCCTTTTTGCCTTGGGTAGTAACGACGTACTTGAAGAACATGTGGCCGACCGAAAAAAGCTTGCCCTCTGCTGCAGCCTGGCCGTCTTCATGGCTCTCTTCTCCCTCAGCTCCCTTTCAGTTTACCGGGATACCTTGAAGCGTGTTAAAGACATGCCGAAAACCAGTGCTAACAGCACCCAGCCGGCACCATTCAATCGCTTGCGTGACTATAACTATTACAACCAGTTCAATTACAAGATTCTTTTCGGAGCCTTTGACTACATGCCAAAGAGCTCACTGACCAGCGTTCAGAAGCAAAATTCCCTCTTGATACACCAAGCCTACCTTAATGGCAAGACTTTAACCTTGAGTCCTTCAATCAAAGCCAATCAAATTACTTACCAAGTCAAGAGTGAAAAAGCAGCTGATATTGACTTGCCAGTAATTGCCTACAAGCACACCACTGTCAGCGTTAACAAGCAAAGCCGGCCATTCCACCGCGGAAATCGAGGAACTGTGGTTGTACAGATCAACCGCGGGCAAAACATTGTCGCGGTTAGTTACAAGGCTAGTCCTGTCCTCTACTTAAGTATCGTCATCAGCATCATCAGCTGGCTCGCCTTACTTATCTACCTATTCAAGTTCAAGACAAAATAAATACAATAGCAAAGCATTGAAAAAAGAGTACGCGAGAAATCACGTACTCTTTTTGAATATAGCCGATTAGTTCATCATGATCGTACCGTTGTTTGAACCGCCAGTTGATTCTCTAGTAACAGTCGAAACCGGAACCCAGGCGATAGCGCCATAGTCGTAGGCATTTCTGTGACTAGAGCCGCTGCCAGCGCTATAGTAGCATGGGTCATAAACTAGGAAGCGGCCGTTCTTGTAACCAGCGATAACCTTAGCGTGGTGCTTGCTGCGGAAGTAAGTTTCATAGCTTGAAAAACCGTAATAAATCACTGGGTGCCCGCTCTTTACGACAGACTCGATCTTTGCCATGCTGCTACCAGTAATGTTGGTAAAACCGCCGTCAAACTTCTTCATGTAGTTGGTTAAGCTTGATGCTGACAGCAAACCGTGGAAGTTGGCAGTTGAGTAAACGCCGCCGTATTGCGGCAGATTGTTATAGGCGTATCTCATGTTGAAAGACCGGTTCTTGATGCTCAAGAGAGTTGCTGAAGACGCGACCGCGCAACCTTCTGGCGCGTAGATTGGCGTAAACTGGCTGTGCCAAGTTGGGGCGTGTAGGACACCGCTTGACAAAGCGTAGTAGTCTCTGCCGCCGACAAAGGCAAACTTTTTGATGAACATAGCGCCGGTTTTCTTGTCAAAGTAGTAGCCCTTGCCCTTGATCTTTTGGTAGCCCGTCTTTCTTTGCCCGTTTGAAGCGTAGTACTTCTTAGATTTGCCAACGGTTTGCAGGCCTGTAGTCATACAAGCGTTCTTCTTGCTGAAGTAGTAACACTTGCCATTGACCTTTTGTTCACCGTATTGCAACTGGCCGTTCGTCGCGTAATAAACCTTATACTTCTTGGTAGTCTTTTTCTTGTACTTCGTCTTGATCAGCTTGCCGCGCTTCTTGACCCACTTGTAGGCTGTCTTGTAAGACTTCTTAGAAACGGTTTGAAAACCAGTCTTCATCGCGCCAGACTTGTCAGCGAACCAATACCAATGACCGTCGATCTTCTTCTTGCCGTAAACCATGTGACCACTAGCATCATAATAAACGGTCTTCTTTTGCTCAGCAATCGTCTGGAAACCGGTCTTCATCGCACCGGTTTCATCATCGAACAGGTACCAGTTGCCATCAACCTTCTTTTGCCCATGGACCAAATTTCCACTAGCATCATAGTAGACTGTTACACCGTTTTCCGTAACAAAACCGCTCTTTTCCACCGCTTGAGCTTTGGTGGCCGCAAAGGCGGTCAAGCTGCCGGTAAGCAGAAGAGCAGTCAATAAGCTATAACCTTTTTTCACTTTTCCATTTCCTTGTTGCAAACAATAGACAAAAACTATAACGACACGGTTAAACAAACAGTGAATATTTACATTACGGCAAAACTTGCTATTTTACTTGTCTTATTCTAAGCCAAACCGGCAACTTACTCCCCAGCTTCTCCAGGCTCCAGTAAAACATATCCAAGAGCAGGCTGGCCAAGACTGTTATGGCCAGCAAAGTCAGATAAGCTACTAGAGGATTCCTTGACCAAAAAACCGCAACCACAAATGGGTAGAAGTAATAGCAAAAGAAAGTGTGAGTCAGCCACATATTTGTGCTCAAATGGCCGAAATACTCAAAAATCTTCCGCGGCCACTTCGCCAGATCCAGTAGCAAAAGGCAACCTGCCATAAAGACCGGAGTGATAATCAGCATCATATCGCTGACATTGCCGAATACCTTTTCTTGAAAATAAAAGGCTGAAACTATCAGCAAAATTCCGATCACTGTCCGCCAAATGGTCGTATAGCCGCTAAAGAGACGGCGAAGATTGCTGAAGACATCATATTTGCCAAAAACGATCCCAAACAAGTAAGTGCAGATAAATGCATTAGGCATAAAGAGTTGGGTCCACAGGTAGCTGGAATCCAGGCTGTTGAACGGTGACAGCTTGGTCAAAGCTGGCAGGAACCTAACCGTAAAGACGGACAGCAGCAAGACCAGGCCTGTTTCCACATAGACATTGTTGACCTTTTCTGTCAAATAATAGTAGACGCTGCCTAGCACAATTGCCGCTACGAAGACACGGACAAACCACCATTCACCGTTATAAGTCGAAGCGTAGCCGGTCAAATTCTGAATGAATTTTCCAAAAGAGAAATCAGCAAAGCGATTCCACATAAAAGCCCGCGAATACCGCGGCTGCTGGCTGAAAAACAAGAAGCCCAGTGGGACAAACAAGAAAAATACGCGCCAGTAAACCCGGTACAAGTTCCAGATTTTCCTCAGCAAATGAAACTTATGCGCCTCAATCTGTTTAGCAAGGCCCAATCCGCCCAAGAACATAAAGATATACACGCAGATTTTGCCGAAACTGCCGACCATCTGCAAATGCTTTAAAGCCTCAGCCGGCAAAGCAAATTTATATTTGCTTGGAATCCGGTCGGGGAAAGCCATACTGTGGTGCAACAGCATCAGCAAAATTGCGATACCCTTCATCGCCTTGGTGTCTTGGCGCGAGAATTGCCATTTATTTATATTCAAAATAGTTACCCTTTATCATTTTATCTAAGCATATGCAAAACTGTCAATCACTTTATATCAAAATATCAAATTACGTAAAAACAACTTCTTAAGCCTTGAGGCCGGCAATTGTACGCTGAGCCCCTTCTTCTAAAGAAAATTTAGCCTGCCAGCCCAGGGCTTCCAGCTTTTCAGCATCTAAAGAAGAATTAGTCATCAAGTTGTAGCCTTTTTTCTCCACGTCTGTCGGGTTCTCAAAAACAACATGAGTCCCAGCTGCCTTGGCCAGAGCTTCGGCCAACTGGCGGACAGTAACAACGGAATTCCGGTTGGAAATGTTGTAGGCATTGGCGTTCTTGCCATCAAGCAAGATGGTCAAAAGCGCTGACGCGCAGTCTAACGTATAGCAGTATGACCGCAGCTGCTGACCCGCGCTTTTCATGACGATGTCTTCGTGATTGACCGCGTTACGAGTAAATTGGGCTGAGGCCCGGCTATCAGACTTGGTAATGGTTGGTCCGTAAATATGACCGGGGCGGGCGATTACCGTTTCCAAGCCATACTCTTGGCTAAAGGAGGCGCACAGAGTTTCTGCCGCCCGTTTAGCACTTGGGTAGCAAGCACGTGAGTTTAAAATGTCCAAAAAGCCATAGTCTT
This sequence comes from Lactobacillus sp., assembly GCF_051873315.1. Classification (GTDB taxonomy): domain Bacteria; phylum Bacillota; class Bacilli; order Lactobacillales; family Lactobacillaceae; genus Lactobacillus. The sequence goes on from NZ_JBJEES010000161.1 coordinate 56,709, forward strand.
CTTCTTTGAAAGGATCATTATTGTCTTTGTTCCCGTAAACTTCACTGGAAGACAAGTACAAGAGGCGCTTGGCCCCGTACTCTTTGCCCATCTTTAGCAGAGAATAGAGGCCACTGAAGTTGGCCAGCATCGTTTCAACCGGCTGGCTGACATAATAAGAAGGATTGGCATTGCTTGCCCCATGGATGATATAGTCAACTTTTACATTCAGATCTACTTCTTTGGTAGCATCGTACTGGAAAAAGATATAGTCTTTTCCTTCTCCAAACCCGGCAAAACGGGTTGCCATCCGTTCACGGCTGCGGCCGGCCAGGACCAGACTAATTCCGGCATCTCTGTTTTTGTTCAACCAAAGCAAGACGTCAACCAGGGCTGAACAGATCATCCCTGTTGCTCCGGTAATAAATAATTTCTTACCAAAAAGCAGTTCCAGATTCGGAACTGCCTTTTGCACGTGGTCTACGTCATCCCAATATTGTTCAGTGTACTTCATCGTTACCTCGTTACTTGAGCCACTCGTCTTTCTTAGTGGAAAGCAGGGCTTCAAAAATCATCAAGTCGTCAACCGTCGTAATTTTTAAGTTGGTTTCCGACCCTTTAGAGAAATAAACTCTTTCTCCCAAAGCCTGCATCAAGGTGCAAGTTGCGGCCGTGTTGGTAATACCGCGCTTGCCGGCTTCTTCATGCGCCCAGAGCAGCTTGCCCAAGGTGTAGACGTGCGGCGTCTGCGTTCTGTAAAGCTGCTCACGCGGAATTGAATCAGTTGAAGATACGCCACCGTCACCGCTGCGGAAAACTGCTTCTACACACGGAATAGCGGTAATCGCACTGCCGTGTTCCTTAAAGGTAGCCAGGCTGTCAGAGATGATTTCCTGGGAAACATTGCAACGGTTTCCGTCATGGATTAAGACAACTTCATCATCTCCTAATTCCTTGGACAGGACTTCCAAGCCATTGTGAATTGATTCTTGGCCGGTTGCCCCACCTGGCACGACCCACTTGAGCTTGCTGATGTTAAACTGCTTGGCATAAACTTTCAAAACATCCATCCAGGCGGGCAGGGTAACCACCATGATTGCATCAACCAAGGGATGCTTTTGGAAAGCTTCCATCGTGTGAATGATGATCGGCTTGTTGTTCACATGCATGAACTGCTTGGGAATATCCTGCTTCATCCGTGAGCCAACACCGGCTGCCGTCAATAATGCTACTACCATTTTTACTCCTTCAGCCATTTTCTGGCTTTGCTGTTAAGCCATCAATGCAACTTCTTATTCAAAATTCTCCGGCAAAAACTCGCCATCACTTTCATTTTAACAGATCTATCCAACATTTGAACCGCATTAACAATCTGCTTATTTAGGTATTTTTGTCTTTTCTTCCTGTCATTTTTTAAATTTCTTTAAAAAGAAGAATAAAATTATTGTGGTATACTTGGAAGTTAGTATTGTGCAAACCAGCATACTTTTTCAACTAATGCATCTGCATAAGAATGTGAGGAAATCTAGGTGAACAATTTTTACAGTATGGCTGACACCACGCTCACTTTAAAAGAGCTGGCCAAGCTGATCTGGAAGAATCTACTGCTGATTATTATCGGCACGGCCTTGTTTGGCTGCCTGGCTTATGGAACTGCCAACTATCTGCTTCCAGCCAGATACACTGCCAGCATGAACTTCGTGGCTAAGGGCAAAATCACGCAAGGCGGTTTTACCAAGCGGCAGGCCAGAAGCCAAAACGAGCAAGCAGCCAACGGCTTTCAAAATATTGCCATCAGCCCTGGCGTCATCGATCATACCACTAATGAAATTGACAACGTTTCGCCAACGGCTCTGCGTGAGAATATAACCGTAACATCTACCCCGCGCTCCAACACCTATACCTTGACTGTCACCAGTTCTTCGCCTAAAAAGGCCAAAAAGACGCTTAAGGTTGTGGCCAAAAATTTCAAGAAAGAATTTAAGCTTGAATACAAGCGGGGTCGCAAGGCCATGCCAACCAAGAAAAAGAAGCGCAAGTACTTGAAACCGATCCTGCCAACTGTCCTAGTCAAATCCATCAAGTTCAAGGATAAAACCAGCGTCGTGAAGAGCTACCCGAATATCAAGTTTGCAGTAGCGATCGGCACGGTAACTGGCTTCCTGCTGGCGACTTGGAGATCAATTTACTGGCGCCTGCGCAGAAGTTACCGATAAGGAGGTTAGCGTGAAGTCTATCAAATCAGCTGGTGACCGCTTCTTTGCAGTCATGGCTTATATCATCGTCATCCTGTCGGTCATGTCAACGACAGTCATGTGGAACTACTTAAGAGGAGCTTTCATCCCAATCGGTACCTACCGCTACCTTCTTTTGGGGATCGGGATCCTTTTGGTTTTGGCTACCAATTCTTACAACTTTAAGGACTTGTCCTTCATTGTCTTGATCGTATGCTACCTGCTAGTCTTCATCTTTTTTTCGCAGGCCAATCCTTTCAAGTACTTTTCCAACCTCTGCCTGCCTTTGACAGCGGCCCTTTTGATTACCTTTGTCTACTGCCGGCACGATAATGGGCATCTTCTTTGGGACAGCTATGCCAATATCGTCTTGATCGTGGCTGGCGTGTCGCTCTTCTTTTACTTTTTCGGCAGCATTCTTGGCCTGCGGATTGGGGCCGTTGACACCTTCTATTACTGGGCCAACAACCCCCACTTTACAACTAGCTACTGCTACCTTTATTTCCACCAGCCCTTACAGGATCAAATGTACCTGGGCCACCACGTGATCAGAAATACGGGGATCTTTACCGAAGCTCCAGGCTACACCCTCTTCCTTTTAAACGGCTTGATTATCGAGCTCTTCGTCAAAAAGTCCAAGACCTTCTGGCGGATTAGTCTCATCCTGGTCACCCTGCTGACAACCCTGTCCGCAACAGCAATCCTGCTCGGAGTTTTGGCTGTATTGATTTCCTTTTTGCAATACCTGCAGGCACAGGGTAAGCTCAACTTGAAGATCGTTATCCCAGTCTTCCTGCTTCTTCTGGTATTAGGAATCATTGTCATCCGGATTAGAAAATCTGGTGGGTCATCTTACTCAGTCAGAGTAGACGATCTGCGCATTGGATTGACTGTTTGGGGCCAGCATCCGATCCTCGGAGTAGGTTTTGGCAATGAAGGAGCCTTAATCAAGATGTTTGCCTTCCACCGGGCAAACAACGGCCTAAGCATGGGGCTAACCACTTTGATGGCTACTGGGGGGCTCTACCTGGCTCTATACTTCCTTGTGCCATTCTTTACCACATTATTTGCTCCAAGCCGCCGCTATCTTCTGCCAATCAGTATTTTATTGCTGCTGGAAATCATTATCTCCAATATTTCTACCAACCCGGTCTACTTAATGGCCATGGCTCTTCTCTGGTATGCCACTTTAAACGACCTTAGGGAGCGAAAATCTTTTGCCGGGCCGAACTATACTAGCCTCTACTTTTAAGGCTGAGAAAAGCATTTTTAGACATTAAAAGAGCATTCCCAGCGGAATGCTCTTTTACTTTGCCGATTTAATTTTTATCATGGTCTGGATCAGTGTCCAAATCATCATGAGATAACTTGCTTTCTTCAGTTACCTCATTAGCGTCATACAGATCATGCTTAATCTTGGAAGAACTAATTTCCGGGGTTCTTGGCAGGTAAACGACGTTGACGCCTTCTTCTTTCAAGAAGTCGAATTTGCCTTTCCAGTCATCCCCCATGACAAAGGTATCAATGTGGTATTCATGCATGTCGTTACGCTTTTGGTCCCAGTCTTTTTCAGGGATGACCAGGTCAACGTAACGGATGGCTTCCAGCAGCTGCTTGCGCTGCTCATATGAGAAGTAGGTCTTCTTGTGCTTGGAGTTCCAGTTAAACTCATCAGTAGACAAGGCAACGATCAAGTAGTCTCCCTGTGCCTTGGCTCTTCTCAGCAGGTTGATGTGGCCGTAATGCAGCAGGTCAAATGTTCCATAAGTAATTACACGTTTCATAATTGCTCCTTGCCCCCTATTTCAGGTATTCCTTGTAAGACTTGTCTGGATCAAAGATGACTGAGCCATGGATAGACCCGCCTCTGACAAAGACATTCCACTTGCCGTACTGTTTGGTCAGCAAAGGATCGTAATCCTTTGGAATCGGCAGGCTGAGCATCTCAAATGGCACTCTGACTGGATTTGCCACGTACTTGCGCTTCCAGCAGCACTTTTCCGTTTCCAGCATGACCATCATGACTTCTTGGGTATCTTGGTCGTCATATTTGGTAATTTCCTTGGCAAAGCGGTCGTAATAAATGTTGCGGCCACCACTCTTTTTCTTATCAAAAAAGAATTTGGTGTAAAGGAGGGACTTTTTCAAGCCGGACAAATTCTTATTCGGATAGCCGTTGCAGTAGTTGTAGAACTGCCGGGCCCGGTGCTTGAGCTGGTTGACGTTTTTAACAAAAGCTTGTCGCTCTTCCAGATCGTCTGGCACACTGTCCAATGGAAAGATATCGATGAAAATCCCCTGGTTAAACTGGTAATGAAAATTCTGTTCAGATTTGAGAATAGCCGTGGTCGAGGAATTACGCAACTGGGCGTGCCCCCTCATGGCACCAGGGTCGGTCTCTTCTGTTTGGAAGAAGTACGGCTCGGTAAACTCATTCTTAGCCACTTCGCACAAACGGTCAAAATCCTTCCGGTACATCATCAAATCGATGTCATCATCCCAAGGAATATAGCCATGATGGCGTACAGCACCCAAGAGAGAACCACCCGACAGGTACCAGGGAATATCGTATTTCTGGCAAACCTGATCCAGTTGGTCCAAGAGGTCTAATTCCACGGCCCAGATCTTTTTCATTTCCGGGCTGACCGTGTAGTCGTTTCTGACTTCTTCTTTAAAAAAATCGTCTGAGAGCTTGAGCTTAATATTGTCCATTGTCTTTTCTAAATTCTCCCTTATCCTCTGCTCAAAATCTTCTTAAGCAGGCCAACTGAATCATCCTGCAAGATAAACAAGGTGCCCAGGTAAGTCCCCGCTCCAAGAATAAACTGAATGCCCAGCTTGATAATGCCAGGATGGCCAAATGGGTTCAAGGTCAGGATGACCAGCATCATTAAAGTCCCGGCAATCAGCTTCTTCCAAATCACCTTGCCAATATAAGCTAGCTCCAAGTAGCCATTATCATGGTAAAGGTAAAGCAGACTAATTGTCAATTCCGCGATGATTGAGGCAAAAGTCGCCCCGGCACTGGCAAAGCGCGGAATCAAAAACAGGTTCAAGACGAAGTTGACAACTGCTCCGATGATAATATAAACCGCGCTCTGCTTCCGCAGGCCGGCCGGGTTATAGTATTGCGAACCCAGGCAGTTGGAAATTCCAATAATCACGATCTGCGGGCTAAACAGACGAAGCAAGAGCGCCACCTTATCCCAGCCATGACCGAAGAAAACCGGCACAAATGTATCCGCGATTCCGAGCAGGCCAAAGCCGATCCCCACCCCGATGAAAAGGATGTAGTTTATGGATCCTTGGATCCGCTGCTTGATTTCCTTCTCTTTCTTCTTGGCAAATAAGTAGGAAATTCTAGCTCCCAGGACATTGTTAACGGCGGTAAAAGTCACTGCCTTGGTCAGGTTGATAATCTTTGTTGCCTGCTCATAGTAGGCGTTCTCCGCATTATTCTGGGTCATGAAGCCAATCAAGGTTTTGTCCATGTAAGTATAAATAGAGGTTGCGATAGTCGGAATAAAGTAGATCAGAGTTTCGTGGAAGTGCCGTTTCAAGTTGGCTAGTTTGATTGGAACTTTTACCACGAACTTATGCAACTCCAGCCACATGGACATGGTCCCCAGCAGGGTCGTCCCCGTCATGATGAAGACGTAAAGGTTGGTATCCTTAGGGCTCTTGACAAAAAGCAGGATCAAGACAACCCCAGCCACCTTGACCAAAGCGTTCTTGGTTACAGTGTACTGAAACTGCTCCAGTCCATCAAAGAACCAGGAGATGTCCAGCATGGTGTTGAACAGGTTCAAGGTCAAGATAAGAAACATGACCCGGTAGTGGGTCTGAAAAGCCACGTAGCCTCCCCATAAGAGTAGCATGGCCAAGGAGGTGAACACGCTCAGCAGTTCAATTTCCCAAAAAATCTGGCTTCGCTTCTTGGCATCGTTGCGGCTACGGGCAATTTCCCGCATCCCATACGAAGCTGTCCCCAAGGCCGCGACCAGGGAGAAGTAGGTCTGGATTGAGGAAGTCCAGCTGTAGGCACCGATCCCATCAGTTCCGATGACTCTGGAAACGTAAGGCGCCGTAATCAGTGGTGTAATGATTGCCAGAATCTGGTACAGGGTGCTGATAACTATATTCTTTTTAATACTAGGATTCTTCATTAACGCTTCCGATCTGATACTACTTGCCCAAATACATCTGGTAAACCTGCTCAGCAGATTCCTGGTTGTCGTAGCCCAGCTTGGTCAGCTGGTTTGCAAATTGCCGTCGGTCCTGGCCGTTGGCCTGGCTGGCCACTTGCGCAATCAACTTGGCCCAGGCAGCAGGATCAGCCTGCAGGGATTCCCGGAAAATCAAGCCCTCGAAGTCCATTTCTGAACTGATGACGTCAGAAATCACGCATGGCAGACCAGTCGTCTGTGCTTCCAGCAAGGTTACTGGCAGTCCTTCATAAAGAGACGGCATGACAAAGGCATCCATGGCAAACAAGTAGTCTGGAATCTTGTCAGTAGACAAGACTATGGTCACCTTTTCCTCAAGACCCAAATCTTTGATCTTAGTCCGCAGGTCTGTTTCCTTTTCCCCGCTCCCGATCAAAAGCAAGTGGGCTTGCGGATTGCTTTTAACCAGTTCATAAAAAATGTCTACCAGGAAAAGCTGATTCTTTTGGTCTGCCAGGCGGCCAATATTGCCTAACAAGAGCTGATCGGCTGCTAAGCCCAAGTCTTCTCTAGTCGCCTGCCGCTTTTCTTCAGAAAAAACATAACGGTCTCGGCTGATCCCGTTGTGGATGATCCGAACTCTGCCTTGGTCTTTAGGATTAAAAAGCCAAGCAGCCGCCTCTTTTGAGCAGGCCGCCAGGTCCGTGGCATAGCGGGCAATCTGCTTGCGCTCGTAAGTTACGAAACCAGGTAGTTTTTGGATGCCGTGTAAATGCTGCATGGCATTGTGGGAGTGGACGATCACACGCTTAACGCCATTTTCCCGGGCTACCTTGGCCATGTCATAGCGACTAGGCAGGTCAGTATCGATATGAACCACGTCATAGTGGTGCTTTTTCAAAAACTGGTCAACCACGGCCACCCGGTTGCGGTGGCTCTCAAAGGAGTTCTTGCCCGAGTAGCGCAGAGGGTAAACATGAACACCAAAAGCCTCCACGGCTGCTTCTTTTTCAGGGATGCTCTTGTCTGGATCGAGCAGGACGTAATCATAGTCCACCCGGTCATGGAGGGTCTTGATCCATTCGTATTCAACCGAGGTCACACCATCATAGTAGAGCATCCCCCTAATCAAAAGTACCTTCAACTTGTCAGTCACGCTATCACCTGTTCTTTTACTCGCGTCTTACTTATCTAAACTTTTGACCGCCTTCTCCAAAGCAGTCTTAGTAAAATAGCCTGCTCTGAGCTTCTTAGCCACATCCCTGGCATTAGCCGCGAAAACTTCGTATTCTTCTTCCGTTACATTTTTTAAAACTTCCGGCAAGTCGCGCAGGGAATCAATAGTTAAGCCCAAATTCTTGCTCTTGATGAAACTAGCTTCGGCAGCCTGGCTCCAGATGATAACTGGCAGGGCTGAGGCCAGATACAAGGAGAGCTTGTGGGGATTGTTGTAACGGAGGTAGTTGCCAAAAGGGCCATCACAGGTCTCAATGCTGCTGCCGTCCCAAATCAAGCCAAAGCCGGAATTCAGCTGCTTCGGAATTTCATCGGCTGGAAAGGCTCCATGGTATTCAACGTTTTTGTAGGCATCCAAAGTGAAATTCAGCCCGTAAAGGTTAAACTTAGCGTCGATCTTGCCGATATCGTTCAAATACTGGGTCTTACGGACATCCAAATTGCCGGCCACGGAAACAGCCCGTTCAAACTTGGCATGATTGATCTCGCCGTCTGGAATCAGATAATCAAAAATCCCCAGCGTAACCAGCTTCTCTGGTGCGATCCCCCGGTCAATGAAGAACTTCTTCATGGAATCATTATGGACGATCAAACAGTCAGCGTATTTCATCATCTGCTCAAAGTCTTCCGCGAAAAATTTCTTGTAGAAGAATTGTCTCAATTCTTCTACATCATGGACTAGATAAATGAATTTAACGTTCTTTTCTTTTTTCAGCTTGGCCAAGGTTTCTTCCCGTTGCAGCTGGTGGTCCCGGGACGGGGCCTGGAAGAGGACGATAGAATTAGGTTCGATCTGTTTGTAGAGCTTTTGCCAGCTGAAGCGGTAGTGCAACTGCCGGCGAACCCGGGAAAGGGCATCCTTTTTTCCAGCGCAGACCCGGACCAAGCGCAGGCTTTCAAAGCCCGCCTTTTCCGCGATCTGGTTGATGTCAGACGGAGCCTTCCCTAAGGCAGTGTCGTCTGAACTGAAAACTTCAAAAATCTGGTACTTCTTCATTAATCCTTGTCTTCTCCCAAGCTGAATTCAAAGAGCGGGTGCTTTTCCCGCTTGTCGACCGGCGGCGGGGTCATGTAGTCTGGCCCATACAGCCGGTTCATGTAGCTTTCGATTCCGGCTGGAAGCTTGACCTTGATCCCCTCAAAAGTTCCTTCCGTAGCCTGGCACATATTCTCCCGGGTATCCATTTCCCCGAAATAGTGCTTGCGGCCGCTTGGAATCGTCACGTACTTGGAGTTGTCATTCTTGCAGCCGGAGTAAACCTTGTAAGTCCAGCGCGTTGCCGTATCCAGCGGGATGAACTTGAAGAAGCGGCCGACCTTGTATTTTTTGCCAAAAGCCGCTCTGACTTCCGGCGTGTCCTGGATTGCCAAGAGCTTTGGCAGGTAGTCGTAAACCTTCCGGCAGCTGAGCAAATAGCCTACTGCCAGGCTCCAGTAGCCCCTAAGCTTACGGGCCAAGGCATTGTCCGGGGTGTTTTCCAGGACAAAAATGTCAATGCAGATCCCGCAGTTTTCCTTGGGCTCAGCCACGTCGTTAAAGGTGCGGTAAACCGTCCCCTTCTTGATGAAGCGGCTGGCAGCTGCCCCATAGCCTGGGGTCAGTTCAGGGGCAAGCAGCTTGTAGCCTTCCCCTAACTCTTTGTCAAAAACTTCCTTGAGCTTGTTGAAGTCTTTTCTGGGCATGTTGATGTCGATGTCGTCGTCCCAAGGGATAAAGCCCTGGTGTCTGATCGTGCCCAAGACTGAGCCCCCACTGAGCGTATAGTTGAGGTCATACTTGGCGCAGACGGCCATGAAGTCCTGGAGCATCCCCAGCAGGGTTTGCTTCAGCTTTTTCAAATCTTCGCCTTCAACGTAAACTACGTGGTCGCTGCCTGCAAAAGCATTCTTCTGGGCAGCGAAACCGTCCTTGGTTCCTAATTTGCTCATGCTTAAAATTCCTTCTCGACGGCTTCCAGGGCAGCAGCGATGACCTGGTCCATGTTGTAGTACTTGTACTGGCCCAGGCGGCCGCCGAAGA
>NZ_JBJEES010000162.1:0-4710 GCF_051873315.1 Lactobacillus sp.
GGTCGTTTTGGCTGGGATGATGACCTTGATTTTGCTCTTCATGCAGAAATTTTTGTCGGTAGAATTTGCCGGCAGTTCCGCCAAGCAGGGGGATCTGCTCTTGCTTGTTTTAGTCTTTTTGCTGGTCTTGGTCATCATGTTAGTCGTTATCGCGGCAGCTTACATGAAAAAGCAGGACTATCAGTCTTTTAAAAAGTTCTTGACCTGGCCACTTTTGGGGCCGGTGGTGGCCTTGTATGGCCAGTACTTGATCTCCTATGACCTGGGCATGCTTTTGGCCAGCGGCTTTTCCCTGCAGCAGATGTGCGACTTTGCCTGCCGGCAGGCGCCGGGGTCTCTCCAAGAAGAAGTGGGCAGGCGGGCAAGAGACGCGATTTTGCGGGGCAAGAAAGTAGAAGAGGTCATCCAGAAGGAGCCATTTTTATGCCAGGACCTCTTGATGCTGCTGCAAGCGGGCAGTGAGCGAGGAGAGCTGAGCCGGCAGTGCCTGCTTTTGTCCCGGCTTTTGTTTAGCCGCCTGCGCCAGAAACTGTCTAAGCTGATTGTCAACGTGCAGCCGGTCTGCTTTATCTTGATCGGCCTGTGCATTATTGGGATGTATTTGAAGCTGCTTTTACCAATATACGACAGCATGCAGCAGCTTTAGTTTTTGAGGAGGAAAAAAGCAAATGAAACATTTAAGACGATTCTGGCCAAAACGCCAGCGGGCTTTTACCCTGATTGAAATGGTGATCGTGGTGGCCATCATCGCGACCTTGGTTCTCTTGATTTCGCCAAATTTGCTAGCCCAAAAGGACCATGCCGACAAGCGGACCAACGATGCTTTTACCACGACCATCCGGACCCAGGTGGAGCTATATGAGGAAAATACGGGCAATACCCCGGCCTCTTTCCAGGAAATGGTGGATGCCCACTACTTGACGCAAAAGCAGGAGAAGCAGGCTGAAGACAAGAAGCTGGCGATTGGTGACTTCGCCAAGAGCGGAGAATGAGGCAGAAGGCCTTCAGCCTGCTGGAGACGGTGATCACGCTGGCCATCGCGGGGATGCTGCTGGGAATCGGGGAGATGAGCTTTCAAGGCTTTGAGGACAAGATCAATTTTGACCGCTTCTGCCGGCAGGCGGCGGGACTTTTTCAAGAGAAAATCAGAAGCGCTGCTATTACGGGAAAGAGGGTCGTGATCTACAACCAGAGTGAACAAGGCAAGCTTGAAGTCATTCAAGACGGCAAACATGAGAGCCTCAAGATTCCGGATGGGATTACGGTTTATACTTCTTTCAGCGATAAAACCGGCCTCAGCATCACCAACGACGGGATCACCAGCCAGCCGTTTACCTTGAGAATCGTGAAGAATGATAAGGGGAAAGAAGAGTATGTTAAAAAATACACCTTTTTGCTGCCATGGGGGAAGATCAATGAAAAGTAAGCAGGCAGGCTTTTTAGCCCTGGAGGCAGTAGTGGCTTTGGCTATCGTCTGCATTGCTTTAAATACCGCGGTCACCTGCCTCAGCGGGCTTAAAAAGCTGGAGCAAGAGTCAAGCCAGCGGGCCAACCAGGCTCTGGCCTACCGGATGTTGAAAGAGTGCCCGGTCAAGCGGGTTAAGGTCAGAGACCACGAGTATGTCTTGACCGGCAAAGGAGACCTGTATGATGAAACCCAGCGGAAGATTTGCCAAAAGTAAGGCTTTTAGCCTAATGGAGACCATGGTCGCCCTCCTGGTAACGGTGATTTGCCTATCTCTCTTGTCCTCATGCCTTAAGCTTTTTACCCTTTTTGAAAAAGACCGGCATGACCCCAATGAACTGGCCTTTTCTTACGTCCAGTTCTCCAAGTTTTTAAAAAAGGACAGCCAGCGGACCTATATTGATCTGGAGAATTCCAATCCTTTGAAGATCATGTTCATCAAAGAAGAGAAAAAGGACGACAAGACGGGGGAAGAAAAAATAGACAAAGTTGGCTATGTTCTGGAAATGGACAATAGCGGAAATAATCTTCGGGTCAGAAGATCCGGAATAAATGGCGGCAACATGACCCTGATGCCAATCTGGGGGGCAACGTTCGCGGCCAAAGATGGCTTGATGGAGGTTCATATCAATGAACATGGGAAAAGGTCAATTTTGTATTTTAAAGTCGACAAGGCACCGGAAAAAGACAAGGAGGCTGAGAAAAAGACTGAAGATAAGAAAACAGACCAAGTTAAGCCGGCAAAAAGGGAGCGCCCTGCTGACCAGCGTGCTGCTGCTAGCCACAACGATTCTGCTGATTGAAAGCTATCTGGACGCTTATAAACACGTTATCCGGATCAACCAGCTGCTGGCAAATTACTTATGGGGCGGGTGAAATTTCTTGCACCCTTCCTTGTAAATCATTAGAATTGGTATGTATTGCAAAGAAGGGTGGACTTAGTCATGAATAGAATTGAAGAACTGTTTGGGCAGACTTTAGAGGCAGTTGAATGCCTGCAAGAAGCCTTGAACGTATCCCTGGCTGATGCCTTGGTGGAAACTTTTGACAACCTGGAAAGCGGGGAAATCCGCGTGGAAATGGGAGCTCCGGACCAAAAGACGGTGGCTGAGCTTAAAGAGCGCTACGCGGCTTTAGACTACAAGAACTGGTCAAAGGCCCAGAAAGAGCAGGTCTATGGCCTCCTGGTCCTTAAGGCCATCAATGACGACGGGCGGGATGCCAACCAGATGCCGACTCCGCCGCTTTTGGCCACGGTCTTGACCCTGTTTATGGACAAGCTCCTGCCTAAGAAAAAGCAAGTCCTGCTGGACCCGGCAGTTGGCAGCGGCAACCTGCTCTTCTCAGTTGACCAGCAATTGGCGGCCCAGAATCATTCAGAAGACCGCTTTGACCTGGTTGGCCTGGACAATGATGAAGAAATGCTCAATTTGGCCGACGTGGCCGCCCACTTGGCGGGACTTAAGGCCGACTTTTACTGCCAGGATGCCTTGACCGACTGGCCGGTCAAGCCAGACGTTGTGGTCAGCGACCTGCCGATCGGCTTTTACGCTAATGACGACAACGCCAAGAACTTTGACCTCCGGACCAAGGAAGGGCACGCTTACGCGCACGTCCTCTTCGTTGAGCAGATCGTCAAGAATCTGGCTGAAGACGGTTTTGCCTTTCTTTTAGTGCCGCAGAACATGCTGACTGGGACGGTTGGGGCCGACTTTATGCCATGGCTGGCCAGCAAGGTCTACCTGCAGGCGATCGTGCAATTGCCAAGCAGCTTATTCCAAAGCAAGATAAATCAAAAAAGTATCCTTATCTTCCAAAACCACGGCCAAAGCAAGCCGCCGAAGGAAGTTTTGCTCACAAAGCTTGAGAACCTGAAGAAGGAAGAATCTTTGGTAGCCCTTAATATTAAACTGAACGAGTGGTATACTAAAAAAGATAATTAAGTTTGTGAAGTGAGTAAAAGGAGTTTTTTAATAATGGATAAGATTTTAGCAATCAACTCTGGTTCATCTTCATTTAAGTATAAGCTGTTCTCATTAGCTGATGAGAGTGTCTTAGCTTCCGGCCTGGGCGACCGAATTGGTATCGATGGTTCAAGCTTCTCAATGAAGTTGGCTGATGGGACTAAGCATGAAGCAGAAGTTGACCTGCCAAACCAGGAAGCAGCCGTGCAAACCCTGCTGGACTGGCTGAAGGAATACGGCGTTATTGAAGACGTTAAGGAAATTGTCGGCGTTGGCCACCGGATCGTGAACGGCGGGGAATTGTTCCCAGACTCAGCAATCATCGACAAGGACAACATCCACAAGATTTTTGACTTGACTGACTACGCTCCTCTGCACAACCCTGCAGAAGGCCGCGGCATTCAAGCCTTCATGAACCTGTTGCCGGGCGTGCCGCAAGTCGGCGTCTTTGACACTTCCTTCCACCAGTCAATGGACGCGGTTCACTACCTCTACTCATTGCCATATGAATACTACGAGAAGTACAAGGCCCGCAAGTACGGCGCCCACGGCACTTCCGTCCGTTACGTGGCAGGCAGAGCCGCTGAAATGCTGGGCAAGGACCTGAAGGACCTCAAGCTGGTTGTCTGCCACCTGGGTTCAGGTGCTTCAGTTACTGCTGTTAAGGATGGCAAGTGTTACGACACTTCCATGGGCTTCTCACCATTGGCTGGGGTAACCATGGGGACCCGGTCAGGTGACGTTGACCCGTCAGTTTTGCAGTACATCATGAAGAAGGAAGGCATGACCGACTTCAACGAAATGATTGACATTTTGAACCACAAGTCTGGCCTTCTGGGCATTTCTGGTATCTCCAGCGACATGCGCGACATCCGGGAAAGCAGCGATGAACGGGCCAAGCTGGCTGATGAGATCTTCATCAACCGGGTAGTCCGCTACGTTGGCTCCTACATTGCTGAAATGGGCGGGGCAGACGCGGTTGTCTTCACTGCCGGGATCGGTGAACACGACGATGAAGTTCGTGAAGACGTGATGAAGTCCCTGTCCTTTATGGGCGTTGACTTTGACGAAGAAGCCAACAAGGCTGGCGACGAAGGCTTCATCACCAAGGAAGATTCCAAGCTGGCTGCTTTGGTAATTCCGACTGACGAAGAATTGATGATCGAACGCGACGTTGTCCGTTTGGCCAAGCTTAAGTAAAAGTTTTTAAGCAGAATATTTGAGGAGATGGTCATTTTTTGCTAAAATGATCATGTTCTCTATTTCGGGGATGTTTTGGGA